>JAXGNF010000172.1:0-1563 GCA_040768135.1 Thermoleophilia bacterium | reverse complement strand
CCACCTTCTTGCCGTGCACGGTAAGACCACGGCCTACGGACCTGAAACGGATTTCGCCCTGCCCACCGGCACGGAGGGGCGCGGACGACCGCGCGCTCGGGCCAAGGCCGATCGGGACCCGGAGTCCGTTCTTGACCTGGCAAGGAGGCTCCTGGAGACCGCCTTCCAGCAACTACCCTTACGAACGACACGCGAAGGTGAAAATAGCGAGGGTCGCTTCGCCTTTCTTCGGCTGGTGGCGGCCCATCCCGTCCGGCGAGGCCATGAACCCCCACGCCCCGAATGGCTCATAGCCCGAATGGCCCGAAGGAGCGCCCGAGTCCGCCGATTACTGGCTCTCCAACCTCCCCGAAAACGAACCACTTGAACGTGTCACCCGGCTTGCGCGGCTGCGCTGGACCATCGAGCTTGACAACCGGCAGCTCACAGGCGAGTTGGGACTCGATCACTACGAAGGCCGCAGCTATCTCGGTTGCTACCATCGCTGTGCACTGACTACCTTGGCGCACGCCATTCTCACCCTGGCGCGCCTCGACCCAGAAGTCCCGTGGCCGGCCTGAGTTTGTCGCAGGCGGTGCTGCTCCTCGAACCCGTCGTGCGTTGGTGGGCCAGCCGCTGCCGAACCGGCGATCAGCCTGTCGATCTCAACCAGTTGATGCTGTTTCACCGGCGGGAACAACAAAGTACTATAGGAGGGTATCGGAAAAACCCCTCGACGAAGACTGGACTCCCATAGCCCGGCCTTGTAGTGTGGCTGCAAACGACCCAGGAGGCAGCTACTGATGGTCCGGGACTTCCGGCCGTATAATCTGGGTCAGCAGTATCTGCTTCCTCCCAGCCTGAAAGAGTGACTACCCACCGGACATCTGGCTTTCTTCCTCCCTGACGTGGTCGACTCCCTTACGAGGAGGTCTATCTCAGGGCATACGAGAGTATTCGGGAAGCACGAAGAGAACTAGTCGCATACTTCGACTTCTACAACAAGAGGCGCCGGCACCGGGTTCTGGAGAATCGGACCCCGGATGAGGTCTATTGCAGTACACTACGGAGGGAAGAACAAGCAGCCTGGTGAGCAGTTAAATCACTCAAGAACTCGTTTGGGCTGTCGGAGATAGCGAGAGGCAGATATAAGCGGTGTTCCGACCGGCGGCGTGGCCGGCTTGCACATCATGCAGCAGGCGTGCGATATGCTCCGGAGTGTGGTTCTTCCCCTTTACTTTGGCATCGACGTGCGTCCTTTCTGGTCTTCGCGGCCATTCAAGGACTCTCAGTCTATCTGGTATCAACCGGGGGCAGGCCAGGGGCATAGCCTTGGCCGGACTGGAGTTCCTGTGGGCAGCAGACCGCCTCCGGGGTCCCCTTGGCGGAGGGATCAAGCCCGCTGACGGCGGTTTCTAGCTCTCGCCGGGCGACTGGGTCAGCCCAGTTGTTCGTCTTTGTGTTTTTGGGCTATGGTAGCCGCCAAGTCCTCCAAAGCCTTCAGGTCGGTCTCTTTCGGGTATCCCTTGCACATCACGGGATCAAGCACCTGCACCTTGAGATTGGGGATCATCCCGGCGAGGG
>JAXGNF010000171.1:0-1572 GCA_040768135.1 Thermoleophilia bacterium | reverse complement strand
TCGCTCCGTGGGACAACATCGGCCGGGCGCAGGTGGTGACCATGGTGGTTCGAGCACTCGACAACCTTCGCCCCGGTGCCCTCGTGGCGCCTCCGGGCACTTCTGTCGGCACACTGGGCAACTTCAGCTCCATTCACGCTCCCGCCATGACCAAGGCCGAGCACAACGGCGTGCTCGCCGGCTTGATCGGCTTCGGACCTTCCTGGGACCCTTGGCAGAACGCCACTCGGGGCGAAGTGGCCCAGATGCTGTGGAACGCGCTGCGTCTGCTGCGATGAATCCGGGGGGAGGCCCACACGGCCTCCTCTTCTGGGGCATCTCGGCTCGGACCGCGAACGATCATGCCCAACAGCGATAGGTGATCATCCGCACGGTCGCCGGCCTACGGCCGATGCCGGCCCTGCTCAGTGGCTACGCGGGCATGAGGGCACCCGGCGCCACCTCGCCTCACCGCAGTGAACCTTTCGGCCTTGGCCCGTGTACTATTCAGGAAGTAGCCACCCGCCGGGAGTCGACATGCCGGGAGACGATGCCGTTCTTGTTCGCCGTAGCCGGGCCGGAGATGGCGAAGCTTTCGGTCTTCTTTTCGAGCAGTACAAGAACCTCGTTTACCGTACGGCCTTCCTCATAGTGGGAACGGCGGCCGATGCCGAGGACATCTTGCAGGAAGTCTTCCTACAGGTGTACCGCGCTCTGGATACCTACGATCCGGCCCGTGGCTCTTTCGGCACGTGGATTCATCGGATCACGGTCAACTGTTGTCTCAACTGGCGAAGAGGCCGTCGCCCCACAGACCGTCTGGAGGGCCGCGAGGATCGGGCCGAGAGCCTGGTATGCCTCCCAGACGAGGTTCTGGCAAATCGTGATTCGGTCCATCGTGCCCTGAGCGTACTGAGCGACAAGTTGCGGGTGGTGGTGGTGCTTCGCTACTTACTGGGACCTCTCTTATGCGGATATCGCCGAAATGCTCGATCTACCGTTGGGAACGGTCAAATCCCGGCTCAATCTGGCCATGCACCAGATGAAAGGCCAACTGGGGCCCGGGCCGCAGGATCAGGGGCGCTTCGTAGTGGAGGCGGAAAGATGAGATGCCGTGAAGTAAGGAAGATGTTGGTCGCCTATTTGGATGGAGAACTTGCGCCATCTGAGTGCGCGGCCATCGATGTGCACCTGGCCCGGTGCAGGTCCTGCGAGGGTGACCTGGCCGCTCTGGGCAGGACCCGCATCGAGATTGCAGACGGCATGCGGAGACTGGCTGCGGGAGCGGTGCCGTCGATGCACGCCTGGAGTCGCCTGCAGGCGGTCATCATGAACCAAGACCTGTGCTCGGCCGGAATGCCGACTGCGAAGACGGTCGGCAGGCGTGCATTATTACCGAGGCGCAGGATTGTACTGGTGGCTGCAGTCACAGTGGCCCTTGCGGTTGGTGTGGTTGCCGCCGTACCCGCGGTGCGGTCAGCAGCCGAGGGCCTCCTGTGGGACATCCTAAACCTGAACCGTCACCACCTCGTCTCAACTGAAGCGGGTTACCTGCCGGAGGGATTCGAGTCGGTTCCAGTCGACCACTTGGGG
>JAXGNF010000170.1:0-1626 GCA_040768135.1 Thermoleophilia bacterium | reverse complement strand
CAGAACTCGTTGTGGGCGTGAAATGTGGTGGATCCGACGCGTTGTCGGGCCTAACCGCCAACCCCGGGCTTGGCGCCTTCAGTGACACGTTGGTCGAGGCAGGCGGCACAGTGCTGATGACAGAGGTCCCGGAGATGATCGGCGCAGAGCATCTACTGGTCCGCAGAGGTGCCGACGCGCAGGTGGGGCAGAGAATCCTGGAGATCGTGGCCGAGATGGAGGCGGCGATTCTTGCAACAGGAGTCGACGTTCGGGGCAGCGAACCCTCCCCCGGGAATATCGAAGGAGGCCTGACCACTCTTGAGGAGAAGTCCTTGGGTGCTATCGCCAAAGGAGGGACATCTCCTGTCAACGAGGTGGTGGCCTTCGCCGAACGGCCTTCGCGGAACGGGCTCGTCATCATGGATGGGCCCGCTTTGGACGCGGTCTGTCTTACGGGGATGCTGGCCGCTGGGGCCCAGTTGGTAGTGTTCACTACAGGCCGAGGGGCGCCGATGGGCGCCGCGATAGCGCCCGTGGTGAAGGTGGCTACTAACAGCCGGGTTTATCGGCACATGCGGGACAACATGGATGTGAACGCGGGCCGGATGATCGACGAAGGGCTCTCGGTCGACGAGATGGGGGCCATCATATTTGACGAAGTTCGGGCAGTGTGCAACGGGAAGCTTGCGAGGGCCGAGGTCCTTGGTCATCGGGAGTTTGCGATCCATAATATAGGTCCCGCCGTATGAGGGAGGTCTGCGGATGGACCGGGAGCCGAGCGGAGCAGTGTGTGGGTAACCGGTTGGCGGAGGTCGGCGCGGGGATGTTGGATCGAGTAGCCGAGGGACGGAGTTCACAACCTATCGCTGTGATAGGATTCGTCAATGTGCTCCGCGCACACCCTCCTGCCGCCCCGCGGAAGAGATGACTATTCTGACGCAAGATGCCGAAGAGAGATACGGGCCTGAACTTGCCCGCGCCGTCGTAGGAGATGCTGATAGCGTCCTCGCCGACTTGGAGCAGCGTGCGCGTCGTCGGGCCGAGGACTTCGTGGCATCGGTTTTTTTGCAGGCTGAAGCCGTGGCTATGGCTGAAATGTTGGCCGGCCGGCCCTTGGTCGACGCCGAAGAAGCCCATGCTCCACTGCAGAAGGCTGTCGATGATGCCGAAAAGGCGGTGTCCGAAGCGCGAGAGGCATGGAAGGCTCAGATGATGGAGTGGATGAGGGATCCTCGTACGGAAGACGGTATCCAGAAGTCGCAGCCTGATAACACCTCGGTTGACCGAGCATGGCAGGTTCTTAGAGAGGCCCAAAGCCGGGCCCAAGAGACGGGGCGACATCTGCGCTCGATGTACGAAAAGATCGAGCGACTGCGTGCCGTACCCAGGCCTGACCCGGATGATATATCCATTTTGGCTCGTCTTATTAACGGCTGACGGAGGTGACCGTGAAGACCCTGAAGACCGACCTGTCGATCCTGAAGGACTTCGAGTTTGAGTACGCACCGGTGGGCGTGAAGTTCCTCTATCTGCGCCCGGAGGGTATGGAGCAACTTAACAAGACGCTTCCCTTCTGCCAGATGGTCCGAGAAGCACAAGAGCGGGGGACCCCCTTCTATTTTTCGAAGGAGAACGAGGATTGCT
>JAXGNF010000169.1:0-1694 GCA_040768135.1 Thermoleophilia bacterium | reverse complement strand
TCTGGGCACCGACTTCGAGGAAGAGCTGGAGATGATAAAGGCTAATCCTATCTGAGGAGCAGAAATCGATCGCATCTGAGGACCGAAACACCTATTCTCTTTGGGCCTGGCAGCCAGGCCTGTCCGCAGGTAGGAGGGGTTTTCATGACTGCTGGGGGATGAACTCAGGCAAGTGAAGCGCCTGGGGAAGGGAGCCGGATTTGTCTGGACGGCAGGGGGCCGGGACATCGATGACCCGGTTTCAGCGGCACGATCGTTCGGCTCGACGGCGAGGAGGTGAGAAGGCCCATAAGAGGCTTGATCGTCTACTACTCCGCCACCGGCAGCACCAAGAAGGTGGCCCGCGCCATCCACACAGGGATGACCGGCGCGATTGATGCTGACCTAGCCTCGATCAGAGAGATCTCTCCCGAGGCGGCCGGTGGGTATGACCTTATCGGGGTCGGGTGTCCCAACTGGTACTTCCGTGAACCGGCCAACGTCAGACTTTTCATGTATCGTCTGCCCCGGATGGACGGCAGGCTGGGATTCGTCTTCTGCACGCACGCGGCTACGCCGCTCGGCATCTTCCACTCGATGGTGCCCATGCTCCGACGCACCGGCCTCACCATCATTGGTTGGGGCGACTGGTACGGCTCGGTGCACCAGGTGCTGCACGCCGCCAAGCCCGACCTCACCGATGGTCACCCCGACGCGGTTGATCTGGCCGAAGCCGAGGCGTTCGGCCGTGAGGTGGCCGAACGCGCTCTTCGAGTAACCGCCGGGGAGCACGACCTTATACCCACTATCCCTGAGGGCCGCGATGCCGACGTGACCTTCCGCCCCCGCCCTATGGGTGAGCCCTTCCCCGGTGCCCAGGTCACCCGGCGGATAGACGCTGAACGGTGCACCTACCCCGCATGCAGGCTATGTGAAGACTGCTGTCCGGTGGGCTGCATCGACTTGGCCGCGGACCCGCCAGGCATCGGTGACGGCTGCTGGAACTGTTCGCTGTGCAACCGACTCTGCCCTGAGGGAGCTATCGTGCTCGAGGGACCGGGTGTAGACCGCATGCAGACACATAAGCACATCGACATGACTAAATGTCGGTACCCTGCCTGCACACTCTGCGTGGACCACTGCCCCATGGACTGCATCGACTTCTCCCAGAATCCGCCCGTGTTCACCCATGCCTGCGAGGGCGACGATCTTTGCTGGGGCCTCTGTCCTCACGGCGCCATCGAAATCAGCAATCTGGAAGAGACTCACGTCAAGATGTGGGAAGGTTTCCTGCGGGGGAGGGAGGGCCGAGATCGACATTTCTTCTTCGACATGCTGGACGAGGCTGAAGCCGCGGGCCGCTTCCGCCGCCTGGTACCTTTGGAAGACGTCGGCTGGGACAATCCTGTGTTCGGCATAGAGAGGATCCCTCGGTTCGACATCGAGGAACTGCTCGGGGACTCGTAACCACAGTGTCGTGCCACTTACCACCGTGTGCCTCGCTTTTGTATGCCGCGCCGCTGTACATTACCCCATCGTTGTGCTCAGGTGATTGGATACACTTGCCTATGCTGGGGTCGACGTCGGATTCGTTGTAGAGTGACCAGTGATCCCTAGAACGGAAATGGCAGGGATTTCTACTGCGGGATAGGGCTACTACGAGATAGGAAGGGAAGATGAGACTCGCGAGAATAAGCCTGAAGATCAACGGGGTG
>JAXGNF010000168.1:0-1774 GCA_040768135.1 Thermoleophilia bacterium | reverse complement strand
CCCTTCATGGAAATGGTGCCGGTGCCACTGGGGGTGAGAACGGCGGGGCCCTGGAGCAGCAGGCGCACCTGGAAGCGTTCCGGATCATCGCGGGCGCCGACGAAGGCTTTATTGTCCATGGATGGAAGGCGGATTTCCCCGGTGATGTCCCCCCAGCCGAAGGCGTAGTCGAAATCGGCGCTGTCATTGCGGCCGATCACCACCAATGCCATTTTTTCATAGGGGTCCGCGGCGGAGTTGACGAGCGCCCGATAGAAGGAGTTGCCGGAACCTTTGTAGATGTCGGTGACCTTATTGGCAGCCTTGACACCGATCACCGCCCAGGAGAGGGTCCTGTCGTCCTTGGCCTTGCCCCGGAAGCCGATGGCTTCACATTGCTTTTCGGCCGGAATATTCACCTCGAAGTAGCGGGCACCCCAGCGGGCCACGTCACTCGCAAGAGCGGTGTTAAAGCTGCCGACGGTGGTTCGGGCGACCGCATCGTAAGCGGTCCCACCCCCAGCGGCGGTCTCATCGAAATAGCGGTAGCGGTCCGGCTCGGAGAGGGCGCTCACATCGAGATTGTGGGTGTAGTTGGTGATCGCGAAGTCCCGGAAGATGTCTTCCAGGGAGAGGTCGGCATCGAAATGATGGATGGCCTGGCGCAGGTAGTGGATGCTGTCCGGATCATGACCGTCCGTGGCCCTCCAAAACCGCTCGATCATATCCACGCCGCGGGCCGGTTCGGCGAAGGGCGTTCCCAGTTGTTCGGTGAGGTAGTTCCAGAAGAGCGCGGTGGGGTAGGAGAGGCTCATGAGGGTGCGGTTGGGGTCGGCCAGATAACCGTTCACTTCACCCACGTACCAGGTGTTGTTGGGGGTGATGTCATTGTCGAGGGTGATTTTGTCTTCCATGAGCCGGGCGGTGCCTTCGACGGTCCAGCCTCCCCAGGAGGGCCAGTCGTTGTAGTTGATATAGCTGTACTGAACGTGGTGAAAGAGTTCATGAGCCACAGCCGAACGGAGGAACGGCTCGGAGGAGGAGCGCAGATTTGGCGAATCGACGGTTATTCGGCCATGCGGGGCCGAGGCGGTGTTGGCGGAATCGAAGATGCAGGTGTCGTTGGGGGAATCGTTGAAGTGGGGAGCCCTGAAGTTATGTGGTGCCCCGATGTAAATGTTGTGGGAATTGACCAGGGCATCCCGCACCCACTCGGCGCGGGTGCGGGGAAAATAGTCTACGGAAGTGAGGCTGTCGTCGGTAAAGTAGACGTCATAGTCGGCGCCGGGCGGGTTGACGGCAACGTCGGCCCGGTCGGCGAGGTTACCCGGACAATCGGCCAGAACCGCTGACCAGGGCAGACTGACGATGGCGAAAAGGACTAGAAAGAGACAGGAGGGGACGGATTTAACGGTCTTCATAAAACCTCCCTGGCGCAGGCACGCCTCGAACCCACTGCCTGCTCGAAGAACCGTCGGCTGTCCCTTGGCTGGAGTACGATGGGCGATCGCTGGAGCAGGAAACGGAAGGATGCCGTCTATCGCGGGATAAGCCACAGGAGGGGCAGCCGGAGCTCAAAAATCGGGAACGCGATGCTGCAAATTCAAACCGAACCGTCGGCTTTCGATAACTCTAAACGATTCCGCAGTCACATACAACCAGAACGTGCGACCGACTCCAAAGAGGATTCTTGACAGAGAACCTCAGCATAGGGCGTCCCGGCGGCGCTTGCAGAGACCGGGTGCATTTGCCGAAGTCTTCCTGTATAAGTCTCCCGGGGTTCTTATCGCCCCGA
>JAXGNF010000167.1:0-1785 GCA_040768135.1 Thermoleophilia bacterium | reverse complement strand
GGGCCGTCGCGGACCACCTGGGCGAATTGTTCGATCGAGCTCAAGTGTTTCTCGGCCAGAATTTCCCTGAGACCCTCGCTCCGAGCCCCCGATATGAACTCCAGCAGTTGGTGGGCATGGTGCTTGTCTCCTTGGGTGGCCCACAGCTCAAGATGGTGTTCGCACATCTGTCGGAGGCGCTCGAGCGAGTTCTCGTCACTGGGCGTCTCGCGCGATGCGTAGATCTTTTCGTAGACGGCGTCAAGCGCCGCGAGCAGAATGGCCCGCCTACTATCGAAGTGGGTATAGAGCGAGGCCTGCCGGATGCCCGCTGCGGCCGCGATCCGAGCCATGGTCGCCCCACGCAGGCCGTGTTCGGAGATAAGATCGAGTGTCACCTCGACTATCTGCTTCTTCCTCGCTTCTGCGGTCATCCGCCGGGATCCCGACGCCACGCTCGTTCCCCTTTCTCAGACGGCTGGACAAGAGCCGGCCGGGGCATGTTATAGGGTTGACAAACTATCGAACGGCGGGTAGTTTACCGCGACAACAACCGGTCAACCGGTAGTTTAGCCTGACAACACTAAAGAGGCCACGGAGTGACAAATGGCAGCGACCCAGAGACTGACGAATCTCACCACTGGTGGTCCGGTGTACGTGGATGTGGCGGAAGGAAAGATCGTCCGCATCACCCCGCTCGAACTGGACGAGAGCGACGGCCCTTCCTGGACCATCAGAGCCCGGGGCCGGGAATTCACCCCACCCCGTAGGCCGACGCTCTCCAACTGGACGGTGGCCCACAAATCCACCATCTATTCCCCCAAGCGTCTCCTTACCCCGTTGAAGCGCGTGGATTTCGATCCCAAAGGCAGGCGTAACCTCCAGAACCGCGGGACCTCGGGGTACGAACCCATAAGCTGGGATGAGGCTTTGGACATGGTGGCCGACGAGATGATCCGGCTTAAAAGGGAGGTCGGCCCTGCAGCCATCATGACCACGCCGTCTTCGCACCATCTCTGGGGTAACGTGGGCTACCGTTTCAGCGCGTACAACCGGTTCGTCAATCTCTGGGGCATGACATATATCGAGCACAACCCGGACAGCTGGGAGGGTTGGCAGTGGGGCGGCGACCACATGTGGGGCTTCAGCAGCCGCCTCGGCATCCCTGAGCAGTACGATCTGCTCGAAGATGCGCTCAAGAACACGGAGATGATGGTGTTCTGGTCGTCGGACCCCGAAACCACCTGCGGCGTCTACGGCGCCCATGAAAGCCATTCGCGCCGCCGGTGGCTGAAGGAGTTGGGAGTCAAGATGGTCTTCATCGACCCCTACTTCAACCACACCGCCGGCACAGTCGCCGACAAATGGTTCGCTCCCCGCATGGGCACTGACGTGGCTCTCGGTCTGGCCATCGCCTTCGTCTGGCTAACCGAAGGACTCTACGACAAAGAGTACGTCGCCACACGCACTCATGGGTTTGACGAGTGGCGACGCTACGTCCTGGGAGATAGTGATGGGGTTCCCAAGACCCCCGATTGGGCGGCGGAGGAGACCCTCATCCCCGCCCGCGAGATCAGAGCGCTGGCCAGGGAGTGGGGGACAAAGAAAACCATGCTGGCCGCCGGCGGCCTGGGTGGATGGGGAGGCGCATGCCGCTCCTCTTATGGGGCCGAGTATGCCCGTATGATGATCGCCCTTGCGGCCATGCAGGGCCTGGGCAAGCCGGGAAGCAACATCTACTCCACCGCGGGAGGAGCCCCGGCCGACCGTTCCTTCTACTTCCCCGGCTATTCTGAGGGAGGTATC
>JAXGNF010000166.1:0-1794 GCA_040768135.1 Thermoleophilia bacterium | reverse complement strand
TGGCACGGATGCTGCCAAACAGGGAACGGGAAAGCTGTTCCCACGGCCTACGCCACCTGGAACCTTTCGACCGACCGGGTTCTTTTTGCGCAGTCGTCGTCTCGTCTCCCGTCTCTCTAGTAGGCGGAGTAGGCGCCGCGTGTTGGTCATGCCACCCGGCCGCTTCGTCCGCCTGGTTGGTCTCGGCCGTCCGGCCCTCTCATGGGCCGGCGGAGCTTACCGAATCGATGCTGAAGGAGTCGTACGAGTATAGGCTGACGGAGTCGTCAGAGTTGCGTTGGTGGGTCGTGGTCGGTGGTTTGCCGGTGGAGTTGGTGGTAGGTCTTGGCTTGATAATAGCTGTGGGCGGCGGGGCTGTCCCGAAAAGGCTGCTGTCACTGCTGAGCGAGCTGACACTGAAAGTCGTATCGGAGTTCCAGCTGGAGTCGGAGCTGGAGTTGCGGCTGATAGAGGTATCGGAGTGGTCGGTGCTGTCGATACTATCGTTGTCCGGGCCGCCGGTCCCATCGGCGTCCGGATCCCCGGTGCCGTCATCGTCCGGGTCCGGACTTATCTTAGTATCTTCTTGTCGCACATCAGGGAGTTGTATGGGGTCGCCCGGGCTTGAGTCGCGTGATCCGGTCCACGCCAGCGCGACCCCGGTAAGAGCGAGCACGATTGCGACAACGACGATAGTGACGCGGATCATGGGGGTCCTCCTTCGTGTCAATCAGGCCGACCCCTGCGGGGTAGGCGTAGTCTCCCCAGCTTCGGCCGGGGCAAAGCGGTCGTCAGTGATTCGAGGGTCTCGAGTGTTTCGGCAGCGGTGGGGCGGGCAGCAGGGTCCAGGGCGAGCATGTCTGAGATCAATCGCCGAAGCGCACGCGGGACGTTGTTGGGTAGGGGTTGGGGAGGGTGGATCAGTTGCGGGAATCGTTCCTCAAGGCGCGCTTCTGAGTCTCGATTGGGCATGGGGAAAGGGGAGTGGTTGACCAAAGTCCAGTAGAGGGTGACCCCTATTCCCCAAATGTCGGTAGGCGGGCCCAGAAGGGAGAAACGCCGAGGATCACATTGCTCGGGCGCCATATATTTGAGCGTCCCTATCGGCGAGCTGAGAGTGGCCAGTTGTGCCGTTCTTTTTGCGAGACTGAGGTCGATTAGGCGGGCGGGCGCCGACATGATCACGTTTTGCGGCTTAATGTCAAGATGCACGGTGTCGCGTATGGTCATGTAGTGGGCGGCGGAGGCAAGCTGTGCGCCGAGCGACAAGACCTGTTCGATGGCCGTCTCATAAGTGCGTATGAGGGTCGAAAGACGGGGACCATCCACGTACTCAAGAGCGAGATGGGGATGGGGTCCATCCAGCCTGCGGTCGAACAAGCGCGCTATGACGGGATGATGGAGGCGACGAAGGATGTCGGCCTCTGCAGCAATGCCGGCCTTAGCCCGTTCGCTCTCCACCAGAGACGGACGTAAAAGCTTGGCCACGACCAGTGAAGCGAGACGCTCGTCTCTGGCGAGGTAGACCTCGTATCGCTCACCGCCCCCGAGATGCTGGACCGCGTAGCGCCCTGGTACGATCTCGTCACCCTTGCGAAAACCCCAAGAGCTTCTGGTTTCGTTGGAAGGGGCTACCTCCGTCTTCGGGCCGGTGAGCTGCGCCCGAGTCTGTTCTTTCTCTAGGTTCTTTGCTGTGGCTGTGGTCGCCATGTGCGTACCGTCCTCTAGCCTTTTTTCGACGTCCCAAGGCGATACTACCCTGGCTAATTAAGGTGACTATGAGCGTTTCATGAGATTGTTCTTATTTGATCGGGC
>JAXGNF010000165.1:0-1878 GCA_040768135.1 Thermoleophilia bacterium | reverse complement strand
CGCTCAATCCCACTCGAACAGTGGGCGATGCGATCACCCGGCCTTTGATCTTGATGCAGGGGATGAACCGCAAACAGGCGGCGGCACGTGCCCGGGATTTGCTGCGGGCCGTGTTTCTTCCGGAGGCCTATTATGAACGCCTACCATATGAACTGAGCGGCGGGGAGAAGCAGCGGGTGGCGATCGCCCGAGCTTTTGCGGCAGAGCCCGAGGTCATTCTGTGCGACGAACCCGTTTCTTCGCTCGATGTCTCGGTGCAGGGCTCACTGATGAACCTGCTCATGCGGCTCCAGATAGAAAAACAGACCTCTTATCTCTTCATCTCACACGACCTATCGGCTGTGCAGCATCTTTCCGACCAGATCGCGGTGATCTACCTGGGAAAGATCGTGGAGACAGGTTCGAGCCTCAAGGTGCTGACCCCGCCGTTCCACCCCTATACCGAGGCGCTCCTCTCAGCGGTACCGGTGGCCGACCCTGAGGTCCAGCAGAAGCCCATCCGCCTTGGTGGCTCTGTGCCGAGTGCCATGGATATACCTTCCGGCTGTCGCTTCCACCCCCGCTGTCCTCGGTTCCTAGGTGATATCTGCGCTCAGGTAGAGCCCCCCTGGCGGACAGACGGTGAGGATCACCAGATCTGCTGCCATATTCCTCTTGACCAACTGTCGCTCCTACAGACGGAAACGCTCAAACTCGCCCAGACGGAAGAGGCGTGCTCGTGACGCGTTTCATCATCAGACGCCTGATGTTCGTCCTTCTCACCGTCTTTCTGTCGTCGGTCATCATCTTCGTTGCCACCCAGGTGCTGCCCGGCGACATGACCACCATGATTCTTGGTCGCTACGCTACAGAGCAGGCGAAGGACAACCTGCGTGAGCAACTCGGTCTGAACCGACCGGCCATCGTGCAATACGGAAGTTGGCTGTCCCACTACGTCCGAGGGGACTGGGGACACTCCCTCACCACAGGAAATGAGCCGATCCGTCCACTTGTGCTCGAGCGATTATGGAACTCTTTGAAGCTCGCCGCGGTGGCGTGGATCATACTGGTACCAGTCGGCATATTCCTGGGGCTCATGGCGGCACTGCGACGAAATCGTTGGCTCGACCAGACCATTTCGATAACAGCCCTGGCATCCATCGGTCTGCCTGAATTCGTCATAGGCCTCGTCCTGATCCAGCTTTTCGCCATCAAGCTGGGGTGGTTCCCGTCGCAATCCTCCGTCGAGCCTGACACCAACTTTTTCAGAGCCCTTCCGTACCTCATCTTGCCGGGAATCACAGTGGCGTTCACCGGCATAGCCCACATCCTACGGATGACCCGCTCCGCTACCGTTGATGTCCTACAAAGCGACTACGTGCGCACCGCCTACCTCAAAGGCCTGCCGCCGCGCAAAGTGCTCTTCACCCATGTCTTGCGCAACTCCTTGGCCCCTACCGTGACCGTGGTGGCAGTGGGTACCGGCTGGATGATAGGGGGTTTGATCGTCACCGAATCGGTGTTCGCCTACCCGGGTATCGGCCGCCTGCTGCTCTTCTCCATCCAGCGGCGAGACATCCAGCTTGTTCAAGCTACGACTCTATTGATCGTCGCCATCTACTGTGTGCTCAACCTTCTGGCGGACATCATCTACGCGTATCTGAACCCCAGGATCCGATACAAGTGAGATCAGATACAAGTGAAGTCATGCCCATTGAGACGACCGTGTCAAGTCCCTGTCAGGTCCCAGTACCCTTGTTTCATCTGAGCCGACGACCCCACCCAGTGAGGGACGTCCGACCGACAAGAGAGGCTTACCGAGAAAAGCCCCACCAGCATCGTTGGTAGGCAACCCTATGGACGTCGGCACGAAACCCGGCGGCGTGCGAAGAGCCGACT
>JAXGNF010000164.1:0-1979 GCA_040768135.1 Thermoleophilia bacterium | reverse complement strand
GTTCGAGATCGAGCCGACGGGAGGCAAGACGCCTCGCAACTTCGGCATCGAGCCGACGGGCCGCTACCTCTACGCGGCGAACCAGGAGTCCGGAAACATCGTGCAGTTCAGTATCGACGCTAGCTCGGGCGAACTGACTCCCACCGGGCAGCAGATTGAGATTCCGGCTCCCGTGTGCCTCGTGTTCGTGCCTGTCGCCCAGGACTGACCCACGCACACCAAGGATGCTCGCAGGACCAGGACCCAGTCGTCTGGTAGGGGACGACCGTGGGCATGTCATTACGGCGAGCCCAAACGGGGGCTCACGTCTTGTCGGGGCGCACAGAGACGCAACGCAACATAACATATATTATCGGCATCATGTGTCCAGCAGGCCGCGGAATGAACGAAGGCCCTGGGTGCGGTCCCGTGCCGCCCCAGGGCCCCTGGAATACTGGGATTCGCGCCGCTACTCACCCGCGAGGATCAGGTCTACGCGGGCAGCGACATCCTTGAGGTACGCTTCGTCCCCGCCCGCCAGCTCGCAGGTGAAGTAGCCCTCATAGCCGATCTCCCTGAGCGCGCCCGTGACCCGCGGCCAGTTCACGTCGCCTTCGCGCAGATCCTTCCACCCATCGGCCCGGCTGTAGTCCTTGAGGTGGATCTTGTCGATCCGCTCCCCGAGGGTCAGAATCCAGTCCTCAGGCCACCCGAACTTCACTATGTTTCCACAGTCGAAGTAAGCTCGGACCCGTTCGCTGCCCATCTCATCGACATATCGAGCCATCTCGATTGGGCTGAGCAGGAAGTTGTTCCAGACGTTCTCGATGGAGATGTTGATGCCCAGCTCCTCCGCGATCGGGATGAGCGGACGGAGGTTCTCCTGTGAGCGGTCGTACGCCACGGCGTACCGGGTGTCCTCGCCCACGACGGCCGGCACGAGGAGCACGGTGGTCGCGCCGATAACCTTGGCCTCACGAATGGCCGCCTCAAGGGTGCGCTGCCCCTCCGCAACGGTGGCCTCGTCACCGCTGGACAGGGGCGCGTGCCAGCCCCCGTAGATGACCGAGTGCAGTTCGATCCCCTCCGCCGCCGCAGCCTCCGCGACGCGGGAACACTCTTCTAGGTCCTCGATCAGGGGCATCTCGACACCATCGAAGCCGCAGGCCTTGGCCAGGGCGAAACGTCCCGCCCAGTCCAAGTCGCCCGACAACATGCCAGATACAACAGCCTTGCGCCAGACCGGCCCTTCCTGGGCGAGCGCACTGCGGCTGAGGCTGCTGGCCGCAGCCACCCCGCCGATCGCGCCGGCCGTGAGGCGAACGAAATCCCGTCTATCCATCGTATCGTTCTCCCTTCGGTTGCTAACTACTCAACGTCAGCGGGCGGTAGCATGAGCCCCTCGCCCGACGGCCGCTCATCCGGTGGACCGCTCTCGGGCTGAACCTCGAACGGCTCCTCTGCGGGCGAGCTCTCTCCGGTCTCACCGACCGGTTCATCGTCCCTTGTCGGCGCAGTGGGCGTCAGGCCCCAGTCCTCGATCGCTATCGTCCAGCCGCCGGAGCCAGGCCGCTCAGCAGTGACCTGGACCGTCTGCTCCCTCTTGGAACCCTTCAACTTATACGCAAGTATGTAGGTCTCACGGCCACTAAAACCATCTACGGAGACCCTCGGAGGCGGATACGAGAGGGCGGTGAACTCCGATAGTGGAAGGCCGATCCCCCTATCAACGGCATTGCGCACCGCATCAGGCGATACCCCCTCCCCCGCTTGCGCCGCAGCCGCCTCGTAATCCTCGGCCCGGATCGACTCAAACCAGGGAGTCACCACTCCTTGGCGTATCTCGTTGGCCCCCACATTGAAGGCGAAACCAAGCATGCCGACCAGTCCGCCACATGAGCAGATCCCGACAACCCCCACGCCAATGACGACCAGAATGATGAGGGAGTTGCGTGCCCTCTTGGGTGGTGAGCCGTGGTACTGATCCGGTGGAGGTGGGA
>JAXGNF010000163.1:0-2035 GCA_040768135.1 Thermoleophilia bacterium | reverse complement strand
CGGTGAACCAATAGACAGGCCCCCTTGGATTCCTTTATAGTGGAAAGACGTTCAACCCGTGCGGTCGTTCGCCGCCACGGACGGATGGCACGCTGAGAAGCAGCCCGGAACCCGCGGAGGTTCTGTGACGTGGTCTCGCATCTTCGTTCGTATTTGACTCCCGGCTGTCTTGCATCTCACTACTTGGCTCGATTGCACGGCTTCTTGTGGAGGTGATGGATGTGGAGAATGTTGAGGTCGCGGGTTGAGTTTGTACATGCTGGATGACAAAAGACCCACAAAGGGAGGAGTGTCATGAGGTTTTTGAAGAAACGGATCCTACCCAGCTTGATTCCTCTTCTGGTGATCGCCCTGGTTGTGGCCGGCGCTGTGTCTTTGGGGATATGGGCCGGTCAGGCCTCGTCGTGGCCGGGCCAGGCTCCCCCCACGACAGCCGGATCTCCGGCGACCACTGTCGCGCCTACGACTACTACGACGGCGTCGCCTGCGGTCCAGTACAAGACTATTGAGATCAAGTTCGATTACGAAGCGGGGGCCGCGCAGTACAAAACATGGACTGCTGGAAGGGTCATCCATGCCGGTATCGGTTGGTTTGAACCGTTTGGCCGCTCCGAGTACGTGGCAGGGATGGGCTTCCCCGAGGCCGATCAATTCCCCAAACCCGACTTCATGAATGACACCTGGATGGCTACCTATAAAACAGGCCTATTCTGCATCTACATGCTCAATGACGGTTGGATCTACGCGTACGACGGGGTGGTGGGCAATCTCCATCCAGTCGAGAACGACGACGGCAAGATGGATATGCTCCTCAACGTGATTGTTGGTGGCACCGGCAAGTACAAAGGGGCAAACGGCATCCTGATCGGAAGGACGCCGGGTCGAGGCAACAGTACCGACGTCGGTGGGGGGCTGATGCTCCCGGTGTCGATCATCAAGACGATGGACGGCTACATCAATATCCCCGTCACAAACTGAGTATGGGGGAGCGGGAGTTCGGTGCTGCGCTGACATAGTCGCTCATGAGGGGCCCTGCTATCATGACGCAGGGCCCCACTCTTTTCTAAGTCGGAGACTGTGGCGGCGCTATGTGACTTGACCTAAAGGTACAAAGAGTTATCATATAGACCTACATAATGACTTACAGGCCCGGGCCGATGCGCCGGGTCGAGGGTGCGCCCGGACCGGGCGTGTCGTGATCACCGCCCGAGATAGGGCAAGAGGAATGGACGAACGCGATGAATGAACGAGCACAGACCGGCGACAGTACAGCGGTCGGCAGGCTTATCCAAGAGGCCCTGGCCTCAGGTGCTTCCGCACTCGATGAGTGGCAGT
Organism: Thermoleophilia bacterium; assembly: GCA_040768135.1. GTDB lineage: Bacteria > Actinomycetota > Thermoleophilia > RBG-16-64-13 > RBG-16-64-13 > RBG-16-64-13. The sequence goes on along the minus strand of JAXGNF010000163.1, from coordinate 700 downwards.
CGAAGCGCCTCTTTTCCGCATACGGCATACCTGTCCCGGAGGGAGCATTGGCCTACAGCGAGGCCGAGGCGATAGCCGCTGCCGAGCGGATCGGCGGCAGAGTGGTCATGAAAGGAATGGGCGCCGAGTTCCATCATAAGACCGAGATGGGGTTGGTAGTGCTCGGGGTCGAGGGCGCCGAAGACGTTGGTGAGACGTATCGTCTACTACAGCAGCGGGGCGGGCAGGGTCTACAGGCGGTGTTGGTGGAGCAGATGGTCTCCAGCAACCGAGAGCTCATCGTAGGTATGAAGCGCGACCCGGTGTTCGGACCGGTGGTGGCTTTTGGTCTGGGGGGCATACTTACTGAAGTGTTGGGAGACGTGGCGTTGGGGGTGGCGCCGCTGAGCGACCAAGAGGCGGCCGATCTGCCGGGCCTTATCAAGGCCAAGAAGATCCTCGGATCATTCAGGGGCTATCCGGCTGTCGACACGGCCGCCCTCGCCAAGATCATCCAGGCCGTGGGCCAGATGGCTCTCGATCATACCGAGATCGCCGAGATCGATGTCAACCCCGTGTTGGTGCAGGGAGATCGGCCCATAGCGGCCGACGCACTCATCATCCTTTCTGCGGACGGTGCGCCGGAGAAGACGACATCGGATTTCGTGCCCGACTTCCGGGCGTTGCTGGCTCCCCGGTCCATGGCGCTCGTGGGGGCGTC
>JAXGNF010000162.1:1740-2041 GCA_040768135.1 Thermoleophilia bacterium | reverse complement strand
TAGACTAGCTCGCCGAAGGGATGGGGATTCACCCGGCCGGCCTTATGGAGACGATTAACAAATACAACGACGACATCGACACCGTGGGCTACGACACCGTGTTCGACAGGAGGACCCAGGAAGGCATCGACGGCCTACCGATTAAGATCGATACCCCGCCATACTACGCGGTGGCGCTGACGGGGGCGACCTCCTCCTTCAAAGGCGGTCTGCGGATTAACGAGAGGACCGAGGTCATCGACAACTACGGCGAGGCAATCCCGGCGCTATACGCTGCGGGCGAGGTGACCGGCGGTCTGTG
>JAXGNF010000162.1:0-1730 GCA_040768135.1 Thermoleophilia bacterium | reverse complement strand
TACGGATGACGGTGAGGGCGGTCCGAACGAGGCAGCCTCGGGCCGCGTCTTCAGGCTTGTAGCCTACCACGCTCCCCAGCCGGATAAGGCAGCTACTGAAGGAAAGAGCTACTGGAAGGAAAATGATATGCCCAATCAAGTCCCGTTCAAGGAAGGAATGCTAACCGAGCCTCTCAGCCCGCTGGAGGAGGTGCGGCTGAAAGGCATTAAGTGTAACGACTGCGGCTCGATGGCTCCCGGAGCCCGAAAGTACTGCATCAACTGCACTAGCGCCAATGTGGAGCCGGTCGTGTTCGGCCAGTACGGCGTGGTCGACATGCACACCGTCGTGCGCCATCCGCCGCCCCCCCCGTACCCGAAAGACACGTTCCAGCCTTTTCCGGTCGCTTGGGTCAAGCTCGATGAGGGCCTGTACATGTGGTCAGAGATTGTTGATATCGGCGTTGACGACGTCAAGACTGGTATGCAGGTCGAGATCGCCTGCCGGAAGGGCTGGGAGGACGCCGAGGGCAACGACGTGATCATGTACAAGTTCAAACCGCGGCAGTAGCGAAGGAGGGGAAGTATGACTACCGCCAAGATCATCGGCGTCGGGATGACCAAATTCGGCCGTTTTCCTGAGATAAGCCCGGAAGAACTGGCCTTTCAGGCGATGGAGATGGCACTTGCGGATGCGGGCATCCCGTTCAAAGACGTCCAGACCATGTTCCTCTCCAACAGCGGGACTATCTACCCGGGCATCGGGCCCAAGGCCGCCCTCATGTTCGGTCGTACCACCATCCCGATCGTCAATGTGGAAGCCGCCTGCTCCGGGGGCGGGGCGTGTCTACGGATGGCCAGCATGGCCATCGACCAGGGCGAGTACGATGTGGTACTCGCGGTGGGGGTCGAGAAACAGCCCAAAGGTTTTTTGGCGCCGGCCATCTCGGGCTACGAAGAGTGGCAGGCCATGGCTGGGCTCACCCAGAATCCGGCGTTCTGGGCTGCGAAGGCCAGAAAACATATGGAGACATATGGGACGACGATTGAGCAGATCGCTCAGGTCTCGGTGAAGAACCACAAAAACGGGGAACTGAATCCGAATGCCATGTATCAGAAGGCGATGACGCTTGAAGAGGTCCTGTCCTCGCGGGTCATTTGCGATCCTCTCACGCTCTATATGTTCTGCGCTCCCAACGACGGTGCCTCAGCGGTCGTACTTTGCAGCGGCGAGACAGCCAAGCGCTACGGCAGTAGCAGGACGGTCAATCTGGCCGCATGCGCACACCGCATCAGCGCGTATCCGGAGTTAGACGTGGGCAACTACACCGGTTTCGAGACCGGTAACGAACCCGTGACAACACTCGCAGCCAGAGAGGCCTATGAACGGGCTGGCATCGCACCCGAGCAGGTTTCCTTCGTCGAGTTACAGGACACCGACGCCCCCGGCGAGATCCTTTTTAGCGAGGAACTTCTACTTTTTGCGCCGGGCGAAGGCGGTCCAGCCGTAAGTGACGGCGTGACAGAACTGACCGGGCGTCTGCCCATCAGCACGGATGGTGGGATCATTTCCAAGGGCGAACCGGTGGGCGCGTCTGCCCTAGGGCAGATCTATGAAGCGGTTGTGCAGCTGAGGGGTGAGGCTGGCAAGCGCCAGGTGAAGAACGCCAAGGTCGGGTTGTGCCATGTGAAGGGTGCCCTTGGCCATTCCTGCGTCACGCTCCTTACGAACTAGGAACTTGTACGGGAGT
>JAXGNF010000161.1:0-2060 GCA_040768135.1 Thermoleophilia bacterium | reverse complement strand
ATGGCAAATGCCAGCACCAACACCACTCCGAGAATCAACGCCTTCTTCATCTGCACGCCCTCCTTTTGCTTTCCCCCGACCGGTACCGAGCGGCCCGGCCTAATAGCCAAAAGAGCACACACACGCACTGTATCAAACGATGGACTATGAAACCCCGGATGTTTCCCATTACCCCGTTCTCAGGCTTTTCAACCAATAATCCAGAAATCCGCACTCGAACTCCGCTGACCTGCTTCTTGCCACAGCCGTCAGGCACTCCTAGTATGAGGTCATGTCGCTACTGGACGTGTTCATACGGGTCCTCGTCGCCGCGGTCCTTGGGGGGATCGTAGGGATCGAGGTTAGTGTCCACAGAAGTGGTGTACGAGATTCCGGTCACCTGAGGTCTTGAGATGAGGTGACCACTGCTCCATCCTCGAGGATGGCTTAAGTCCGTAACCGAGGAGGACACAGTGGTCGAACTAAGGATGGACCCCCTGAGCTGGCTGCGCAAGCAACTGGAGACGGCCGATGTCGATCTCTTACGTGAGATGGTACGCAGCTTCGCCGAGACCCTCATGTCGGCGGAAGCCGATGCTCTGTGCGGTGCCGACTACGGCGAGCGCAGCGACGACCGAGTGAATCGCAGAAACGGATACCGAGAACGCGACTTCGACACCAGAGCCGGCACCGTCGAACTGCGGGTCCCCAAGCTGAGGCAAGGCAGCTACTACCCGGACTGGCTCTTTGAGCGCCGCAGAAGAGCGGAACGGGCTCTCGTGGCCGTCATCTGCGAGTGCTACGTGCGTGGGGTCTCCACGCGCCGCGTCGACGGTCTGGTCAAGACCCTGGGCCTGGAGGGGATATCCAAGAGCCAGGTCTCAGCGCTCGCCAAGACACTCGACGGCGAGGTGGCCGCCTTTCGCTCCCGCCCCTTAGACGCTGGTCCCTATCCCTACCTGTGGCTGGACGCTCTGGCGGTGAAAGCCCGTGAGGACGGGAGGGTGACCTCTATCGCCACCGTGGTCGCCACCGCCGTCTCGGCCGATGGCCACCGGGAGATCCTGGGACTCGATACCTTTACGGCTGAAGACGGAGCCGCCTGGACCCAGTTCCTGCGGGGTCTTGCGGCTCGGGGGCTCTCTGGAGTCAAGCTGGTCATCTCCGACGATCACAAGGGTCTGGTGGGAGCGATTGCTGCCGTGCTGCCCGGATGTGCCTGGCAAAGATGCCGTACCCACTTCATGCGCAACATCCTCTGCCGCGTCCCTCGATCGGCTCAGCCCTTCGTGGCTACGCTGGTGAGGACCGTCTTCGCTCAACCCTCAGCCGAAGAGGTGCAGGCCCAGCTCAAGCGGGTGATCGGCCAGCTCGAGGGCCGCTTTCCCGATGTTGCCCACATGCTGGATGAAGCCGCCCCTGACATCACCGCTTTCAGCTCTTTCCCGGTCGAGCACTGGCGCCAGATCTGGTCGAACAACCCCCAGGAACGCTTGAACCGGGAGATCCGCCGCAGAAGCGACGTGGTCGGCATCTTCCCTGACAGAAGCTCCATCATCCGCTTGGTCGGTGCCGTCCTTGCCGAGCAGCACGACGAGTGGCAGGTTGCCCGGCGCTATATGAGCCAGGAGTCGCTCATCAAGGCCATGGAGCCCCCGGCCATCGCCGGACAGATCGAGGAAGAGGAGGTGCCGCTACTCATGGCGAGCTGACATGACGAACTAGAGGATGGAGCGCTTCAGTTCGTACACCACTTGACAGGACGTGGCCGGTAGATTGCCCTCAGTGGAACGGTTCTGACGGTATGCGCCTGAGGGCGCAGGCTTTGAAAGGAGTAGCGAAATGAAACCAAGATGGAAGTTGATCGTCTTCGGCGTTCTCGTGGTCGTGATCGTTGCGACGATGGCGGGCGTGGCCCTGGCCGGCAGAGGCCCGGGTGGAGAGCAGCCGGCGGGGGCAACGATGGCCAGAACGACCAGTGTGATGCCTCTGAGTTCCGAAGAGGCAGCTGAGTTGATCTACATGCGTGAAGAGGAGAAGCTCGCGCGCGATGTGTATCTGGTTCTCTACGAGAAGTGGGA
>JAXGNF010000160.1:0-2111 GCA_040768135.1 Thermoleophilia bacterium | reverse complement strand
CTTGAAAACCGGCAGGCCGCAAGGTCTCAGGGGTTCGAATCCCCTCCCCTCCGCTTCAGCCACATGGGCGTCCCCCGGATTTGTCGGCGTCTGCGCCCTTCCTCATCCTGCCGGCTTGACTTCACCCCCGGCGCGGATCTCCGCGATATGCTTCACCTGAGCGCTCAGGTTGGCTAGAAAAGCGGCCCTCGGGGGAAGCGAAGGGTCGTCGCCGTCGAAGTCGGCCAAGGCTATATCTTCTATGGCCTTCTGTATGTCGCCCCCTGCGGCGTCTAGATAGGCTTCGATCGACGCCCGGTATCGAAAAGTCTCCGCAAGGGAACGTTCTAGGAATCGAGCCGCGTCCCCGTCCGTCAGTACCCAGTTGTGCGCCGGGCAGACGACCTTTGGTTCGAGAGAGATCATGAATTGCAGTGAGTTCACGTAGTCCTGATACGACGAGACGAACTCCACCTGCAGAAGGTCCTTCACTCCCGTTCGGAGCACGCCGCAGGCATCGCCGCAGAACAAGGCCTCGATTTCTGGGAAGTAGTAGGCGAGCGAGTCGCGGGTGTGGCCGGGCACTTCATACACGCGGCAGGTCAACCCGCCGAGGTCGATCTCGTCGCCTTGTTTGAGGATCACGTCGACCTCAAACGGGCGCAGCGCAACATCTTCGTCGGCCGGGTTATACATGAACAGTTCGACATGATCGGCGCTGAGACGGTTCATAGTCGCAAGCGCCGAAGGTTTCCGCGCCAGGGCGGCCATCCTCTCGTGGCCACCGAGCCGCATTCCGGGAAGCCGCCGCTGTAGGTAGCTCCCGGACCCAACGTGGTCGTAGTGCGAGTGAGTGAACAGCAGATAGTCAGGGTGTCCACCATCTCCAAAGACCCGACTGATCTCCGCCAGATAATACGGCCCCATGTGATTGACCCCTGAGTCAATCATGAGGCTCTTCTCTTCTCCTCGGACTATGTAAGCGGGGAAAAAGGTCGTAGCTATCGCGGTGATTTTGTCGTGTACGCGCCCACGTGCCGATCGTTTCATCTAACACCCTGTTTCAAGGAGCATCTTTCTCCCCTTCTAACATCGTCATTGCCGACAAGCACGAGCGCAGCGACTGTCGCGGCTACTTAGCCCAAGCTCGGCTACCGTCCGGGTCTGCCCACGGCCCGCCGGACGACAATTATAGGGCCCCCGTAGCCCAAGCGCGCACAGGCACCGGTGTGGACGTCCAGCAATATCTATTGGTACGGATGGCGACACCGACCCGCTTCACGGCCTGAGGTTGACCTTCTGTATACGCGGGCCGAAGAATCCCATCCCCCCTCCCTCGCTCACAATCTGCAGGATCCCTGGGCCGTCGGTCACCACCACTCCCGAGAGCAGAGTCACATGCCGCGACTCGAACACAGACGGTACCAAAGGGGTAGAGGCTCCGACGAGGGCGACCTCCCGGCACCCAGAGGCCGCTTCGAGCAGGCCGTCCATGTCTCCGGTGATAAGCGCGGTGGAGGTGATGACGGCTACCTCGCAACGAGGGAGTTCCTCCAGAGCCGCCTCCGCCGGCAACACCCGGTCAGAGCGGGCCGCGTTGCGCTCGAATATTGTGAGTTGCCGCACCCGCTTCTCCAGGGGCCCGACTAGGGGACCAAAGAAACCGACCATCCCCACGCGGTCTCCGGGCTCCGTGGGCAAAAGCTCGAGGATGTCGCCTTCTTTTTGCTCTGGGTAAGCACGATTGGCAAGCGCGTTGGCGACTGCCAAGCCTACCGTGCATTCCACGCCTTCATCCGATCCCAAATAATCCAAGATCTCAGTTGTAGTCCTGCCCGCCAGTGGGCGTCGCCCCATGAAGACCGAGCACCCTGCGGCCGCGTCTTCATGAAACGTGTAGGCCACTCCTACGGCGCCGTCCTCCAACATGACGGCGGTGTAACCAAGCCCTATGCGGACATCGGCGAGGCGCTGCTCTTTGAATTCCGTGACAAGGTGTGTACGTAGCTCTTCAACGATCATAGACTCCTCCATCACCTACCCGGCTCACCTGGGCCCTCTGATTGCCTAAGACCCGGGGCCATGAAGGCAGTCTGGCTTCCGATATGACTGCCTTGCCAATCTAACTGGCA
>JAXGNF010000159.1:0-2121 GCA_040768135.1 Thermoleophilia bacterium | reverse complement strand
GGCAAACCGTGGGCAAGACGTGGGCAAGAGGGGTCTGGAGGCTTGCTTCCCGAAAGTAAAGCCCCGCTTTCTACGGGGCTTTGCGATGGTAGCGGGGGCAGGATTTGAACCTGCGACCTTCGGGTTATGAGCCCGACGAGCTACCGGACTGCTCCACCCCGCGCCGCTTGGAACAGGCAGTATAGCATACTAGGAGGCTGGGATTCCGAGCCCCGGGGAGCCGACTCCCACATCCGCCACCGACTCGCGCACTGGGCCTTCTGCCCAGTCGGTTTCATCGAGGCGCCGCACTTCATGCGATAGATCGTTCTGAAATGGTTGCAGCCTTGACCATGCAGATTCGGCATGAACCAAGGGCGGACCGCCCCCGGCGGCACATCCCTCTGGCCCGAGGGTCTCGGCCGCCTCCGACAGCACGTCGCCGTATGCCCAAAAACCGCGGTAGAGTGCGCGTAAGTGCCGGTTGATTCACAGGAATAACCCTGGTGATGGCCGCCACAATACATCCTTGGTCTCATCTTAGAGACCGCGACCTGCGTTAGTATCTTCTGCAGCGATGTCACTAGGGCCCTGCATTGCAACGGCGAATTCAACCGCGGCGGCAGAACGAGGGGAACAAACACGCAAGTATTCGCCGTCTGCTGCCGATAATATGGACTGTACTTCGACAAAAGGACCACGCGTGCACCGATGATATGTAGCCGGGCTCGTATGAGAAACCTGATCCTCGGCGGCTTCGCCTGCTTCTTCGCAGCACTGTGCGTTGCGCTCCCGGCAGGCATCGGTGCCGACACCGCCCAGGCAGCCCTCCCTTCCGACCTTCGAAACGTGCGTCTCACCGGCCGGGTCGCGGTGCAAGTCAACGACCTTCAGGCACAGGCCGACCACCTGCAGGCCGAGATAGACGCGCTGGACCTCCAGTTGGAGAGGGCCTCCGAATCTTATAACCATCTCCAGGTGCTCTTGGATGAGCTCAACGTACGGATGGCCGACCTCCGTCGTGAGCTCAGAGACGCTGAGTCCGACCACGCGTACCGGATCAAGAAACTCGAGGCCCGCATCTGCTCGCTCTACAAAGCCGGAGGAAGAGGCGATGAATTGCTGGGGCTGCTCGTATCGGCCACAGGCATCGAGGACTTCCTCAATCGTGTTCGCCTTGCCACCACACTCGCCGGCCAAGATCGGCGTGTCGTCGAGAATCTCGTCGACAGCACCGGCAGGTTGAACTCCGTCCTTGCTGAAGTCGACAACGCTAAACGCGAGCAGTTGTCCCTGCGCCGGCAGGCGGATAGTCAACGGGAGCGGATACGTTCAGCCTTGGCGGAGCGCGAAAATGCCCTCGAGGGGATCGATTCTGAAGTCCGCGCCATCATCGAAGCCGAAGCCGCCCGCCAAGAACAGGAGCGGCAGAAGCTCGAGAAGGCCCTGGAGGCCATGCTCAACGGTGGGCAGATTTATGATGGACCACTCCCTCAGACCGACAGCGAGGTCCTCAGCCAGGTGTTGGAGACCGCCGCCTACTATATGGGCATCCCCTACGTTTGGGCCGGAGATCGACCCTCCACCGGTTTCGACTGCTCGGGGTTCACACAGTACGTCTTCGGACAACACGGCGTCTACCTGCCGCACTACTCGGGATTCCAGGCCCAGATGGGCCTCCCGGTGACGCCCGAGGAGATCATGCCCGGCGATTTGCTGGCCTTCGGGTGTCCGGTGCATCACGTGGGCATCTATGTGGGCCAAGGCCTTTTCATCCACGCACCCCGTACCGGTGATGTCATCAGAGTGTCGCATCTGAGTGAGAAGAACAACCTGGCGGCCATCCGCCGCTTCCCTCTGCAGCCTCGGATGGGAGAGCCCTCAGTCTGGTAGAGTGAGCGCATGACGCTCGCTACGATCATCATGGTCGTCCTCATCTGCTTGGGATGCGTCCTCGGCATGGCCGGGGTAGCCGTGGCCGGCTATCAAGGGTACCGCACTTATAAGGCAGCCCGGGCAGTAGGCATCACCTCGCGCAGAGATCTCGACGAGATCTCGCTCCGCATGCGTGAGATAGACCGACAGATGAGGGATCTGCAGAAGAAACAAGAAGTCGTGGGCCCCAGGCGGGCTAACCCGTTG
>JAXGNF010000158.1:0-2191 GCA_040768135.1 Thermoleophilia bacterium | reverse complement strand
GTAGCGGGTTTTGCAGACCCGTGCCTAGCCACTCGGCCACGTCGCCTTAAGGGAAAAGAATGGAGCGGATGAAGGGATTCGAACCCTCGACCTTCTGCATGGCAAGCAGACGCTCTAGCCAACTGAGCTACATCCGCCCAGAACCCGGCGGCTGCTGGATTATAGACCAGCCCTCTCCTGTTCGTCCAGCGCTTTGTTGACAAGGGCGTCGGCCCGGCAGTTGTCCTCGCGACCTACGTGCCGGATATCAAAGGCCGGGAAACCGCCGGCCAAAGCCCGTGCTTTGGCATAAAGAGGCATCAGACCTTGGTTCCTGACCTTGTATTCTCCCTTCATCTGCTTCACCAGCAGTTCTGAGTCCGATACGATCTCCACGTGTGATGCCTCCGCCTGCAGCGCCAACTCCAAACCGGCCAACAACGCGTTATATTCGGCCACGTTGTTGGTCTCTACCCCTATGGTTCGACTCACGGTCCCCAGCACTCTGCCCTCGTCGTTTTCCATCAGTACTCCGATCGCAGCCGGACCCGGGTTGCCACGCGAACCGCCGTCAATCCAGATACGAACTTTTCCTTCCGTATCTGCCTGCGTAGAGGGTTCGGCATTTTTGTCAAGCGTCGTCCACGAAGGACGCCACCTCTGAGAAAGAGTCACGGCTGTTCCCAAGTCGGTAAATTCGGGTGCCACCTTCGTCACCCATTGTCGGAACGCCCACCACTCCCAATCTCCGTGGGGCACCTCTATCAACGACAGCCCCATCTCGGCAGCCTGCTCCGCAGTGTGATAGCCGAGGTCGCCGGTGATCAGCACTTCACATTGTCCCGCTGCGGCTTCGAGTAGGCTACGGCCACTTCCCGGGAGCACCGCCACTCGCTCCACCACACGGGTTCCGCCACCGCTCCAGCGCACTGTGTCTATCCCAAAGGCCTGCGCAGTCTCAAGCGCCAATTCCCGCACCGACTTGGGACGTCCAAGACGCCCGACCCTGCCGAGACCCCCTCGCGGCAAGACGTCTTCGACGGGGTAGACGTCGAAGGCGGGTTCTTCGTAAGGATGTGTCTCGGTGAATGCCTTGATCGCGTGGGCCAGCCGCCCGCGCGGTACTACGGTCTCCCAGCGGAGCTCAGGTGCCCGTTCAGGTTTCGACACCTCCCCCACGGCCGGGTGACTATGGGCCATCGGTGTGAACCAACCCACGCCTTCCGTTGAGAATGCGCACTCGCGGTAATCGCCAATACGCCCGGCGCCGGATGCGAACACGGCCTCTGCGACCGCCTCCGCGGCTTCCGCCGGGATGAAGCCAACCAGCTTGTACCAGCCTGCAGCGGCCATCTCCAGTGGCGTCATCTCCTTGAGGCCCAGCGCCTCGCCGGCGATGTCGGCCAAACCGCCGGGAGCTGCGTCAAGGTTGGTGTGACAGGCGATAAGGGTGAGGTCGCTCCGCACCAGACGTAGCAGCAGTTTCTCCCGGGGATTGGCATTAACGAGGGAGCGGACCGGCGTGTACAGAACCGGGTGGTGGGTCAGAATCACATCGCAACCCTCCGCCTCGGCTTCGTCGATGACGTTGTCGGTGAGCTCAAGAGCGGTCAGGATATGGTTCGCATTCGCCTGTTGGGCGCCCACCAGTAGCCCACAGTTATCTCCTGGCTGGGCCAACTCAAAGGGCGCCAGTCGCTGAATGAGGTCCAGCAACTCCGCTACCAACATCATGCCCCTCCTCCGTGTGTCAGGCGTTTCTGCTCAAACAGACTCCGATACTAATATTGAGACTTATCCTTAGGAACATCATCCATCGGCCGCAACTCGTTGGGATCAGAAGACCCCAGTCGCCCACAACACGATCAACACGATGATTACGGCGACGATGATGAAGAGAAGGCCCCACTCCCACAGCGGGGTCTTTCTGAAGCCTGCCCTTGGCATGTCTTCCTCCTTCAGCGCCGGGCCTGAGGATTTGGTGCCAGCCTCGCCGTGTCCATGAACCGCCACATGACCAGACACCGGTCCCTTCGGTCGTCGGCTCCCTTCGCCCTCAATTTTATAGCCCTTAGAGGCGCACACGCGTGTATATGAGAGTGGCGCCGTAGGGTACTGCAAAAGCAAGGCTGTTAGGTGGGCCCAGCAGGACTCGAACCTGCGACCGGCCGATTATGAGTCGGCAGCTCTAACCAACTGAGCTATGGGCCCA
>JAXGNF010000157.1:0-2304 GCA_040768135.1 Thermoleophilia bacterium | reverse complement strand
TCCGTGGAGCTGCCCGGCACAAAGAGACGCGGCTCCTCGTTCTGGGTGGACAGGTAAAGACGTCCTTCGAATTCGACCAGATCTGCTCCCATGTTCCTGTGCTCACCCGCCCCGAAACCATCCTCGACCACCTGCTCCCAGGCGGTGCCGTCGCCGGAACGGAAGAGATCGAAGCCGGCCGCCCAGGCGGAGTGAGTACCCACCACATAGAGCTGATCCTTGTAGACGAGCCAGGGGCGTAGGGAACTACGCTGAGCGAGCCCGAGACCCCTGTCGGCGACCTGCTCCCACTCCAGGCCGTCGGCCGTTCTCCAGATCTCACCCCCCGTAGTCGAATTCGTGACGCCCGCGTAGAGTTTGCCTCCCAGGAGGGGACCGGGGTCTTCCGGCCGGGAGCATCGGACCACGCCGGTGTTCCCGGGAACACACAGTCCATCGATCGGCACCTGACGGAACGAGCTGCCATCCTCTGAAACCCAGATCTGAACACCGGTATCGGGGTTCTGTACGGCCAGGACGAGTCGTCCGTCTAGCACCATGGGAACGGCGGCGCGGTTCTTCGGATCCCCGAAGCCCCTCTCTCCCAGCTTCGTGAACTCCGTGCCGTCGGAGGTGACCCACACCTCCATCCCTTGGTCACCAACGTTGATGGAGAGTGCGTATAGCTGATCCCGGAACACCACCAGGTCGAACATGATGTTCGTGGGATCGCCCAGCCCGGCCGTGCCGATCTGCTCCCAAGTGATGCCGTCGGCGGTCCGCCAGATGTCGCTTCCCTGCTTGTCGCTGCCCGAGATGCGCTTGCCGGCTTCGCTGGCCATGGTGCTGACGTAGTAGTAGCCTCGAAACTCGGTGCTGAAAATCACATGCGAGTTGCCGGGGTCAGTGAAGCCGCCGGTAACGACCCGAGTCCAGCCCTCAGTCATGGAGGGAAGGGGGACGATCGGAGCCGTCTGCGCCAAAGCCGACGCCGACAGGAGCAAGAGAACAGCCACCGCTGCAGCGATCACCACAGCGGCTCGTCGGAGGAGAGGGCGCTCACCTTCCGTGCGCGTCCGTCGGCACGCGTCAAACGAGCGACTCATGGCGCCTCCTGCTGCCCGAATATATTCCTATTACCATACTACGCCGCGTTACCGGCTCGGGGCAACTCAGAGCCGGACATGCCGAAGGGTTGCGATAGGTCAAGACGGGGAACTCCCGACCGTGATAGGGCGGACGCCCTCGCAAGACGAGGCGTGGGTAACGCAGAAAGGAGGGCGGGCGACATGGCGATCAAGCAGGCGGTCTTGGCCGGTGGATGTTTTTGGGGCATGGAGGAGCTGTTTCGTAAAGAGCCAGGGGTGCTCGATACGGAGGTTGGCTACACGGGCGGCCGGAACGAAAACCCCACCTACGAGAACCATCCCGGCCATGCCGAAGCGCTGAGGATCAGCTACGACGATACCGTGACGTCCTACGTGCGCTTGCTCGACTTCTTCTTTCGCATCCACGATCCCACGACTATCGACCGGCAGGGAAACGACGTGGGCTCGAGCTACCGCTCGGCCATCTTCTATGCCGACGACGAACAGAAGCAGGTGGCTGACCGGCTCATAGAGGTCACCAACGCCGCCAAGCTCTACAAAAAACCGGTGGTGACCACGCTTGAGCCGCTGAGGGATTTCTACCCGGCCGAAGGCTACCACCAGGATTATCTGCAGAAGCATCCGGGTGGTTACACGTGTCACTACGTGCGCCGGGCGGAGCCTCTCTTACCCGGCAGCTGACGCAGAGAGCAGCACGGGTCCGGCAGTAGACTCAGGTTGCACCACCAGCTGTCGCGCTCGTGGCCGATGACGAACACCGATGTGGGCTTTGCGGGCCTACCGGTCCTTGATGTCTTCATGGGGGGTGAGGTCAGGCCGTGCGCGGGCGCGGACCCCACCCTACAGCGCATCATCGGAAGCGGAAGGCGGCGGGTCATTGAGTGTGCCTTCCACCGGTGGGTGTGGTTGTGTTTGCCCCCGAACTCACCCCAAAGAGGCCAGAAGCCCGGCCTTGGCGGCTGAGCTTTGTGGCAAGAAATCCCTGCAAATAAGTAGAGGGGGGGGATTCGCCGCATCTTGCCCCGCAAGTGGCCGTCCTCGCCTCGCCGTACGGCTCGGCTAGAGAGCAGCTCACTGTTCGCCAGTCAAAAAGGGACTATCTCGCCGACGCTCGCGCCCTCGCGGGTTCGGAATCCCCCCAGACCTGAAGAGAGCTGCCGCGGGGTGGATGCGGGGGACTAGGCGGAGAGGGGGGGATTCGAACCCCCGGGACCGC
>JAXGNF010000156.1:0-2332 GCA_040768135.1 Thermoleophilia bacterium | reverse complement strand
CGGCACGAGGATGACGATCATGAACAAGCGCAGAAACGAAGCGGGGTCGACTTGGCTTTGATCGTAGTCAGGCAACGTCATATGAGCCGTGGTCCAAATAATTGGACGACTCCAAATCCGCCGGTGCGGACGGCGGAAACGCTCCAAACGAGTCGGCAATGAGTGTGGAACGACGGCGGATGACTGTGCCGACCGACTTGGCCTGCTGGGGAATTGCACGCGTGCAATTGTTTGTGCGATTCGTGCAATTGTCGGGTGTCGGCAGCACCAATGATGCTGGCCCCGCCTAACTCCTGGAGGCCGGCTGTGGGTAGTGGCTGGCACACAGTGCCGCTGGGTGACCTTGCGGAAATCTTCGATGGACCTCACGCCACTCCGCCGAAGACAGATGAGGGGCCGGTTTTTCTTGGTATCTCCAACCTTCGCGGCGGGCGCGTCATCCTTTCTGACCTCGATCACCTTTCGGAGTCCGACTATCTGCGCTGGACCAAGCGGGTCGAGCCGCGTGCCGGGGATGTGGTGTTCTCTTACGAGACCCGGCTGGGCGAAGCAGCGGCGATCCCCGCAGGGCTTCGTTGTTGTCTGGGCCGACGTATGGGGCTACTCCGTCCTCGTCCCTGCGCGGTCGACCACAGGTTCCTCCTCTATGCCTATCTGGGCCCTGAGTTTCAAGAGACTCTGCGTGAGCGCACGATTCACGGCAGCACTGTGGACCGAATCCCCTTGAAGGCCCTGCCCGATTTTCCCATCACAGTGCCACAAGACATCCGCGAGCAACGCGCCATCGCCCACATCCTCGGCACCTTGGACGACAAGATCGAGCTGAACCGGCGCATGAACGAGACGCTGGAGGCCATGGCTCGGGCCCTCTTCAAATCTTGGTTCGTGGACTTCGACCCCGTGCGGGCCAAGATGGAAGGTCGCTGGCGCCCAGGGGAGTCGTTGCCGGGCCTGCCAGCTCATCTCTACGAGCTGTTTCCCGAGCGGCTGGTGGATTCGGAGTTGGGGGAGATACCAGAGGGGTGGGAAGTCGCGCCTCTTTCAAGTCTTGCCACTGTGGCAAAAGGTCTGTCGTACAAGGGCGCTAGCTTGGTCGAAGAGGGTGGCCTACCAATGGTGAATCTTGGCTGCTTTGCTGGCGGAGGGTCGTTCCAGGCCGAGAGCATCAAGAGATATGTGGGCGAGTACAAATCCCACCAAATCGTGAGGAGTGGCGACCTGGTTGTCGCGAATACTGATATGACGCAGAATCGAATAATCCTCGGAAGCCCGGCGCTATTGCCCGTGGTTGACGGAGAGGACACGTTTCTCTTCACACACCATGTATTTGCACTCGGTTTTTCTGCGGACAGCAGCGCGTGGCGCACCTACGTGTACTTTGCGCTTCTGCGGCCGGAATTTCGAGGGATTGCCGAGGGCTACTCGACTGGCACAACAGTACTTGCGCTTCCTCGCGACGCACTGCTTGACTATCCAATGATTCTCCCAACCATCAATGCTCGAGATTACTTTCAGAACCAGGTCGGTCCATTGCTTGCAGTGGTAGATGCATACGGCCAGGAATCCCGCACTCTCGCAGCTCTTCGCGATACCCTTCTCCCCAAGCTCATCGCCGGCGAGCTACGTGTTGACCCCGATCGCATACTGTCGCAAGCAGTATGCGAGGAGACGCCGCAGGTGGCACAGCAAGAAGCCGGACACCGGCATGAGCGCTGACCACCCGACCAAGACCTGGAGCATCCAGGACATCGATCGCATGCTCGAACTCCTGGATCCTATCTTCGCTCCGGGCTTCGAGCTTGCCACCTGGGTGTATCCAGACCCGATAGAGAAAGACGGCGCGCTGGTCCATGTCCTCGGGTGGCCTGATTACCATCCGATCGTGGATGAGTTCATCCAGTTCTGTTACGACTCGAGCACCTTCATTGATCCCTACGGACTCCTATCTGAAGACCCACCAGCACGCGGAGAAGGAGAACCAGCCACACCGCGGATACTGACGAGTCCGCAGGATATGCGCACAGCCACCCTCAACCAGATTCGCAGGTACTTCGTGATTCTCACCCGCGGGGAGTACTGGTGCGACGGCTACATCGCCGAGCAGTTCAAGGGCGGTCTCCTTCAGGCTGCGGTGGGGCGCCTGCGGGAACTGAGGGATGCGATGGAGGCGACGGCGTGACCACCCCTTTCACCGAATCAGACGTCGAAGAAGCTGCTCTCTCCTGGTTGGAGGAGACCGGCTGGACCATCCGTCACGGCGCCGAGATGATCCCCGGAGAGCTCTTCGCAGAACGCGATGACTACGGACAGGTCGTCCTTGCCGGTCGGCTGC
>JAXGNF010000155.1:0-2347 GCA_040768135.1 Thermoleophilia bacterium | reverse complement strand
AGATCCGGCGGAAACTGGGGCAACTCGGCAAAGAGCGGGTTCTCCTTCGCACCTTCGATGCCGGCCGCCCGCATAGCCGCCGCTCTGTACCGATCCCAATCGGCCAGTTGGAGTATTGACAGCTTCTGTGCTTCCAAGGAGCCCTCAGCGTGGATGGTGAGAACGTCCTCATAGCATGAGGTCAGATCGCGGATGAGTTTGACCATGCGCAGCCGGTTCTCGGTGGACGACCGGGCGCTGCCCGCGAAGTATTTCTCCATGAGGTCGTGGGTCTCGGGGTTGATGTAATCCTTGTACGAGGGAGCGGTCACGATTATGCCACCGCCGATATCCTGGATGTACTTAGTGGCCTGATGCCAGTTATCTGCGAAATAGAACTTGCAGATGTTTGCGATCATCGGGTTGGGATAGACGAGGTCAGAACCGGGCTCGCTCACGCAGTGTTCCACAGCCGCTCTGCCCAGGGTCTCCACGGCCTCCGTGTACATCACCAGCCAGGTGAGCTTCTCTCGGACGTGGGCTTTTTTCTCAATGCCGTTATATTCGGCCATGAGGGCGGCCGCCCCGGTGAAGAGTTCCAATTCCATGGCCTTGTAAGTCTCGGCACTCAAGCGGTGGAAGTTTGCGAACATGTACGCCACCTGGCCGGCGAATTCCCACTCTCCCTTGAGGAAGATCCTCTCGTTGGGGATGAAAACGTTATCGAAGATGATGGTGGCGTCGTTGATGTAAACGGCCTTGGAAATCGGGTGGTCAAAGAGGGTGGCGTCGGCCCCGATCTCCGGTTGCGCGCAGATCATCGTGATCCCGGGTGTGTTGAGGGGAATACCAAAGGCCACCGCATAGGCGGCGTCTTCTTCCTGCATAGCGCGACAGGGCGCCACCAAGATCTCGTTGCAGGCCGGCGCCTGACTGATATGGGTCTTGGCCCCACTGACTATGATGCCGTCGGGACGCTCTTCTACGATGCGCACGTAGAAGTCTTTGTGCTGCACCTGCTGCGCCGGGCGCAGGTTGCGGTCGCCTTTGATGTCGGTCAGACCCATGGCGAAAGCCAGGTCGTTTTTCTGCAGGTGCCTGCGATAGGCCTCCACGTTGGCGGCGTAGTTGGTGCCGTATTTCTTGTCCACCCGGGGAGCGACCACAGTCACCGCGTTCAGGCCGTCTTTGGCCACGAACTTGGCTCCGGAGGGTTTGCCGAAGCAGACACGGGCCCAAAGCTTGACTACTTCACGCAGACGCAGTAGGTCTTCCTGCGTACGCTGAGGCTGCAGGGCGAAGCTCACCCTATCTCCGTCTTCATCGACGTCGGTCAGCAGGTCCTGGTAGCGCGGGTCGTTGTTCATGAGGTAGTCCATCGCCACCCAGTCGTTGGTAATCTTACATACCGGGTGGGTGGTGACATCGGGTACTCTCTCTCCATCGAAGTAGACGACCCGACCGTCTCTCAGGCTCTCGATGTATTGCTGGGGGGTCTTAATGGCCACCGAATCCTCCTTCTTGGGGCGGGCGGTACTGTGTTGCGCACTCATAGGACGAGCGCTCGCTCTATTACATTCTGAACAGGCCCCTCCCCCTTGTCAAGGGGGATCTCCATCCGTCGTTCACTCTAGCGCGGCTCGAGCCGCACGCACTCTAGACACTATCCAGGTCGACATACTCCGGGGGCATCGGCAGCCCTGAGTGGTTGCCGATCCGGCCTGAATAAGGCTCATGGAAACTGGTCGGTTCGTCGGGCTTGGGGGCCTCCTCCGGCCGTGCTCCTTGAATAGCGCTGCCCTGTATGACCGGTTCGTCCACCCAGCCCTTCTCGAACGAACTCCGGATCAACAGGTGAGCCCGATAGTCCCAGAACTTCCACTGTTCATCTTCTTTCACGAAGACGTGGTTGTACTTGATCACCTGCCAGATGGGAACGACGCCCTTGGCCGGATCAAGGAACGTGTTCAGTCCAATGTGGAACCACATCCCTTTAGCGGTCTTCATGTCGGGTTGGACTTGAATGATCGGCGTAGTCAGTTCGTGGATGGCACAGTTGCCCTCGTAGTTGTACAGCTTGCCCAGCATGTCAACGAACACCCTCCGGGCCCCATCCAAGCCGTGGAACACGCCGCTTTCGACGATCTCCACCTTGACTCCCGGGGTCTTCTGGGCGAAGAGTTCATCGACGATCTTGTCCCAGTAGTGGCCAAGACAGAGGTGGTTATAACGTCCGTGCAGGTTGGATATCTCCACCCAATCACGGGCGATTTGAGCGTTCCGCTCGGCCTTCTCCAGCCGTTTCAACAGCTCGTCGTAATCTGGCTGCTCAGTCATAGACGCCTCCTTGCCTCAGATGGCTTTGGCA
>JAXGNF010000154.1:0-2369 GCA_040768135.1 Thermoleophilia bacterium | reverse complement strand
CGAAGGGGTTCATCCAGTGGCAGAACCCGGCGCGAACCCGGTTCATGAACCATTCCGTGTAGAAGGCCGGGATGTCGGTGCGGCGGGAGACGCTGATCACCGCCGGCACGTCAGCCATGCTTCCTACCAAGTTCGTATTCGTATGTGAGTGCAGCGTCCATCCGCTTTCCCCCTTATCGCCCATCCACCACCTCAAGTTGGCCCCCGAGCCACGGGATACCGTCCTCGCACGAGGCGCAACAGGAAGTCGTTCATGACCGCGGTTTCCAGGAAGAAGAGAGGCGCCATCCACAATATCCAGGAGAAGCTCACGTGTCTGGAGCAGCTACAGTTCTTAGGTGAGATTTACGGGGTGCGCGCCGGCGCCGCACGGCGGCGCAGCGCGAGGTCATGACACGGCGGCCAAGGGGCAACCATGACCCTGATGCCAAGACTGGATGTAGGCGGCGAACTTGACCTGGAGCTCTTCCTTCACGAATCTGCTCTGCCATCCTCAATCGCGTTTGTAAGAAACCGTCGACCAACTCACCCGAATTGGCCGTCGGAAGCCAACCACTTCTTCTGGTTCAGGATGAGGGCCCCAAGACGGCCAGCCTTTCGATCCCTCTGTAGTGAGCAACGTTGTTCGTCACTAAGGGGACCGAGTGCATCCTTGCGGTGGCTGCGATCCAAGCGTCAGCACACCCAATCCGGTTGCCGTTCCGCTCAGCTGAATCGGTCACTTCTGCCCATTCTAGGCAAAGGCGACGATCGAAGGGGTGGACGATGAAGTTGCCAAGGTGCTCTTGAAGTCGTGACCGTCGCGCTTCTCCCCAATTCCTGGCCAGCGCCCATCGGTCGAGTTCAGCTACCGTCATGAAGGACACAACGAGGAGCCTGCCGACTAGATGCGTGCGGAGAGCGTCGGCACGTGTGTCCCCTTTGAAAAGGTAAGACACCACGTCTGTGTCAAGAACGAGGCTCACCGGCCGGCATCAAGCAGCATGGTCATCCAGCCCCCATGACCGCACCGCCGCAAGAAAATCATCCACAGATTCGTCCTCAGGCCAGAAATCACCGACGAGCTCATCCAGATCTACCGCCGGCCTCACGCCCTGCTCTTCGGCCAGAAACTCCAGATCATGGGTTATATCGAAGAACCCCGTGCCTGCGTCCATCACGGAAGCATCTGGGGGAAAGACGTCTAAAAGCTCGACGTCTTCTATGCTTAGAGAGGTGATTTCTCCGGACACCTCGCGGGCCTCCCCGACCAGCCGCACGTACTTGGTCAAAGCTCCGAGAACCGCCTCTTTCTGAGCTTCGCCAAAATCACACCTGATAGGCTTACCGGCCGGTGGATGCAAACGGCACCGGAACCCAGTCTCCTTGAAATCACCCATGAGAAGCCTGCCTTCCACGACACGCCTGTTCTCGATAGGCTGTTGGATGCGGGCGACGACACGTTCGTGGGTATCGCGGCCATAGGTCGCTCTCACCTCGCCATCGCGTGTCTCTAGTCTATAGGAGATGCTGTCGATGCCGCGATCGAGTAGCTTGCCACTCTCTCGAAGAGCCAATAGCACTCCTGCGTCAAAACCCCTCGGCATATCCCCTTCGTCCTTGAGAGCATCCACACCCTCGATCAGGGCCTGCAGAGCGTCCTCGCCGAGATCCTCGAAGAGCGTCGATTGCCCACGACCGGCCAAATCGCAAACAAGAATCAGACTCCCTTCCTCGACTGCGACGAGGTCTAGAGTGCAACACTCAAGGATCTCTGACGGAACGCGTCCGGGCTTAGCGCTGTCGTCCTGCCCGATCAATACTCGAGCAACTCGATCGACAGCGGTTTGCAACTGTGAGCCCAGTAGCACCAAATCACGAAGGGCGATTCGATGACACTCGACCGCTGGGCCGTCGAGTCGGACGACAAGAGGTCCGGCGTATGTCCGTTCTATGTGCTCGTCGACCATGACCCCCTCCTTCCTCGACCACCCTCACCCAATCGCTGGAGAATTACGGCACCCATCTGCACAATCATTATGCCCTAGAGCCGATTTGAGACCCCGATTCTATCCTCAGTCTTTGGTTGTATCTTGGAGTCGTCGGCCACGGTGACGGTCACGAGTCGGTTCTCGCCAGAGACCGGCGCACGTGTCAGCAACCGGCCTTTGCCTCCTCAGCCCGCCGGCGATCTCCGGCCACGTCGACCGCCCCCTTGAGAGCAGAATATGTCACCGGCTCACCGTGGAGCAAACGGAGAGTAGACAGCCCCATTGACTGGTGGTCACCCATGCGCTCATCCAAGAGAGCTGTGCGCACCACTGGAGCATCCGACTTCAGAAGGAAGGCCTGCCCAAGCTTGGATGCCAATTCCGTCAACTCATCTGCAC
>JAXGNF010000153.1:0-2509 GCA_040768135.1 Thermoleophilia bacterium | reverse complement strand
ACTTCGAGCGCCGCGAAGAGGCTCTTGAGGGCAAAGCCATGGTGGTCTGCATGAGTAGGCGCATCTGCTTGGATCTCCACGACCAGGTAGTGAAGCTCCGCCCCGACTGGTTCCACGAAGACGATGACAAGGGGGCTCTCAAGGTCATTATGACCGGGAGTGCCGCCGAAGGCCCCCGCTACGCTGCCCACTCACGCAACAAGGTCCGGCGCGAGGCTCTGGCTGCGCGCTTCCGAAACCCGGCCGATCCCTTCAAAATGGTCATCGTCCGCGACATGTGGCTGACCGGCTTCGATGCTCCCAGTCTCCATACTATGTATGTTGACAAACCCATGCGGGGCCACGGTCTCATGCAGGCCATCGCCCGGGTCAACCGGGTCTTCAAGGACAAACCCGGCGGCCTCGTGGTCGACTACCTGGGACTGGCGACAGAACTGAAAGAAGCACTTGCAACCTACACCGAGAGCGGCGGCTCCGGCAGCGCGGCTGTAGACCAAGAGGCGGCTGTCGCCGTCATGCTGGAGAAATACGAGGTATGCCTGGGTCTCTTCCACGACTTCGACTGGTCGACCTGGGCCACGGGCGATGCCACGGACCGGCTCCGTCTTCTCCCAGAAGCCCAAGAACACATCCTAGCCCAGGAGAACGGCAAAGACCGCGCTCTTCGAGCCATCGCCGAGCTCCGCCAGGCGTTCGCCCTCTCTGTGCCTCACGAAGAGACCAAGCGTATCCGTGACGACGTGGGCTTCTTCCTTGCCGTGCGTGCCGGACTCACCAAGCGCGCCCCCGGAGAACTCCGCACTGATGAAGAACTCGACCAGGCCATTCGCCAGATCGTCTCCAAAGCGGTGGTGTCTGATGAAGTGGTGGATATCTTCGATGCCGCCGGTCTCAAAAAGCCCGATATCTCCATCCTCTCCGACGAGTTCCTCGCCGAAGTGCAGGGCATGCCTCAGCGCAACCTGGCGGTAGAGGTGCTCCAGAAGCTGCTCAAGGGAGAGATCCGCACCCGTTCGCGCAAGAACGTGGTTCAGGCCCGTTCCTTCGCCGAGATGCTCGAGCAGACCTTGAGGCGTTACCAGAACCGCACCATCGAAGCCGCCCAGGTGATCGAGGAACTCATCAAACTGGCCAAGGACCTCCGCGAACTGGAAGAGCGGGGCCTAGCTCTAGACCTCACCGACGACGAACTCGCCTTCTACGACGCCCTGGAGACCAACGACAGCGCCGTCAAGGTGTTGGGCGACGAGACGCTCCGCGAGATCGCCCGCGAACTGGTGACCGCGGTCCGCGCCAACATCACCATCGACTGGACCATGCGCGAGAACGTGCGCGCCCAACTGCGAGTGGTCGTCAAACGTATCCTTCGCAAGTACGGCTACCCGCCCGACAAGCAGGAGAAGGCGACGGTCACCGTGCTGGAGCAGGCCGAGGTGCTGAGCGAGGAGTGGGCGGCGTAGAGTCGGTTCCCATATCCTCACTGTCGCGAAGGAATGCGATGCGGTTGTACGCCTAGGCGGGCGCCGAGACTGAGGCACTCGTTTCTGGTCGTTGTCGTGAGCTCCTTAGTCGCGCGGGATTACGCCGTGCTTATTTGATCTTTGGTTTCCCTTGTTTTGCGGGATAGATTCGAGGTTTCCTAAACCTCGTGTCGCAGGTTCGATTCCTGCCGAGGGCACCACATCTTCTTACAAAGAGCCTGGAAAACAGTGTGTGGACCCCCCCGGATCTGCCGAGGGTTCAAGCGAAGCGCTGACCCGGCTCATCTCGATGCACAGGCCATGTCCAGATGTCATCGGGCACTTGGTGCGTCTCACTGTGGGTACCAGGCGCAGTCACTGGGAGTTCCCCTCCAGTTCCGCCAGAGCTCGTAGAACGGCGGGCTCCAAGGGATTGCGGCCCAGAGCCAGCTCCAGGTGTGTGCGGGCCCGTTCTACGAGGGCGGCAGGTTTGTACGAGCGCAGTTGGGCGCAGGCGGCCTTCTGGTCATCGCTGAGGGCGAGCGACCCCGAGGCCTCGCCTGGGGCATAGGGTTGCGCCTGCGCGGCGTGGGCGGTTTGAATATCGATGAGATCCACTATTGCAAGTCCCGCCGCATACCAGAGGTACCAGGAGTCATTGATGCGGGCTGCCGCCTGCTCGAGCGCGACCGCCCTGAGGGCTTGATTGTCGGCAGCCGCGGCATAGCGTCCAGGATCTCCCGTTGCCAGCACGGCCTCTGCCGCGTGCTCATAGATCCCGGCTTCCACCAACGGTGGGTCCGCGGCGTACGGCGTGATGCGTTCGGCCGTTCGCGCCAGGCGGGCGGCGGAGGTCGGGGCATCGTGTTGCGTCTCGACGGCAACGTCACCCAGCGCCACGGCCAAGAACGGGATCAACGCCAAGACGGTGGTTACGACCCCCGCGCCCATGAGCGCCCAACGAAACACCTGCGAAAGAGGGCCGGGTGGCCGCAGAGCGCGCAGCCGTCGCCGGTGTCTGGCGGCACGTCTCTCGGTTCTTTGCTTTC
>JAXGNF010000152.1:0-2514 GCA_040768135.1 Thermoleophilia bacterium | reverse complement strand
AGATGTACTACTGGGACGTTCTACCCGATGGCTGGGAGCAGAAGTGGCCGGGTGAATCTGGACAGCGTCTTAGGTCATACTGCTCCGGGCAAGACAGCAAGGAGGAGCACCCAAGATGCCGAGAAGACCGAGACGCAATCACTCGCCGGCATTCAAGGCCAAGGTGGCCCTAGAAGCCATCAAGGGTGAACAACCCATCATCGAGATCGCCGAACGTTTTGACGTTCATCCAGCCGTCGCCACCAAATGGAAGCGGCAGCTCTTGGAGCATGCCGCGGCCGCCTTCGGAGAAGACGAACAGGGCAAGAAGGAGGGCCCCAGCGTGGCCGAACTTCACGCCAAGATCGGCCAGCTCACCATGGAGAACGATTTTTTATCCACTGCGCTCGGGCGCACGCACGGTCCGAGCGCAAAGAGATGATCGACAAAGACCACCCCCTGGCCCTCACCAGACAGGCCCGCCTTCTCGACCTCTCCCGCTCCAGTCTCTATTACGAGCCGGTGGGCACGAGCGACCGGGATTTGGCCCTCATGACGACCATCGACGAGATCCATCTGAAGCTTCCCTTCTACGGGAGCCGCAGGATCAAGGACGAACTCCTTGACCGGGGCTTCTTCGTCGGCCGCGACCACGTATCGACCCTCATGCGCCGTATGGGCATCACCCCGCTCTTTCCCAAGAGGAAGCTCTCCAAGCCCGCCCCCGGACACAAGATCTACCCCTACCTCCTGCGCGGCCGCGAGATCACCCGGGCAGGCGAGGTGTGGTCGGCCGATATCACCTACTTGCCTATGGCCCGGGGCTTCTGCTACCTCGCGGCGGTCATGGACTGGGCCAGCCGCCGGGTCATGTCCTTCCGGGTCTCAAACACCCTCGATGCCTCGTTTTGCATCGAGGCTCTGGAGGAAGCTCTCGGGCGTTTCCCGGCGCCTCTTATCATGAACACCGACCAGGGCGCTCAGTTCACCTCGGAGGGCTTCACCAGCCTTCTTGTGGCCCACGACGTTCAGATCAGCATGGACGGCCGGGGCCGGTGGCTGGATAACGTCTTCATCGAACGGCTGTGGCGCAGCGTCAAATACGAGGAGGTCTATCTCAAGGCATACGAGAGCATTCCGGAAGCACGTAGAGAACTGGCGGCCTACTTCGACTTCTACAACAAACGGCGCCGCCATCAGGGTCTGGGGAACCGAACCCCGGACGACTTCTATTGGTCTACACTACGCAAGCAAGAACAAGCAGCCTGATGAGCAGGAACATCACCTAAGAACTCGTCTGGGCTGTCCAACAGAACCCGGCCACCTCGGGCTTCGACACCAGATGCGGCACCGTGGGTCTTCGCGTCCCCAAGCTCAGGCGGGGCCGCTACTATCCCGAGTGGCTTTTCGAGCGCCTAAGAAGAGCGGAACGGGCGTTGGTGGCCGTTATCTAAAGAGTGCTTGCGCGCGTGGGGTCTCCAGCCGCCGGGGGGCGCCCCAAAGAACGGCTGCCCCGGGTCTCTGCGCCCCTCCTTGAAGCAAGGAGGAAATTCTTGCCCACATGGACTTCCTCACCGAGCATTGGCGACAGATTTCCCCAAATGGATGTGTGCTGGCAGGTGCCCACTTTGATCTGACCGACCCCTCTTGAGGTCTTTATGTAGACGGTGGCCCTGCAGGCTGTAGGCATCACCGTCTATGCCCTCAACCCCCGGGCTGTGGCACCCTACCGGGAACGGCATCGCCAGGCCGGTGGAAAGTCCGATAGCCAAGACACATGGTGCTCGCCAATATCCTAGGCACCGATCGCCCCGCCCACCGTCCCCTGCCTGCTATCAGCGAGCAAGACGCTTGGTCGTCCGGGCTCTTGCTCGGCAGCACCAAGAGGCAGTTCGGGCTCAGCCACTCACGGTGAACCGGCTTCGATCATTGCTGCTTGAGTTTTATCCCGCAGCGCTTCGGGCTTTCTCCAATCTCACCCATAAAGCGGCGCTCACCATCCTTAAGGCGGCTTCCACCCCCGCCTAGGGTGCCGGGCTCACGCCGCATCGGATTGTGACGCTTCTTCGCCAAAGCGGTCGGGGAAACGAACCGAGGCCGGTCAAGAAGATCCAGACTGCTCTTCGCAGCCCTTAAGCTTCACCAGCGCCCTTCGGTTGAGGCGGCCCTTGGTTGCGCGCTTGTGGGACTCGTTGAGGTGATCGTTGCCATGCAATCGTCCATCGCCAGGCTGGAGCAGGTCCTTGCCGATGAGTTCGGCGAACATCCTTCGCAGCCGGTCCTCACGTGGGCTCCCGGCTTGGGTCCCATCTTCGCCGCCCGAGTCCTGGCCGACATCGGCGATGGCCTCACTCTGGGTGTTATATCCTCTGTGCTTCCGACATTCAGAACGCCTCTGCTGGGTCTTCCGTTTTTATCCTGCACTTGGGCATAGCCTTCGATTCCAGTCGGGGTGACTTCGGTCCTGACTCGACGCTTGAACACTCAGCTTGAACGTCTCGGACGTCATGACATCCCACCGCTCGTTGGTCGAGT
>JAXGNF010000151.1:0-2522 GCA_040768135.1 Thermoleophilia bacterium | reverse complement strand
CTGCCCATGGCGTCCTTCGCCCGTAGCCTTGGCGGAAACGACCAAGCACGTGAGGAGGGTAGCGACCGGTGGCAGGCAGGAGGTTGTCCATGCGCAAGATCAAAGAGATCCTCAGACTCAACGAGCTGGGCCTCGCCCGGCGAGAGATCGGCCGCTCACTTTCGATCTCCCACAACACGGTGGCAGACGTGGTGCGCCGGGCCCAGGCGGCCGGACTCACCAAAGGAGCGGCCGAGGAGATGGATGAGACGGCTCTCGACGCCCGCCTCTATCCCCCCACCATGCCCTCCAGGGTCAAGCGTCCGGAGCCCGATCCCGAGAAGATGCACCGGGAACTCACCCGCAAGGGGGTCACCCTGCAGCTCCTCTGGCTGGAATACAAAGCCCAGCATCCCGAGGGTCTGGGATACACCCAGTTCTGCGAGCGCTACCGGAGGTGGCGCAAGAAGGCCGACGTGGTCTTACGGCAGGAACACAAGGCCGGCGAGAAGCTCTTCATCGACTTTGCCGGCCAGACGGTGCCCGTCATCGACCGCGGGAGCGGGGAGCTGAGGGCGGCCCACATCTTCGTGGCCGTTCTCGGGTGCTCTAACTATATCTACGCTGAAGCCACCTGGGGCGAGGACCTCAGGAGCTTCTTGGACGCGCATGTGCACTGTTTTGCCACGCTTCGTGGAGTGCCCCGCACCTTGGTGATCGATAACCTCAGAAGCGGGGTCAGTTCCCCCGACTACTACGAGCCCGACATCAACCCCGCCTACGCCGAGCTCGCCCGCCACTACGGCTGCTGCGTGCTGCCCGCCCGGGTGCGCAAGCCCCGGGATAAGGCCAAAGTCGAAAATGCAGTTTTGGTGGTGGAACGCCAGGTGTTGGCCGCGGTGCGGAACGTGCGTTTCTTCAGTCTGGCCGAGCTGAACGACGTCCTTCGGGCCGCGACTGCGCGCTTAAACGAGGCTCCCTTTCAGAAGCTCGCCGGTTCGCGCCTGAGCCTCTTTGAGACCCTGGAGCGGTCGGCCCTTCTTTCCTTGCCCGCCCGTCCCTATGAGTTCGCCCAGTGGAAGAAGGCACGCGTCGCCATCGACTACCACGTGGAGCTGGAGAAGAACTTCTACTCGGTGCCCTACGGGCTCGCCCGGGAGGAGGTGGAGGTCCGCTACACAAGCGGCGTGGTGGAAGTCCTTTATAAGGGGAGCCGCGTCGCGAGCCACCGCCGGCGCTTCGGGCGGGGGGAGTATTCCACCCTTGCCGAACACATGCCTGAGTCACACCGCCGCTACTTGGAATGGTCGCCCACCCGGCTCATCAGTTGGGCGGCAAGCGTCGGCCCGGAGACCGCCGCCCTCGTTACTGCCATCCTTGAGAGCCGGCCCCACCCCGAGCACGGATATCGCACCTGTCTCGGGATCATGCGCCTGGCTAAGCACTACCCGGCCGAGCGGGTGGAAGCCGCCTCCCGCCGGGCGCTCGCCCTCCGTACCCTCTCCTACCGCAGCCTCAAATCCATCCTTTCCCGGGGTCTGGATGCCCAGCCGCTTCCCTTGTCCCCGGAACCACTGCCCGGCCTTGCCCTCATCCATGAGAACGTGCGCGGCCCGGCCTACTACGCCGACACCGAGGAGGCCTCATGTTGATAGAGCCCACCATGGAGAAACTCCGGCTGATGCAACTCAGGGGTATGGCGGCCGCGCTTGCCCGCCAAAGCCAGGACCCCGAGACCCAGGCCCTCTCCTTCGAAGAACGTCTCGGCCTTCTCGTCGATGAGGAGTGGACCCAGCGCCGCAACCGAGCCCTTAACCGGCTCCTTCGGGAGGCGAAGCTGAAGCTCTCGGCCTGCCCGGAGGATCTCGACTACAGTCCGGCCCGGGGCCTGGATCGGGCGCTCATGCGCAGTCTCACCACCTGCGGCTTCATCCGCGAACATCAGAACGTCCTCATCGTGGGAGCCACCGGCACCGGCAAGACCTACGTGGCCTGCGCCCTCGGCAACGCCTCGTGCCGCCAGGGACTCCGAGCCCGCTACTTTCGGCTCGGGGCGCTTCTTGCTGAACTGGCCATCGCCAAAGGCGACGGCACCTACCCGGGACTTATGGCTCGGCTCGCGAAGACCGAGCTCCTCATCTTAGACGACTATGGACTGGCGCCGCTTTCGGCTCTGGAGGCCCGCGATCTTCTCGAAGTGATCGACGAGCGGGTGCTCACAAGATCGACCGTCGTCGCCAGCCAACTTCCTTTGGAACACTGGCACGGGGCCATCAGCGACCCGACGCTGGCCGATGCCATTCTCGATCGCCTGATCCATCACGCCCACAGGATCCACTTGAAAGGAGAGTCCATGCGCAAGAAGAAACCGCCAACGCCGCCACCCGCACCCGCGGTCTGAGCTACACTGGCGACGACGACCAGCGCGACCCGACGGTCCCTGATCCTTGTGGTCAGTTCGTGCCGAACACGCTGGTCAGTTACGGCCGATACCACTGGTCAGCCAGGCCCGATCCCGGTGGTCAGACAGGCCGAAATAGGCA
>JAXGNF010000150.1:0-2568 GCA_040768135.1 Thermoleophilia bacterium | reverse complement strand
TTCGGGGGCCGGACCATGTATCCTCGGCTATATGTTGCTCGGGCCCCTCGGTTGCGTGTCGCTCTTCGGCTGAACGTTGTTCGGGCCCCTTGGGGTAGCGCCCGTGCGACGCGGCCTTAGTTCCTGGTGGAGATGAGAAGCACGGCGACATCGTCGGCGAAGTGGCCTCCACTGGCCGATTCGATCTCGGTCATCAGAGTGTCCAACGCTATGTCGTCCGGAGCCGAGTGCGCCCAGGAGGCGAGACGCTTCAGCAGCCTTGCCTCTCCGTAGCGCTCTGCAGAGCCCGGCGCCACGCGGACATCGATCAACCCGTCCGTGTAAAGAAAAAGGCTCCATCGTTCGGGAAGGGGGACGCATCGGAGCGTCAAGGGAGTGCCGCCGTCGAAGCCGAGAGGAGGCGAGGGATCGACTTCCAGGAGAGTGACGCGTCCGTCGGCGAGAAGGAGAGGGGGGACGTGGCC
Source organism: Thermoleophilia bacterium (assembly GCA_040768135.1). Lineage (GTDB taxonomy): Bacteria > Actinomycetota > Thermoleophilia > RBG-16-64-13 > RBG-16-64-13 > RBG-16-64-13. The sequence goes on along the minus strand of JAXGNF010000150.1, from coordinate 2,104 downwards.
GGCATTGACGAATGACATGCGGCGCTCGGTGACATCCACGGCTCCCGCCACGATGGTCGCGAAAATCCCCGACTGGACCTTCTCGGCCAGCAGCATCCTTCGCATCCCCTCGACGGCCTCGAGTACGTCCGCGCCGGCGAGCACTAGGGCCTTCCAGGTAGAACGCAGAGTCGCCCCTAGGGCCGCCGCGTCTGGGCCGTGGCCGCTCACGTCACCGATGACGAATTGAAGCCCGGTCTGCCCTAGGGGGGTAGAGCCGATGAAGTCTCCTCCTAAATGAAGGCGTTGCTCGCCGGTTCGGTATCGGGTGATGATCGTAAGCCCGGGGTGATCCACCGGCATTGAAGGACGCAGGCTGGCCTCGAGTCGGGCGTGCAGACGTTCTACCGCTGCGTTGGAGAGCGCCACGGCGGCTTGATCCGCGAAACGTTCGACCACGACCAGGAGGCCGGGATCCGGCTCGTCGATGGTCTGATCCCAGGAAAACACAAGCAGATGCTGCGGGGTGTGTTCTTCAATGCGCACGGGGACGTAAAGCACCGACCTGGCGCCTCCCAGGCGGGTGATTTCAGGCGTACACGGCCACACGCAGGCACTTGGGTCGGAGATGTCGGGGATGAACGTGGGGGTGGGTGAGAGAGAATCGGCGCCCGGCGGGGGTTCGGTTCCGAGTGGAAAGACCCGGCCCGCCGCCAGTCCTTCCAGGGGGGGCTGATGATCAAGGACCCGCAGCCTATCTCCCTCCACACGGTACAGTGCGACCCCGCTGCAACCGAACGTACTAAGCGCGGCCTCACAAACGGCCTCGGCCACCTCCTCCGGGGAGCCTGTGATGTGGAAAGAAGGAGCCAGAGTGACCACTCGCTCCAGCGTCTCATAGAGCTCATCAGCCCGTTGTTGGGCCTCGGCCCGTAAGGCGCTTTGCCAGGCTATGGCTGCTTGATCTCCAAAACGCTGCATGATGGCCAGCAAGTCATCCGCGGGCTGCTCGATCGCATGGGTCCAGCCAAGAGAGAGGATGCCTGTGGGGCCGGCCGGGTTGATGATGGGGACTCTTATGGCCGAGACAAGATTCAGTTGGCGGCGCAGTTCCAACGCGGCCGGTTGGGTGGTCACGAAGCGCACGTCTCGGATAAACGACGGCCGGCGCTGGGTGAGTGTTTCCTGCATGTCGGGGAAGTCGAAGAGCGGCAGCATCATCCCCGGTTCGATGTCTGCCGAGGGAGGAGCAAGGGCGAGCATCTCCATGCTGTCGTTTTGGATTGCATACAAACGGGCTCCATCGGCTCCAAAAGTCTCCACTGCCGCCTCACAGATGGCGGCAACCGTCTCGTCGACATGCATGCTCTGGTAGAACTGGGGGCTGAATTCCAAGACCCGTTCCATTTGCTCTCTGGCAGAGAGCGAGCGGCCTAGGGCCTGCTGAAGTGCTGCTTCCCGCCGCGTCACCTGTCGGCGAAAGTAGGCCAAGACAACGCCGGCCGCGACGGCGGCTACACACCAGATGATTGCGGAGACTACGGCATTGACAGTAGAAGCAGAGGTGCCGAAATCGGCTAGGAGTACGAACGAGGCAATGACCGCGACAAGGACGACGCCCAAGCCCATAAGTGCGCCGCCGACACTGGCAACCGCGACGGATACAAAGACCACGCCTGCTCCTACTGGGTCGAGGGGTTGTGGTGTTGAGCCGAACCGGTCGACCAACCAGATGGCCAACACCTCAAGTATCACCGCGACCGCGAGCACCACCCAGCGGTAGCGCTGGAAACGTCTGCTGGACGCCAGGAGGAGGTCGCCCAGCGACCGTGGGCTCCCTATTTTGGGATCGTGCGGCATTGAATCCAGGCTATCAAGACGCGCACGTACGGGCAAGCACAAGGGAGGTGAACAGGCCCGTGCTGCGCAAGCTGCGGGTGTCTTTCGATACGTCACAGCCGCAACCGCCGATCGGACGGTTTACCGCTCAGCTGTTGTGTGCTAGCATCTCCCGGCTGTGCAGGGCGCGCCGGGCAGGAAGTGCCTGGTGTGGCCCACAGCGCCAGATGTGCCCCCATCGTCTAGCGGCCTAGGACATCGCCCTTTCAAGGCGACGGCGGGGATT
>JAXGNF010000149.1:1419-2650 GCA_040768135.1 Thermoleophilia bacterium | reverse complement strand
AGACCGTGAACATCGGCCACTTCGGACTGGCTTCGCAAACGTACTGTCACTTCACCTCTCCCATTCGCCGTTACCCTGATCTCTTGGTTCACCGAGGTCTCTTGGCGCGGTTGGGTCTGGAGCCAGAACCTACCACCTTGGCGCTCGACGATTGGGCAGAACACTGCTCAGAGACCGAACGCCAGGCGGCCAAGATCGAACTCAAAGCTGACGACATCGTGCTCGCCCATCTCTTGCGGCGGCGTCTGGACGAAGACGGTTGGGGAGAGAGTGTCTTTGAAGGCCAAGTCCTGAGTTTGACCCGCCGGGGCATGTTCGTGCTCTTTGAGCGGCTGTTCGAGGGCTATCTCCCGGTGAGCGAACTACCTCGTGATACCTACGAGTTGAACGAGCTGGAGACCGTCCTCGTGGGACGGCGGTCGGGCCGCGCTCATAAGCTGGCCGATCTGGTGCCTGTGCGCGTGATGGCGGTGGATGAGGCGCGGGGGAGGATAGACCTGATGCCTGCAGATCGCGACGATGAAGGCGATTGCGACAGCGGCCCACCCGCTGCGGCCCGGACCCGCGGTTCGCGCAACCGGGCCTCTGGGACGGTCCGGCCGTACTCTAGACGGAACCGCCCTTCACAGACACGAGGTCGACGCTGAGCGACGGTTAGGCGGGGCTGTTCACATTGATGCAGTCCGCCGTCGTACGGAGGATCTTGGTCTGTGCCGGATACGCCGGTCGGCTATACTCGCCGCACCATGAGACCCACCGGTACGAAGCTCATTGCTCAAAACAAGAAGGCCTTCCACGACTACTTCATCGAGGAGACGCTGGAGGCGGGCATCGCTCTGACCGGCACGGAGGTCAAATCACTGCGTGCGGGCCGGGTCAACCTGCGCGATTCGTATGCCGCCATCGAGAAGGGAGAGCTCTTCCTAATCGGGACTCATATCAGCCCCTACGAACAGGGTAACATCTTCAATCACGATCCTTTGCGGGCCCGCAAGCTGTTGGTGCACGCCCGGGAACTGCGCCGTCTCTACGGCAAGGTACAGATAGCGGGCTACACGCTGGTGCCCACCAAGATGTACTTCAAAGACGGCCGAGTCAAAGTGGAGATCGCCCTAGCGAAGGGCAAGGCCAAGTACGACAAACGTCAAACCCTCGCCAAGAAGGAAGCCCAGCGCGATATGGAGAGGGCTTTTCGGCGGGGCGACCGGGACGAGTGAAGGGCCTCCTCCGA
>JAXGNF010000149.1:0-1319 GCA_040768135.1 Thermoleophilia bacterium | reverse complement strand
GAGCTAATCCTCCCGGACTGCCGCCCGACATTCGCCGGGTCCTGGCGGAAGCTCGTGTGGGATCGGCCAAAGGCCCGACGGATTCGCTCAAACGCGTGGTGGCCTTTGATTGGAGGTTGGCCGGCGGCTTGCCAATTCCGTACCACGGAGGTAGCCTTACACCAACATGGTTGGTCTCAAGACAAATATTGTTGGTGATTCCTCTTTGGAAGCCCTCTTCGCTACACCTACGTTGGCGAAGTTGCTGGCGGTGTTCGCTCTCGAACCGGACCGTCGCTTCTACCAGAAGGAACTTGTCTCATCTGTGGATTCGTCGCTCTATCTCGTACAGCGCGAACTGAAGCGCCTCGAACGCACAGGGTTGATCTCCCGCACGCCCCGAGGGCGACAGGTCGAATACGTTGCGAATCCGTCGCATCCGGCCTTTTCGGGACTCCGCGAGGCCCTGCTCAACACGCTTGCCTTAGCTGACAGACTCCGGATGGCTCTCAAGGATGTAGAAGGCGTGCGGCTGGCGTTTGTGTTTGGGTCGCTCGCCAGAGGAGACGAAGGGCCCGATAGCGACATCGACCTCCTGGTGGTCGGCGATCTGGGCCTGCGGCAGGTGGCGACTCGGGTGGTCCCGCTTCTCCGTGACACCGGCCGTGAGCCGAATATTGTGGTCCTATCTCATGCCGAAGTGAGTGAGCGTACTAAGAAAGGTGACTCGTTCTTGAAGGCTGTGCTCAACGAGCCGAAGATCTGGATACGAGGGAATGAGCGTGAGCTTGCAACACTTGTTGGCTAAAGGGAGGCTCCGTCGGCAGAAGACGAGCCCGACCGAGATCGCACGGTTGTTCGAAGTGGCGGAGCGCGACCTTGCAGACGCGCAGCTGCCTGGGCTGTCCGCCGACAGACGTTTCGCCACTGCCTACAACGCTGCCCTACAATTGGCGACCATCGTGCTGCGGGCCGAAGGGTATCGGACCGGAGGGACGGGCCATCACGCGACGGCGATTGCCGCCTTCAGAGCCATCGTCGGCCCGAAGATGGAAGGGCTTGGCGATTATCTCGATGCCTGCCGGTCGAAGCGGAACACGGTCGACTACGACGGCGTGGGGGTCGCCTCCCAATGTGAAGTGGAAGAAGTCATCGTCGAGGCCAGACGCATGCAGTCCTTCGTGCGCACTTGGCTTGCCCGCCACCATCCTGAGTTGCTGTCGTGAACCCTGCCGGAAGGCCCAGTCTGTACGAGGGAGGCACCGCCGGTGTGCCGGTCGTCTCGGCCGCGTGGCGACCCCGATCGGCGCGGTGACCGTTGATAGCGAAACACCGCTGTT
>JAXGNF010000148.1:0-2684 GCA_040768135.1 Thermoleophilia bacterium | reverse complement strand
GTCGAACGGCGGGTGCTGGAGCGGGGCGATCACCTGCTCGCCGGTCTGGAGCAGCGCAGACTGCCGGTGGTTAGCCGACTGGAGCCGGAGCACCGGTCGGGAAGCATCACCTTCCACATGCCGGGAGGACGGGAACAAGAACTGGCGCTGAGCCGCCATTTAGACTCAAAGAACGTGTTCATCGCGGTGCGATACACCTCCGGCATCGGAGGCGTCCGTGTCTCCCCCCATTACTTCACCGACCTCGATGAGATAGACACTTTCTTTGCCGAACTCGACTGGTTCCTGGCGAAGAGAGGCCCCATGGTATGAGGCGGGAAAGCCAGGCCGATTGGTCCTTCTGAGCTTCCGCCACGTCGCGGCGGTTGTAGAGCCACCTGAGTTCTTGCGGACAATCGTTGTTGGCCTTGCGGGGCAGGTGGTCGAGGGCGTTCCTTAAGGAAGTGCACATAACAGCGCTGCCAAGGGGCTTCGGGGAGCATCTCCATGAGGCTTTTTCTCAGGCCCTCGGGGGGCATCTTAAGACCACGAACTCCACGCCGTGAAGACCACGCTCTCTGAATGAGGCCGGGAAGTCCCGCCGGCTGGTCCGAGACTCCCGACCGGCGAGTTCCACTCCCAAGACCTGGCAGTAGCTCTGACGGCTCTCAGTGTGCTCTTTCGACTCGGCGCCTGGAGCGTTGGTATCTCCGCCTCGAGGATCTGCTGCAGGGCCTCTCGTACGATCTCGCGCAGGAAGTCCTGATCCTCGGTGACCAGGGCTTTGGGGTTCACGCGGCCTTGAGTACTCTTGTCTTGGGTCGTGGTGTGTTCCCTCTCGTGGGGGTCATTGGTCATCACGTGCATGCCATGACCCTCTCTCCCTTCCTTCCTCCAAGAACTTCTGCACACAAGTCAGCACACCATCGCTCCTCTTGTCTGCGCGATCCCCCTTCATCTCTGCCCTCAGGGCGCTCCGACATCGATTTGGCCTGCCGCGATCTCCTGCATCATGCGGTGCAATCTGGAGCCCTTGATGTTCCACTGCCTGTCTTTGAACGCCACCGTCTGGAACTCTTCCCCTCCACCCCAGACGGTCAGCACGTCTCCCGATGTGAGCGTCACCTCGGCCACCGCCGGGTGTGTGGTCCCGAAGTCGTCGGCCAAGCTCCGAGCTTCAGCGTAGTATTCGACCAAGCGCTTAACCTCGGCAGCGGCCGCCGGCCTCCAGTTCGTATCTCCGACACCGGGTTGGCCCAGTCGCACCTGTTCGATGTCATCGAGAGACAGCCGAGGTTGGTCACCACAACCGCCGAGCACGGCAAGCAACGCCATCGCCAGCAGGGCAAGAAGCCCGCAGATGCGGCGCTTCGTTCTCACGGGGCGAGATACCCTGTTTGTGCCCACCGCAGTGTGGATGGGATCAGTAGCTCTGCTGCTGCAGGACTCGTCCACTTACGGCCTCGAGATAGACGACACCACCGAGGGTCATGCCGGAGGGGTCCGTCCCCACCAAGGCGGTGCGCCAGATGAGCATGGTCTCCCCGTCGGTGACGGCGGGAGCATTGGTCCAGGTGAGGGTGGCCTCCTTGGTTGTCAGGTGCAGGTCGCCGGCCTTGAGCGGTGTGTCTGACTGGAGTTGTGCCCTCGGCAGGTCTCGCTCCACGATGAGATCATGAGCAATCTTGATCGCCTCCTCCCGGGAGATGGCGTCAGAGCCGTCCCCCGGCACCTCTCCGGCTCCGGCATGGAAGGCGAATAGGAGGAGCGTTCCGTCCTTGTGGGCCAGTCTCAGGTCGATACGGCTTCCGTTGAGGATGCCTGCCGAGGTGTGGCCCACCCACGACCAGCGGTGCGCCGTGGTATGGGACAGAGTCATGTCGTCGCGGAGCTCGGAGGTGAAGTGGCCGGCATCGAGAGCCGCCTGGTCCCAACCAAGCAGAGCCAGTAGAGCGTCGGCTCTGCTCGTCAGTTCGTAGCCAGGCGGTGGATCAGCACTCGGGGCGGCCGATGCGGGGGTGTGGGAGATGAGGACGATGCGACCGGTGGCGCTGTCGAACTCGGCAAATCCTCCCTCCCAGTGCAGGGAGCTGTCGGCGGCGGGAAGCTCAGCCTCACCCCTGCGCAGTTCAATCGCCCCCGCGGATAGCCCTACAACGGCACAGATGCGCTCGATGGCAGAAGCCACCGGGTCCGGCAAGAGCGGCTGGGAGCTGGTGGGCGGACTCACGGTGGTCGATTCGCTCTCGGTGGTCAATTCGCCAATCGAAGAGGGGGCGTGCCCGGAAGAGGGCTGGTCGGCGACCGGCCGGCCGCTGCCGCAGCCGGCGATCAGAGCCGTACAGAGCAAGGCTGCGACCGTCGCAAGTGGCCAACGAAGTGCCCAACGCTTCATGCCCTACCCCCCGATCGTGCCTAAACACCCGAGATACTTTTCTTGACGTGACTACCAGCTGTGAGGTGCCCAGCTGCCAACGCCGGTTGAAACCTGAACACTGATCGCCGGTCGAAAACTGGACACATCAAAGCCGCGATTCGCCGGTTCAACTCCGAAGCCACTGGGCTCAATCTTCTTGTCCTGCCTGCATGAGCTCCCAGCCTCTGCCCTTCAGGCGGTAGCTCTCTCCCCGCATGACGAGAACTTCCGGTTGTAGACCAGCCGATCGAAAAGAGCGGCCACGGCCACCGGATCCCCACCCGAGCGG
>JAXGNF010000147.1:0-2689 GCA_040768135.1 Thermoleophilia bacterium | reverse complement strand
GGTGGGTACGATCCCTCAGATGTGACTCCCCGAGCGTGGACGGCCTTCATCGGGACGGTGCTGGGCCGAGATGTGGTCGATGTGTCACTACCACAGGAGTGGCTGGCCGCCTCCCGGGCCGCAGGCGGGGATCCGCCTCCCTTTCTGCTGCAAGACCCTGGGCCCGACCCTGCTTTCGTCCCTGCGGGCGATTACGAACAAGTTCTCAGTCGCATCGAAGATACCGCCCTCGCCGAGCTGCTACTTCACATCGAGGGTCCCTGACTCTGCACAAGAGCCGGACAAACATCTTGCACTCTACTCACGGCTTTGCTTATATTGCCTCGTTCGCCAGTCCCAAAGGAGGAGTGCCATGGGTGTTCCGAAAGTCGATCCCGATCTTTGCACCGGGTGTGGTATCTGTGAAGATATCTGCCCCGATGTTTTCGAGATCGGCGATGACGGCATCTGCCACGTGATCGACCCGAACGCGTGCGAAGACGCCGGATGCTGTGAGGAAGCCGCTGATGAGTGCCCGGAAGGTGCGATTAGCATCGATTAAAGAGCACCGCGGCTGATTCGCGGAGCACCATTCGAGCAGCGTCACCGAATGAGAAGCCGTCCCCCCTTTGGGGACGGCTTCCGGCTTATTTCAGGTTCAGCGAAGGATACCCCTCCATCTTGTCGAAAGCCTGTGTTCAAGAAGAAAGGAGTACAGGCATAGATTCTTCGACTCTCGTCCGAGTAGCACTGGCGGCCGTTGCGGGGGGATTTCTACTAGCTGCTTTCGTGTTAGCGATGTGGCCATCCCGGCACCGGCGCTCAAGGGGGCTACGGTCTTCTCGGATGGTACCTCTCCTAGTCATCTTACTCGCGGCCCTGGGTATCGATCTGGCCCTGACCCCGTCTGCGGGACCCAGAGCCTTCCCCTGGGCTCAAGTCATCCTGCTGGCTGCCTCCCTAGCTACCCTTGTCTTAGCTGTCTCCACCCGGAGAGGGCGCAGTGTCGATTCGGCCGAGCTTGCCGACGCCGCAACGGTGGATGCCCTCACCAAAGTGGCCAGCCACAGAGTCTTCCAGGATCGACTCGCCCACGAGTGTGATCGCGCATACCGTTTTGGTGACACGTTCATGCTGTTGGTCCTAGACCTTGACGACTTCCACCAGCTCAACAACCGACACGGCCACCAGACCGGCGACAGGGTCTTACTCGATCTGGCCCGCCGCCTGCGATCCCAACTGCGTGAGATCGACTTGGTGGCCCGTTTCGGAGGAGACCAGTTCGCCATGATCCTCCCTCACACTTATGAAAAGGGAGGGATCGAGGTGGCAGAGCGCCTTCGGCAGGACACCGCCGCCTATTCTTTTCAGACCGCCAAGGGTGCGGAGATGCGGCTCACGGTCAGCTTGGGACTCTGTTCATATCCTGCCGATGGAGCCTCTCCCCCGGAACTGGTAGACGCCGCTCAGAAGGCCCTGGCATTCGCTAAAGCGTTGGGCGGCAACCAGATACAGCTCTTCAAAGATCTGCCCGCGACCGAGGCCCCCAAAGACATCCTTTCTCTTCCACACACCGGTCGAGGAGCCGTGGTACGGAGCCTGGCCGCCGCCGTCGACGTGCGCGACGGCTACACTCACCAACACTCGCGCCTTGTGTCAGAGTTGGCCGCGGCCATCGCCCGCCGGATCGGCTTGGCCTCGGGCGAAGTCGCCCGCATCAGCGTAGCGGCCCTGCTTCACGACGTAGGTAAGATAGGAGTCCCCGATTCCATCCTCACCAAGGAGGGAAGCCTCACTCGTGAAGAATGGGAATGCGTCCGCAGACATCCTGTCCTCGGCAAACGCATCATGGAGCAGTCTCCGGAGCTAACAGATGTCACCCCCCTTGTTCTGCATCACCAAGAACGCTACGACGGCAGTGGCTACCCCGAACGGCTTCGGGGAGACCAGATCCCGCTCGGTGCGCGCATCATCGCTGCCGCCGACGCATATCACGCTATCCGCTCGGACCGTCCATACCGCTCCGGCCGCACGCACCGCGAAGCCATGCGCGAACTTGAGCGCTGCAGCGGGACGCAGTTCGATCCCATGGTGGTCAAGGCTCTGATTGCAGCGCTCGAAAGCGACGATCGTTTACGGGCTCTCCTGCCCTCGGTGGTCGAAGCAGCCCCTCACTTGGAACCGTCTGTTTCGCCTGCGGTTACCCCAGCCGAAGCCAGAGCGGCGCACGGCGTGACCTGAAGACAGGATTCAGCTGCTCAACTGAGAAGCACCAGACCTACGACATGGTAGAGGAGGACCGCACTCAGGATCGCGGCGACTGCCAACGTCGCTTGGAGAGCAAGGCGGTACCGACGTAATCGCCACACGATCCAACTCGCCAGCAGAACCGCGGCCGCCTTGAACAGACCAGCCCACACTGGGTCAAGTGCCAACAGAGAACGCATGAGGGGGTTGGCCTCTCTTCCCCCTGCGGACAGCGCATTTAGGGTCAGTGAGAAATCGGCGAAATTGAAGATATTGACCAGCCCAAGCAGTACAAGTAGCGCAGGTGGGCGGTCCCGCAGTCCTAGAAGGACCGACTGAAAGATCCCTCCACTAGCGCCGGCAGCTGTAGCTCTGCGGTCGAAACCACTTCGCCGATCAAGGAACACACGCTCCTTTCGGCGACGCCGGTCGCCTACTCTACGCTCGCTCCCAGGGTACCCGT
>JAXGNF010000146.1:0-2724 GCA_040768135.1 Thermoleophilia bacterium | reverse complement strand
ACTCACGGCCGTCGGTGTCTGTCACGGTAGCGTTTTTGGCGTAGGCGACCAGTGCGGTCGTCGCCGTCGCCACCCCGCGAGGAAGCGAAGTGGCACGCAACTGCTCCAAATCAATATCCATCACCATCTCCCTGCTTTTTGCGCTGTTGAAAGGGTCCGTGGGGTCTCTGCCTAGTCGAGGCGTCCCGCCCGTCTAGTTGTCGTCTCCAGAGGCTTCTGGGAAGCCTGCTTCCGAATCTGCCGGTTGGGCGTCCGGCGCAATCATCTCCTCTAGGGCGTCCAGGCGCCTTCGCATACGAGCAGGCTGGACGAAGCTGAACTCGAACAGAGACTGCAGGACATCAAGTAGCCATTCAGGCTCGCCGGGCTCAGGGGTCGCTAGTGCTTCGGGATGCAGGCTCTTATGTCCGTCAGAAGCTAGTTTAGCTACTCGGGCGAGGACCCGCAGGGCCTCTTTCATGTAGGAGGGCATCTCCTCGCACTCCGTGGCCCGGCGAACTTGGTCGGCTAAGCCTCCGCCGCCAAAGCCTGCCCGCTCAGCCAAGAAGCGTTGCAGTAAACGACGACTGATGGCGGCCGAAGCCTCGGGGCTATCGGCCAGTATTCGAGCGGCCGTGTGGTATTCGTCGGCCAGGTCGGCAGGTACGTCGTCACTCAACCGAGGGCGGGATGATCCAGGCCAGACCGGGTAGGTGCGGCCCTCGACGGTGCCGATGTCGACAATCAGACGATCGCAGGCCGGGCAGCGACAGGACGAGACCTGCCAGGTCCCCTCCTGGTCCTGGCCAAGCGCAAAAACGTGAGGCTTCAGGTCGACCTCGACCTGGCAGTGGGGACATTCCATGAAGCAGGCCCTCCTTGACGGCCGGCAAACCGGTCCGATAGCAAACGACTAGATGGCTGAGGATACAGTTGGACCCCATCAGAGGATACTGTCGGACCCGCCGGACGACAACTGTATCCGAAATCAGAGTCACTCTAGAAAACTCGGGAGGAGCCGATGTATGGGAGTGAAACGGCCTCAAGAGAGGATGAAAATGGCCATCCAGCCAAACTTTCATGCGCTCGGCACCCTCCGCCTTGGCGATATCCTCGTCGGTCGAGGAATCATATCGAAGGAGCAGCTCGGCGAAAGCCTGGAATACCAGAAGGACACGGGTGCCCGGCTGGGGGAGACGCTCATTACCTTGGGGTATGTCACTTCTGAGAGGCTGGAGCAGATACTCTCCTGGCAACGCCTGTACGGCTTAGAGGCCCTCGTAGAGGTCGTACCCGATCCCGGAGTGGCTGGACTCCTGACAGAACGGTTCTGTCGAGCACGGAAGGTTCTGCCGGTAAGGTTTGACAGCCTAGGGGGGTTGGTGCTTGCGATGGCCGACCCGGGGGACATCGTTACCGTTGACGACGTCCGGGTCATCACAGGGCTCGAGGTTACGCCGGTGACCGCCGTTCAGAGGGCGATCGACGACGCCTTCAGCGTGGCCTTCTCCCAACGCGGATGTCTGGAGAGTGCCGCTGAAACAGAGGATGCGCCGGCAGTTGCGGAGGCGCACCACATGGCCGGCTATGACCGGGTGGTGTCCCTTGTAGAAGAGATCATCGAAGCCGCTATGCGTCAGAAAGCATCGGATATCCATCTTGAGCCCCATGCCGACAGGATGGTCGTCCGGGTAAGGGTGGACGGCGTCCTTCACCAACTCACCGAGGTACACAAAGACCTCAAAGAGGGCGTTGTTTCCCGCATAAAGATCCTGGGAGACATGGATATTGCCGAGCGGCGCCTCCCGCAGGACGGACGGGCCACATTCCGCTCCGACGGCAGGGCCGTAAATCTCCGCATCGCCAGCATCCCCACGGTATTCGGCGAGAACGTCACCATTCGTCTATTGGACGACCGAAACACGAAGATCACTTTGGAAGAGCTGGGCATGGGCGAGGGTGAGCTTGTCCAGGTGCGGCAGGCACTCCGACGGCCCTGGGGGGAGATACTGGTCACTGGGCCTACCGGATCAGGGAAATCCACCACTCTGTACGCGGGGCTGGAAGAACTCAGCCACCCCGGAATCAAAGTCTACACGGTGGAAGACCCTGTAGAACGTCGGATGCCTGGTATCGCACAGTCGCAGGTGAGGGCCAACATCGGCCTGACGTTCGCCTCGGTGCTACGCTCTCTCGTGCGTAGTGACCCGGACGTGATCATGATCGGAGAGATACGTGACCACGAAACCGCGCTTGTTGCGACCGAGGCCTCTTTGACAGGCCATCTCGTGTTGTCTACCCTTCACACCAACGACGCTGCTTCGGCGATCACCCGGTTGCTGGAAATGGGCCTACCTGCATACCTGATAGCCTCCGCACTCGAGTGTGTGGTCGCACAGCGCCTTGTCCGGCGTCTCTGCCCTCACTGCATGAAGGTGACCACGCTGGATCCTTCTCACATGTCACAGGCTGAGCGGAGCTTCTTCTCCGACGAAACGGTGACCGTTGCCGAGGCGGTTGGATGCAGCCTCTGCTTCAACACCGGCTACGTTGGCCGTACAGGCTTGTTCGAGGTGCTGACGGTTTCGCGGGACATCCGCAGGCTGATACTCGACCAAGCCTCGACCGACGAATTGCGCGACCAAGCCCGTGCCGAAGGTGCCTTGTCCTTACGGGACGATGGGCGCCGCAAAGTCCTTGACTTGGTCACCACCATCGCAGAGGTCGAGCGTGTGACCGCCTAGC
>JAXGNF010000145.1:0-2748 GCA_040768135.1 Thermoleophilia bacterium | reverse complement strand
GCCGCACCTGGCGGCGGTTTATTTTTTTATCGACTCTGTCCATATTCAGCGATCCCGCCTAACGATCCTTTACTGCGCTATTCCAACGACGAGGTGAACCAATGGAAAGCATCAAGCTCCAGGAACTCTCGCCCGAGCCGTCACTCAGCACCTCCCCCTCGGGCGAATCCTTCCTCCTCCCTCAACCCGGCGACTACGCCGCCGAGTTCAAACGCCTGAAGAAACTGACCGCCGAGCACCGATTGGCGGGCCATGAGATCGTCGTCGTCATGGGCGTGGGCTTCGTGGGGGCCGTCATGGCCGGCATCGTCGCCGATGCCCCGGGCAAGTTCGTCATCGGTATGCAGCGGCCGTCCCCCCGCTCCTACTGGAAGATCCCCCTGCTTAACCGGGGCATCGCCCCAGTCGAAGCGGAAGACCCCGAAGTGGCCCCCCTCATCGAACGCTGTGTGAACCAGAAAAAAACCCTGACGGCCACCTTCACCTACGACGCCCTGACCCTGGCCGACGTGGTGGTCGTGGATGTCCAGTGCGACTACCTGAAGGAGGAGCTGGGCAACTGCCGCTCCGGCCACGCCGACATCTCCGCCCTGGAAGAAAGCCTGAAGATCATCGGCCACCGGATCAACCCCGACTGCCTGGTTCTCATCGAAACCACCGTGCCCCCGGGCACCACGGAATACGTTGCCTATCCCCTGATCAAGAAGGCCTTCGAGAAACGCGGCATCGATGCCGAACCGCTCCTGGCACACTCTTACGAGCGCGTCATGCCCGGCCGGAACTACGTAGCCTCCATCCGCGACTTCTGGCGCGTCTGCAGCGGCATCAACGAAACCGCCCGGGCCCGGGTCACCGCCTTTCTCTCGGAGGTCCTCAACGTGGACCAGTACCCCCTCACCGTCCTCGACCGGCCCATCGAGAGCGAAACCTGCAAGATCGTGGAAAACTCCTACCGCGCCACCATTCTCGCCTTCATGGACGAGTGGAGCCTCTTTGCCGAGCGCAACGGCGTGGACATCATAAAGGTCATCGACGCCATAAAGGTCCGTCCCACCCACTCGAACATGATCTTCCCCGGCCCCGGCATCGGCGGCTACTGCCTGCCCAAGGACGGCGGCCTGGGTGTCTGGTCCTACCGGACTCTCATGGGCTTTGAGGACGACATCTTCAAGATCACCCCCCTGGCCATCGACATAAACGACACCCGGGCCCTCCACGCGGCGGAGCTGGTCCGCGACGCCCTGCGCAACATGGGGAAAATCGTCGCAGCCTCCACGGTGGTCGTCCTGGGCGCCTCCTACCGTGAGGACGTTGGCGATACCCGCTACAGCGGCTCCGAGGCCCTGGTCCGCAAGCTCACCGAAATGGGTGCCGAGATCTCCGTCCACGACCCCTACGTGAAGCACTGGTGGGAACTGGAGAAGCAGAACACCTATCCCTCCCCGGGCCACTCCTGGTCCCGCTTCTTCCGCAACCAGGACAGCCTGCAGGACCTGCGCGTCAACCAGGACCTTCAAACCGCCCTGAAAGGCGCCGACGCCGTTCTCCTCGCCGTCCGCCACGAGCACTACAGGCACATCGACCCCGACGACCTCATTGCCATGACCGGCCGCCCCGTGGCCGTCATCGACTGCTTTGGCATGCTCGACGACACCGCCATCGCCCGCTACTTCGAATTGGGCTGCGAGGTGAAGGGACTGGGGAGGGGGCATGTGAAGAGGATAAAGGACAGCGTGCGAGATAACCGGCGATAAACAACCAATAATACCCAGAGAGGCCAAACAGACCAAATGATCAAACAGACTATACTGATAACAGGCGGCGCCGGCTACATCGGTTCCGTCTGCGTCGAAACGCTCCTGAGCCACGGCCACACCGCCGTCGTCATCGACACCCTCCAGGAGGGATTCCGGGAGTCACTGCCCCCGGAGGTGCCGTTCTATCACGGCGACTGCGGCGATAAAGCCCTCCTTCACACCATCTTCAGTTCCCACCCCATCGACGGCGTCCTCCACTTTGCCGCCCACACCCAGGTGGAGGAGTCCATGGCCGACCCGGGGAAGTATTTCCGGAACAACGTCGTCAAGGGCATCACGCTCCTTGACACCATGCTCGCCCACACCTGCCGCCGGTTCATCTTCTCCTCCACGGCATCCATCTTCGGCGAGCCCGCCTACCTGCCCGTTGACGAGGACCACCCGAAGGCCCCCGTCAACCCCTACGGCGAATCAAAGCTTCTCTTTGAAACCATCCTGAACTGGTATCACCGGGCCTACGGCCTGGCCTACGCGTCACTGCGCTATTTTAACGCCGCCGGAGCCACCACCCTCCGCGGCGACGGCCGCCGTAAACCGACCCTCATCATACCGGTCATCATGCAGGTCCTCCTGGGACAGCGGGACCACCTCACCATCAACGGCAACGACTACCCCACCCATGACGGCACCTGCATACGGGACTACATCCACGTCATCGACCTTGCCGAGGCCCACATCCTGGCACTTGACAAGCTCCACACCAACCCCGCTGCCTGCTACAACCTGGGAAACGGCAGGGGATACTCCAACCTCCAGGTCCTTCAGGCCGCCGAAGCCGTCTCGCACACCACCATCCCCTGGTCCTTCGGTCCCCGACGCCCGGGAGACCCGGCGGAACTCATCGCCGCCTCGGACAAGGCCCGTGCGGAACTGGGCTGGAACCCCCGCTACGAAAACCTCGAGGCCATCGTGCAGTCGGCCTGGGAGTGGC
>JAXGNF010000144.1:0-2822 GCA_040768135.1 Thermoleophilia bacterium | reverse complement strand
ATCGCGAGATCAGTCTCATGAGACCCCTGGAGGCGGGGGGCGATGTCATGGGCCTCCTCGGCCACAACGGATTCGTTTCCTGGGCGCGAGGATCGGTGCCTGCCAACATCGGACTTTGGGTGTATCTGCGCGGACGGACTCGACTGGTAGACTGGAGCATGATGAAACACAACTTCACATTCTACTTCACAATTGCGGTTGGTTGGGGTACGCTGTGATCAGGCCCAATCGGGCTGGACTGGGTGCTACAGAAAGGTCAACCCTGTGAGCCAGAGCCTCGATCCACTTATCGATCCTGTGCCGGACGAAGTGCCGTTGCCACGCGCGCCGCTGGCGCGTGTCATCGCGCAGGTCCGGTTCCCGCCCGTCATGTCGATTGAAAGGCCGGAATTCGTCGGTCCATTTCAGGAAGCCATCCGAAGCTCGTATCCGGTGCTTCGGCCGGAACGAGAGGTTGGAGCCGTCGTCGGCGCGCAGGGCTTGACCGAGATGCAGTCCGGCAGCATATGGCGGTTTCATGATTCCCCGGGAAACTGGCGGGCATCGTTGTCGACCAACTTCCTTGCCCTGGAGACAACCAAATACACCTCTCGTGATGACTTCCTCGCTCGACTAACGTCACTCCTGCAGGCCCTCGAGGCGCACATAGGCTTGGGGTTGGTCGATCGCCTGGGTGTTCGCTACATCGACCGTATCGCGTGGGAGGGGCCGGCGGCCGCCCGTAGCATGGTGCGGTCTGAGATCATGGGAGTACTGGCGGCGCCATTTGCTGATGAGTCCGTGCAGGCAGTGACGGAGACCGTCTTCCGTCTGGGCCAGACCGACTCGCTTCTCAAGGCGCGCTGGGGAATGATACCGGCGCACCGCACCATCGATCCGGCTGCGCTTGAACCTGCCGATGAACCCACGTGGGTTCTCGACTTGGACGCGTTTACCACAGAGGCGCGTCCGATGGATGTGAACTCCGTAGCGGCTCAGGCGCGCCATTTCGCGGAGCGTATCTATGCGTTCTTCCGCTGGTCTGTGACGGACGAGTTCCTTCGCAGATTTGGAGGTGAGGTATGAACGCTGCCGTCCAGGAGTTCCGGTTGCCTGCTTCCTCAACCTCAGGTGGTGGCCGGCTGTGGCCACCGGACCCGGATCCAATACCCATGTGGCCGGCATTGTCGTCAACCTCTGGGGGGTGGCTCTCCACGTGGCCTACTGATGGGGAGGGTGCTGAGGTGATCAGCACGTTCCAGGGGACTTCCGGCTACGCCGGTGAGTGGCTTCTGGCTGACACCGGACACAATCGAGCCCATTCGGGACCGGTAACGGCATCCGCCGGTGAGGCAGCTGCTCGGCTCATAAGTGAGCTTCGCGTACTCTCGGGGCTTACCTGGGAGCTGCTGGCTAAGGTGTGCGGCGTGTCGCGACGTGCGGTTCATCTGTGGGCGAGTGGGCGACCCATGTCTGTTGATCGCCAGGAGCACGTGGCGCGTGTGCTTGAGATGGTGCGGCTACTGGAGGTGGGGAGCCCGGCGGGCACTCGCTCGCTTCTGCTCTCACCCGCCCCCGGCGGAGGGTTGTTGGTCGATGCTCTGGCTGAAGGCCGGTTTGAAAGTGTAGTGAGCGCGCGTATTCCCGAGCAGATTCGTGAGCGTGCACATCCCCGGGGTCTCAGTCCTGGTGTGAGGCAGGCGCGACGGCCTCGTCCTCCGGCGGAATTCGTTGATGCCGTGCAGGACACGGTACATGCTAAGCCGGTGGAGGCCCGGCGGGCGCGCTCCTCCAGACGCCGGGGTGGTCATGCCGGGGCCCAGTGAGGAATCCTTCTTCGAGGATCTCAACGCCCAACTGGCGCACTGGCGTCAAGGCGACTTCGTTCTCGGTGAGATGTGGTTCGTTCATCGTTTTGCCCCGACCGACCCCATCACTCCTGAAGCCGTCGAGGTAGCCGACGGCGGTGCCGACCTGTGCGAGACGCTTGTTCAGGGACTGGTGGTGACGAGTCAGTCATGCGATGTCGTTCGCGACTGCCGTGATCGCCCGTTCCTTGAGGTCTCTCCGTTGGTAACCGTGCCGTCCGAGGTTGTTGAGGACAGCAGGCGAGGGCGCCGCCCGCGGTATGGATTCATCCAGGGAGCGGCAGAGTTCAGCTTGGTGGCCGACCTGGATCGCACCATGACCGTCGAGAAGGCCGTGGTTGCCCACTGGCAGAGAAGAGCCGGCTGCGTGATGGGAGAGGATGAGATACGACTGGCCGATGACCTTGCTCGTAAGCGATCGCGGTTCCCGTTCCCAGATGATTTCGTTGACCTCGTGCGGCCGATTCGCGACCGGATAGTAGAGAAGCACGATCGCCAGTCCCTTGAGGGGAGCGCACTTCGTTCGCTGCGCGAGATCCGGGTGACGGCCTCCCCTTCCTGGGATCATGACCGGGTCGAACTCTTCTTCTGGTTCATCCGTGACAATGAGAGTCACGTGGAGGCCGGCACATGGCCGGACCACCTCGGGCGATGGCTCGACCGTGTTGAAGCGGCAGGGAGGTATGTCTCGGTGGAGGGGGTGGTGGTCACGCTCGACCAGATGACCGCACGTGAGTACGTCGAGAGTGATCGGCTTGACCTTGATCACCTGAGTAGACCGAGGTCGCCGGAGTCCTAGACGAGTGAGGCCACTGGACCCGGGGCGGTCCGACAATCTGTCACAAATAGAGTTTCAGTCCATAAGTGGCAAGGGAACCCTGACCTGGCTTGATACGAGCGAGAAGGATCGCCGCGGCACCCTGGAGTTCATCGACACCTTCCGGGAGCGGGACACCCGGGATGAGCTCGGCATCG
>JAXGNF010000143.1:0-2834 GCA_040768135.1 Thermoleophilia bacterium | reverse complement strand
GGGGGCGTGCTTGCCATGACCAGGCAGTTGGCGGCCGAAGGGGCTCCGCACAACATCCGGGCCAACTGTATATCGCCTGCTCTCATCGTCACCACGCATACGCAGGAACGGATGGACAAGGAGCCTGGTTTCAGAGAAATGGTGCTGGGAGGCTTTTTGCTCAAGCGGCTCGGCGACCCGATGGACGTCGGTTACGCTGCCGTGTACTTGGCCTCCGACGAATCCAGCTGGGTCACGGGAACGGACATAAGGGTGGACGGCGGGGCGACCTCGATGTAGAGAGGCGCGAAGCAGGCCTTCAACCGACGGAATGACACGAAAGGAGCAGAAAATGGATGTTCCCCGCATGGAGTTGAGGACGGAGTTCCTCTATCGGGCGCAGATCGAGGTGGAAGGTTTCTACGAAGTTGGCGAGACCTTCAGGGGTACACGCAGTATAGTGCGGGTGAAAGGCGGCTGGTTCGAGGGGCCTAAGATCAAGGGCGACATCCTGCAGGGTACGGGAGATTGGTTCATCATCAGGCCGGACGGGGTGGCAGAAGGCGATGTCCGTGACACCTACCGGACGCACGACGGTCACATCATCTACGTGAGCTACCGAGGCATCATCGATATAGCGCCCGAGATCTGGGAGCGTTTGCACAAGGGAGAAGATGTGGATCCTTCGCAGTACTACTTCCGCGGGCAACCGATGTTTGAGACGGCCGCCAAAGATAACCCGTACAGCTGGCTCAACAATATCCTTACAGTGGCGGTCGGTAAGCAATCAGCAGATGGTCCCCTCTACGACGTTTACCAGATCCTGTAAACAAGTAGGGCAGCCTGTTCCGAGTAACGAGCGAGGCTTCGGATATCTGATAAGGAGGCTACATGCTCAAATTCATGCTGGCCGCGCAGCGCCAGCCCGGCATGACCCGGGAGCGCTACTTCTTCGAATGGGGCATCATCCACGTGTCGCTGATGCTGCAGACCCCCTCGGTCATGGACAGCTTCCGTCGTTATGTGCAGCACTACTCCATCGATGGGGTCGACAACGATATGCTCATCTTCCCGTTGTCGCCGATGGACTGGGACAATATGGCCGATCATGTTGTCGATAATTACGAGGCTATAGGTCTTCCCTTCAAGGACCAAGACTACCCCAACAGGATGCAGCCCCATAAGTTCGGTTCCGACAACTTCGCTGTGGAACTGCTCGATTGGGAGACCCTCTACGAAGAGCCGGGCTTCTACGCGGGCGGAGTCAAGCTCCTCCACTGGCTCCGCAAGCGTCCTGAACTGTCTTACGATGAGTTCAACAATCGGTGGCGCGAACACGGCCGCAAGATGGTCGAGATCGCTCCTCAAGGGCTTATACGCAAACTGGTCATCGACAAACACGTCCCCATGGACCCAGCCGTATTCCAAGGCACGCTTTTTCAGTACGGCAACGTAGGCTACTACGCAGGGGTGGAGGAGATCTGGTTTCGAACAGTGGAGGACGTAGCCACTTTACGGAGGGATCCTGCTCTTTACGAAGCTCTTCGTGCGGGCTACCAGACTTTCGTTGCCGACGATGACACGTTCTCTATGGTGACAACAGAGCGGGTCATCTACGACTTCATAACCCCAGGCCGTATCTCGCCAAAAGCTTCGGTTCTCATCCCGGGCACATTGGAACACGCGGTCGACAAGCAGGGCTATAAGGGTTGGAACATCCCCGGGTGGGACAAAGATCTGTATTAGACCCCAAGAGGAGTTCGGCCGGCAAGAGCGGCCGAGCGGATGATTGGATGATTGTGCGGGCGCCCCAGGGCGCCCGCATCGTCTTGGCGCGACTTCTCCCTGCTGGTGTGCCTCGGGGCCGTCGTGGCCGGTTGTTCGGTCACAGGCAACCGGTCTCTACTGTGCTCCCTCAGTCTGTGATGGCCGACTGCCCTACAACGACCGATTCCCCTGCTACGGGTGCTTGTTATGCTGCGTTCGGCCGGAGGCCCGCGGCGGCAAGGGCTTTGTCGGTCAGCTCTCTGATCAGGTTGATGTGGCGCCGCATCTCTGCGGCCGCAACCATGGGATCTCGATTGCGGATGGCCGTCAATATCGCATCGTGCGAGTCGTGAACCTGGTGTTCTCGATCCTCAAGACGGTCGAGATCGACCGGGATGAACAGCTCCCCGCGGGCGGCAAGCATCGCCCGTTCGAGACGAGGGCTCCGTGCCGCCCGAGCGATACTTCTGTGGATGTCGATGTCGGTGCGGAAGAGCGAGGCCCAATCCTGCGGTCGGCGCTCACTGGCTACGGCACGTTCCATAAGTTCAAGATCTTCGTCGGTCCGTCTCTCGGCAGCCAAAGAGGCTAATCGAGTCTCTACGGTCATCCGATACTCGAAAATATCGTCGAGCTCATCCGCGTGTTGGCGCATCCACAGGTTCCAACAACGGGCCAACGACGCGGCATCGGTGACCCGTGAACCCCCTCGCGAGCCCCGGGTTGTGACTATGTAACCGGTACTCTCAAGAGCCTTCAAGGCCAGACGCAGCGTCATCCTAGAAATCCCGAGGCGGGCTCCTAAGTCTCTTTCGGGCGGCAGCTTATCACCCGGGCCAAGCTCGCCGGCGAATATCATCGCCCGGAGGAACCGGACCGCGCTGTCGCTCGCCGTCTCGGGGACCAGAGAGATGTCTGGCGCAAGGTCGAGGTTCGTGTCTGGTGAGTGCATCGGCATCCCGTGAGGATTGGTTCTTCGGCATAGTCACTATACCAAAGAGAAAGACCGGATACCCAAGGGTGCGCCACTCGGAGGGTGCACGATGCCCGCCCGTCTCCTGGCCCTGTCATATGATCGGGGATTGGAA
>JAXGNF010000142.1:0-2842 GCA_040768135.1 Thermoleophilia bacterium | reverse complement strand
CCGGCGTTCCGCAGCAGCTCTCACCCATAGGCCGATAAAAGTAGCGGTTTAGCAGCGGAAAGCCGTGTTCTGGCGCGAAGGCGCCGTGTGCCTATGGGATTTGAGGCCCGAAAAGGGGCTAGGAAGCCTTGGCTCTTGGCCGAATCGCCTGCATTTCCGCAGGTTCCGGGATTTGGAGCTTGCGGAAGATGGTCTTCTGGGCGGCCGTGAGAGCCGTTCTTTTCCGAAAGAATCCCGTGGGTCCTTCGAACGTGCCGACCTGCAGGCGCTCGAGTTCGCGACGCAGGGCAGGCCAGTTCTCACCAGTCTTGGTCTCGGCGACGCGCACCAGGAGCAGAGCCAGCCAGCAGAGGACGACATGGGCCCGGATGCGCTCTTCTTTGCGGTGATAGACGGGGCGAAGATCAAGTACATGCTTGAGGTCCCGCCAGCCCCGCTCCACTTCGGAAAGCTGCTTGTAGCCGAGGGCGATGTCCTCGGGGGAGAGGGAGGGGTCGCTGGAGCGCAAAAGATACTTGCCGTCCAGCTTCTCATCGGCGGCGATGGCTTCCGCGTCGATGCGCAGAAGCCCGCCGGCCGTTGTGCGCAGGAACCGGGAGAGCCCCGGCTTAGTGGAGATAACCCCTTTCAGTTCCGCCCGCTTCAGGGCCGGGAGACGGTCGGAGTCCTTGATGATCTCGGTGAGGTGGGAGACCAGGCGGGCTCGCACAGCCGCGTCGCGCTCCGCCGCCTCGGGATTCGCACAGATGATAAAGCGCTCGTCTTCCGCCAGTTTCACTTCTTTCACCTTGAGGTTGCCGGTCACTTCCTTGTAACGGCCCGCCCGGGAAAGGGCGGCTTGGGCTTCCTTGGAAGCCGACCGCAGCTTCTCCCCCATGATGTAGTGGTCGTCCCCGCGCCGGAGGTAGCGGCGGTTCTCCCGGGAGGTGAACCCCCGGTCGGCCACCCAGATGACCCGGGAGAGGGTCCACTCCCTTAGATCGGCTTTCACCTGGCGGATGAGAGCACTGTCTGAGGTGTTGCCCGGCCAGGACCACACGCGCACCGGGATGCCCTCTCTCGTGACCGCGAGTCCCACCACGATCTGCGGCAGGTCGTCTCGGTGGTCCTTGCTCTTGCCGTAGGTACGGAACCCGGTGGTGGCGGCGGCCGGCGTGTCGTCACCGTCGCTGGGGACCGGCCGCCCCCGTCCGTCTCTCTTGACCGCTTCGTCGGCCTCATCTATGCAGAAGTAGGTGGAGGTGGTGTCGAAGAAGAGAAGATCGACCTCCAGGTTGAGCAGGTTGGCCACCTGGTGAAAGACCGCTTCCTCCAGAGCTGGGGCGATATCCAGAAGGAAGTCCATGGAGCGGTAGAGGGCGTCGTCGGAGATCTCAGGCAGTCCGGGGATCTCCGCGTCTCTCTCCACCCACTCTGACGCGGCCAGCTTGGAAGACGGGCAGAGAGCCCGGTTGGCCACGAGGGCAAAGAGTGAGCGCTCCGCCCGGCGGTCCCGGTGGCGCTTGGCCAGAAGCCGAGTGACGGTCTCGCCGATCCCGAGGGCCTGCCAGAGGGCGTCAAGGACATACGCCCCGCCCAGGGGCCGGGACTCGGTGAAGGTGAAGTCGGGAAGCGCCGGCTCACCCATCTCCGACTCTCCCGGGTGCAGATACCGACCGATGGAGCGGACCAGACGCTCAAGCGTGTCTCGGCTCTGGGGATCCTCCCGGCCGAAGTTGTAAAGGACAGTCGCCTCCGCCCGCCCTTTCTCGGCGTTCCACACGTTGTGCGCCAGTTGCAGGTAGCGGACGACGGTGCCGTCCTTGCGGGTCTGGCTGGTGGTGCGTAGGTACATGCCTAGAGTATTTCACACCAGACCATTTGCAAGCAAGAACTCTTGCATGAAACGTGTGCCTAGGTGAAATCGCGTTTCTGACCAGTTTTCGACCTCCTGCGAAGAGGACAAAACGCTATATGCGGGCACTTTCTGGTGCAAGCGCCGTCAGACGTGGTCTAGGAAGGGGAGTAGCTGCGGAACGCCGGCCTGGGTGGGCTCCTATAACCAGGAACGGCCCCATCAGGGCATCGGCATGGTGCCGCCGAAGGTGCGCTTCGCTCTAGCTCAAGCCGAGGCGACCGATGTGGTCATCCCTGGTCCTCCGGACCCGGCCGGTGAGGCCGAGAGCACAGCGTCAGACGTGAGGCGGATCACCCGGTCAGTGGGAGGGGACGGGAAGATCAGCCTGGCCACCTTCAACTATCACGTGGGTCGTTTCTTGGCGGGGGAGACCGTCGATGTGGAGATCGACGACCGCCTGGTCCAGGTCTTTCACCGGGGCGTGCTGGTCGCCACCCACGCCCGCCGGCACCCCATCGAAGCCGAACCTGCCTCCTGGCAGAGAAGGCCCCTGCCGAGAAAGGCCCAGGCCCGAGCAGTGGGGATCCCGGTGATGCGCAAGGTCGATCTGCACGGCGACATCAGCTTCGCAGGTACCGCCTACCGGGTGGGCAACGGGCACATCCGCAAGGAGGTGGAGGTCTCGCTCGTCGGGGACACGGTCCAGATCCGTTTCGGCGGCAAGCTCATCCGCACGCACGCCGCCCGGCATGACCCGCAGAAGGAACACGGAGCCTTCGCCAATCCCGGGGGCCGGCCCAGAAAGCAGAAGGCCTCATGAAAAGCGACACTTCGCGCCCGGGCCGAATTCACTGTAACAAAGGTACCGGAGCCAGGGTGTAACACGGGTACCGGAACTTGACATCCGCTTGCCCGCATGCCCGCGCGCCCTATGGGCTGTCACCCACCCTGCGGGCCCGCGACCAACCCCGGGTCGATGCCCGTTACGGTTGCCGCACCTGCCTC
>JAXGNF010000141.1:0-2914 GCA_040768135.1 Thermoleophilia bacterium | reverse complement strand
CCTTCTCGGCTCCATAGGCGGGTCAGTCGCTGGGAGGTTCGCCCAGGGTAGCCGGAGGTACCCAAGGCCTGCCCGAGGATATGGCTGCAGGCGGGACGGTCGGTCACTCACTTGCCAGCCGCACTCTTTGGTCTATCTCAAACGGTGCCGGACCAAGGAGGCCCGACCCTGATGCGGACGGGGTCTGGAGCCTCCGCCCGCTGGTGCTTCTACATGTGGCAGGAATGTGGCGAGATAGGCGCGAGAGGCCGCTTTCAGCTGGGCGATCGCCTCGGGGTCTCCCCGTTCATCCATGCGAAACGCTAGGCGCATCCAGTGGTCGTGCATCACGACCAGCAAGTGATACTGCAGCTCGGTGCCGGGGGAGACCCCCGGACCACAAAAGGGAGTCATCATATCTCGGATGCGACGAGCCACGTAGCGGTCGTTCTCTTGGTCGGCGGCCTGAGCCGCAGGGGAGAGATGGGCATTGAGCCAAAGCTCCCGTACAGCCGCATCAGGCCAGAAGAGAGCGGTGTACGCATCGATGACGGCATCCGAGGTCTCTTCCCAGGAGCCGTAGCTCCGTTCGGCGACCCGGTTGATGATGGCTCTGACCAAGCCGATCTGCCGCAGGCTGAGGGTTTCTATCACGGCTTGGACGCTATCGAAGTAGGTGTAGAACGATCCTCCGGTGACTTTGGCTCGTTCTAGGATGACCGCGGGTGTCCGCGTAGTGTGGTCGTAACCCACCTCTCGAAGCAGAGCTTCGGCGCTATCGATGATGCTCATCATCTTGGCTCGGCTGCGTTCTTGAATGGGTAGGCGCCGCAACATGCCCATATCAGCGGCCCAGTCCAGCCAGCTATCCAACTGCTCGTCCATTATTGCCAGATTATCGTGCGTGGAAAGAACCGTCCAGGTGCGGTGAACCGTTGACCTGATCCTGAACCGTGTTTCTGTCCGGTCTGGGGTTTGCATGCTGATGCCTGCGGAGAAGCGGGCAAGAAGATCGCTTGCAAATGAACTCGAGTCGAGTTTAGTATAGATATTGTCCGGTCGGCTCTTTGATCACTGCCGTTCGATTGTCGGTGGCTATCGTCGATGGCGGGCAGATCTAGGGGGAGAGCGTGAAGGTCGGGTTCACAAGCGCAGTAGGTTCGGCGGAACGACGATCTCACAGGGTCGAGGCTGACCCCGACGGGGTGCTGGAACGGGATGGCATCGCGAGAAAACGGGGGGCCGCCATGTCGGAAACCACCTAGCCTGTATTGTCATCATCACCGGCGCTCAAACGGTCTACTTTCGCGAGCCGGTTTCCTGTGCACTGTTCCTCTCGGTCGTGCCCACTTGGGCGATCCAATACTAAGGAGAGGGAGTATGTCGGATTCATCTCAGCCTCACAACCAGTTGAAGAAGTCTTCCATCGGCGTCTGGGGTATTGTGTTCTTCGTCGTTGCCGCTGCCGCTCCCCTAGGAGCGACCACCGGGGGCGGGGCAATGGTCTTCCTCATGGGTGGCCCTGGTGGACCGGCCTGGTATCTCATTGCCTCGATTGTGTTGCTGCTCTTCGCCGTCGGTTTCGCCACCATGAGTCGGTATGTGACGAACGCAGGGGGGTTTGCGGCCTTGGCCTCCCGCGGTCTCGGGCGCCGAGTAGGCCACGCCATGGGTGGCCTGGCGCCCATTGCCTATATCGGGATGCTTCTTGGCGTCTTCGGTCAATTCGGGGCGTTTGGTACGGACCTCTTCGACCGCTTTTTCGACGTTGCGGTCCCCTGGCAGGTCTGTACTCTAGCAGCACTGCTAGTGGTGGCCTTCCTCGGCTACAGAGCTATCGATCTGTCGGCGAAGATACTTGGTGTCCTCATGATCCTGGAGGTGCTGATTCTTCTCATCTTCGATTTTGTTCTGATCTTCAAAGGGGGTGGTCAGCACGGCCTCAGTCTGAGTGCCTTCAATCCTAGTAACGTGTTCACCACTCAGATGGCGGTCCCTCTCCTGTTTGCCTTCGGTTGTTTCATAGGGTTCGAAAGCACCACCATCTATGGGGAGGAGGCAAAGGATCCGCGAAGGACAGTAGCCCGGGCGACCTACGTCGCCATCGTTCTCATCGGGGTCTTCTACACGCTCACCATGTGGGCCATCGGCGTGGGCTATGGGGCGGCCAACGTACAACAGGCGGCCGTTGATGACCCGGTGAACTTCGTATTCAATGTGAACACCCTCTTTGTGGGGCAATGGGCGACCGATGCGATGCAGGTTCTGGTGTTGACCAGCCTTTTCGCGGTCTGTCTGTCATTTCACAATGCGCTCGGCAGGTATCTATTCTCCCTTGGACGCGGACGGTTTCTCCCCCGGGTGCTTGGGCAGACTCATCCGAAACACAAAAGCCCACATGTTGCCAGTCTGACGCTCTCGGTCATAACGATCGTAGTACTCGGAGCCTTCATGATCGCCGGATCGGATCCGATGATGGTTGTCTACCTTCTGCCTATCTCCGTAGGCACCCTTGGGGTGCTTGTGCTTCAGGCTTTCGGCGCGGCATCCGTGATCGGGTTCTTCCGCCACCATCCGGAGCGGAATTGGTGGAAGACCCTGGTTGCGCCATTACTTGGCGGTCTCGGATTGCTTGGCGCTATAGTTCTCGCGTTCATCTACTTCGACCAACTGGCGGGCACCAGCGCGACGGTATCGCGTGTGCTGCCGTGGATAGTGCCGGTCGTTATGATTGGCGGCCTAATTCTGGGATTCGTGCGCGATCGGCAGGGGATCAAGACCGACCTAGGCGAGGATCCCGAGCCCGTGCCCGTTTCCCAGCCGGTCGGCGGCACGCTGGGCGTAGTGCGCGAAGAGTTCGACCGTTAGCTGAGACAAGGCAACCCCCCGGGCCATCGGTCCCAAGAGCTGGAGGTGTGAAACCGTCATGGGCATC
>JAXGNF010000140.1:0-3015 GCA_040768135.1 Thermoleophilia bacterium | reverse complement strand
TTCTTGTGGAGACCCTAACACTTCAGGCGGTACTCATTTTGGGGGCCGGACCACCGATAATCACACCAGTGCGGCAGTGCACCGCCACGTGCTTGTGGGAATCGTGGGACTGGTCCGCATTCCCGAGCTGGCCAAAGAATGTGACGCTCAGTTCTTCGTCGCTGATGCCGAGCGCAGATCGGTTCGACCCCGAACTCACTTCGCCTTGTGTCGCGTACACCTCCGTGGTGGTGAGTACTGGGGCTGGCCTTCATCTATCTCAGCTCGCCCGACTCACTCACTTAGAGTCTCAGCGCCATTCGTCGCCACCGGTTGAAACCTGTACACATACGGCCGGTTGAGATTTGGATACCTTGAGGAATTCCCACGTCTTCAAACGAACCTGTCGTCGCGAGAATCGGCGTCAGTGAGGAAGGGTGATACAGGGCGCAGGGTTGGTCTGAGGTCAAGGCGCTGAAGGAACGAGAAGGGCTCTCCACGAAGGCGACCGCGAAGAGGTTTGGCATGAGTTGGACAACCGTCGATCGCTTGCTCCGCCTGCGATGCGAGCGGCAAGTCCAGACCCATCGTCAACAGCAGCGCTTAGCAGGCTGCTGAAAAGCTCCTCCTAACAACCACCCGACCGCCTCTCGACTCTACCTATTTGTAGCTCACCTGCCAGAAGCACTAACTGAGGAGCTTGGGATGCGAGGAGAAGAGGCGAGGCAGCCGTCGTTCATCTTCCTGGGTCCCTTGAAGGAGCGCATCCCCGTCGATCATCCTTCGCGGGCCATCCGGAAGATGGCCGACAGGGTTCCTTCCGCCCTTTCTACGCTCTTTGACCACATCTACGCCGGTCACGGTCGTCCTTCCATCACGCTCGAGTATCTTCTGCGAGCCCTGCTGGTCCAGGTCCTTTGCGCCACCTATTCAGAGCGCAAACTCTGTGAACATCTGGAGTTCAACCTGCTCTTTCGCTGATTCGCGGGTCTCGATCTTGCCGACCCGGTCTGACACCCCACCACCTTCACCCAAAATCGGGAACGTCTCTTGGCCGGGGAGGCGGCGGAGGCCTTCTTTCTTCAGGTGAGAAAGCAGGCCGAAGCCGGGAGGCTCCTTTCTCGGGAGCACTTCAGCCTGGACGACACCTTAGTGGAAGGCTTCCGGCCCAAAGAAGAGGTTGGGGAGGTTCACAGAGACCAGGGGCCGAACCTGGGGTCGCCTGACGAGGACGGGGGTTCCGCCCCGCCGGCCCCGCAGAAAGCCGGCTGCGACCGCAACCCCTCCGTCGACTTCCATGAAGAGAAGCGCACTGACAAGATCCACGCCTCTCGCACCGACCCGGAGGCTCTCCTTGCCAGGCGCTCTGCCGGGGAAGCTGCCCGCCTGGTCTATGCCGGCCATCTCCTCACCGAGAACCGGAACGGCCTCATCGTCTGGGCCGCTCTCTCCCGGGCGCCAGCACCGCCGAGCGGAATATGGGCGCCCAGCTGGTGAAAAAGCAACGAGAGAAGGCCAAGAGACGAATCACCGTGGCGGCCAACAAGAATTACAACACTAAGGACTTCGTGCACGAACTGCCGGCCATGACCGTCACCCCCTATGTGGCCGGCAAAGACAAATACTCTACCATCGATGGGCGCACGACCACCTGGGAGAGATAGATCCTCAGTCAGAAGAAGCGCAAACTGGTAGAGGAGGCCTTCGGCTGGATGACGACCGTGGGACTCCTTCACAAGCTTCGGCATCGCGGCGAAGCCAAGGCCAGGTGGGTCTTTCAGTTCACCGCCGCTGCCTATAACCTGGTCCGAATGCGATCGCTGCTTGCCGAGCACGTGACCGGATAGGGAAAAAGGGGTCAGGAATCGTCTCTCGGAGGAGGAGTCATTCCCCGATTTGCCCGATGATTATGTGGGCCAAGCGTTCCGACTGACTGCGACGCCGGCTGGACTGGTTTCAACCGGGCTATTTCAGCAGCCTATTAAGCCGACCCACTGACGCTGAGTCTACCCAGGGGGCCAGACTCAGCGTCGAAGAGGCCTCGCCTACGCCGCTGCTCACGTTCTGAACCACCAGGCCGGTAATGGCGGCATTGGGATAGACGAGCACGTTCCCGGCATACGTACCGTTACGCAACGTCACCCGTTGGGCCGGGACGGACATGTGGTCATAAGTGCCGAGCAGGTAGGGACCGCCGGAGCAGCTGAAATCCTCTATCAACACGTCTTGTGCTTCGGCGAGGCGGATGCACTCATAATCGGTACTGGTAACATTTAGCCCGAAGACCCGCACGTTGCTGTAGCCGTCCCCGATGACCAGGCACGCGGCACCGGTAATGTCGAAATTGGCAAGTTCGATGTCGCTGGAGGCCCCACCATAGTCGTACCAGAGCTGGATGCCCCATACGCCCCCGGTGGTCTTGCCCGCATCGAGGATCTTCACCCCGTCAAAACGGAGATGCTCGTTGTGAGAGGCTACATAGATGCCGTGGTGCAGGGGCTGGGCGAGATCCAGGCGCTCAAAAAGGCCGCCGGTGAGGTAGGACACATAGAGGGGAAGGTCGTCACCCCGGCTGGTGTAGTCCCGAATGGTGAGATCAGACCCATTGGTATCGACCTTGATGCCGAAGGAGCATCTTTCTGTCTTCACCCGCTCCAAAGTGACGCGTGAATAGTCCCACAGGTGGATCCCCAGAATTTTATCGGTAGGGGCCGAGCAGCGAATGGTAAGATCGCGGACGGCTACGTTGCTTATGCCTGCGCCCCGCAAAAGGTTCGTATGGCTAGACTGGGCCGGCATGGTGAGTATGGTCTTATCTACGCCCGCTCCCTGCAGAGAAACCCCGGACCGAAGCGCCACCTCGGAGGTGAGGGTGAGGGTCCCGGCGGGGATGCTGACCGTGCCTCCGGCAGGGCAGGCGTTGATAGCGGCCTGGAGGTTGAAGGGGCCGTCGGCGGCAATGGCCGGTGTGGACAAAAAGACCAAGACTAGGAAGCTGAGCGCAAGAACCCAGCGGACTCCTCTTCGCAGGGGCTG
>JAXGNF010000139.1:0-3036 GCA_040768135.1 Thermoleophilia bacterium | reverse complement strand
GCCAACGGCAACTTCACCATTGACATGACCGGAGTGCCTCTGGGAACCACCGTACTCGTCCAAGCCGTTGCGGACGGCTACAGGGTGGTCGGCATGGAAGGCGTGTTCGATGAGGTCGACGAACGGATAGAGTTCAAAAAATATACGAGTCCTTTCAGTGATAGAAGGTTGATGTATGGTACGGGTCCCGGATTCCCACCGCCTGCCACCCCTTGGCCCGGTTTGTGGCCCGATTGACAGATCCGTTGACGAATAACTAGGCGTGTCGCGGGGAGGTCCGGCGGACCTCCCCGCTCTTATTCTGTGGACCTGCGATTACTTCCGCGCATGATGTACAGGGCTAGGAAGAAGTGCGTCCGCGAGTCTTTGTTTTGGTTGCCTCTTTCACGGCCTCGCGTCCCTGCGTGGCCCGTTGGTTGGTATCTCTGGACTGGTTATAGGGCAAAGACGCCGTGTGCGCGGTAAGGTGGTGGTTGACGCACCGGTGAATACGGTTGGATGATGCGCGGTCAACCGAGGACAAGGAACTGAATGGCGTCGGGCGGAAGCGTGGAGTCGTCAGAGCGGGGTGTTGGGAAAGGGGGAGACATGTCGGAAGGATCCTTGACAACAGCCGGTCAGCAGCGGGGCCGTGGTTCCTGGGCCGAGCCCTGGAAGATCAAGATGGTGGAGCCACTGCGCATGACTTCGCCCGAAGAGCGCCGGCGGGCCATCGAGGAAGCGGGCTACAACACCTTCCTCCTTCAGTCTGAATACGTCTACATCGATCTGCTCACCGACTCGGGCACCAGTGCCATGAGCGATCGTCAGTGGTCGGGCCTCATGCTGGGGGACGAGGCCTATGCCGGCAGCCGCAACTTCTACGAGTTGGAAGAGGCGGTGCACGAGTTCTACGGCTATCGCTACCTCGTGCCCACCCATCAGGGTCGAGGCGCCGAGCATCTTCTCTCTCAGTGCACCATAAAGCCGGGCGACTACATCCCCGGCAACATGTACTTCACCACCACTCGGCTTCATCAGGAGTTGGCCGGCGGCACTTTTGTCGATGTCATCATCGATGACGCCCACGATCCCCAAAGCCTGCATCCCTTCAAGGGCAACGTGGACTTGAGCAAGCTACAGAGACTGATCGATGAGGTGGGCGCCGACAAGATACCCTACGTGTCGGTGGCCGGTACCGTGAACATGGCCGGGGGCCAGCCGAT
This sequence comes from Thermoleophilia bacterium, assembly GCA_040768135.1. Taxonomy (GTDB): domain Bacteria; phylum Actinomycetota; class Thermoleophilia; order RBG-16-64-13; family RBG-16-64-13; genus RBG-16-64-13. The sequence goes on along the minus strand of JAXGNF010000139.1, from coordinate 1,831 downwards.
CAGTATGGAGAATCTCAAGGCCGTGCGTGAGCTCACGTCGCGATACGGTATCAAGGTCTTCCTCGATGCCACTCGTATGTGCGAGAACGCTTACTTCATCCAGCAGCGCGAACCCGGCTACGAGAATGCATCCATCGCCGCCATTCTGCTGGAATCCTGCTCATACACCGACGGCTGCACCATGAGTGCTAAGAAGGATTCGTTGGTGAACATCGGCGGTTGGTTGGCTGTAAATGACCTCGATCTCTTCAATCGCGCCCGCAACTTGGTGGTGGTCTACGAGGGACTACACACTTACGGCGGCTTGGCCGGCCGCGATATGCAGGCCATGGCTCAGGGTATTTACGAGAGCGTGCAGGATGAACACATCCGTTCGCGCATCGGCCAAGTGGAGTATCTGGGCGAGCTGCTCTTGGGCTGGAATATCCCCATAGTGCAGCCCGTAGGAGGACACGCCATCTTCTTGGACGCCAAAAAAATATACTCTCATATTCCCCAAAGTCAGTTTCCGGCGCAGACTCTTGCCGCCAATCTGTATGTGAACTCAGGGGTGCGTTCCATGGAGCGGGGCGTGGTCTCCGCGGGGCGCGACCCCGAGACCGGCGATCACCGTTATCCGAAGCTGGAGCTGGTGCGTCTCACCATTCCTCGGCGGGTCTACACGCAGGCGCACATGGACGTGGTGGCTGAAGCCGTGCTGGCAGCGTACGTGAAGCGGGAGGAAGCCGTGGGTTTGGAGATGGTTTACGAGCCGGAGTACCTGCGCTTCTTCCAGGCCCGCTTCCGTCCCGTAGCCTGAGGTATAGGGATGTGGCCGGCGGCGGCATAGGGAGGAAAGGCTTTCGGCAGCATAGGGAGGCCCCGAGGCCCCTATTGTGCCCGTCCCACGCGTAAGCGGCATGAGGCGCGAGGAGTAGTGGTGCTGCTATGAGTGGCGCCGCTGCGCGCCTCTTTCGTCATCACCGCTCTGGACGAGATCCGGATGCTACGCACGTGGAGAGGGAGGCCGCGGTGGGCGGGGGCGTATACGGAACAAAAACAGGATGAGGATCAAGACGCCGGCGGCCCCGGCCAGATAGCCGAGATTCCAGCCGGTGGAGGCGGCGGGGGGTTCGGGCTCTGCGGGTGTGCTCTCTGCGGTGGGTGACGTGCCGGAGACGGCCGGCTGGGGGGAGTAGATGAGTTCCAGCGACCCATCGTTCTTTCGCAAATAAGTTCGGCCCTCGATGAAAACGTATTCGCTGTCTCGCCCTCCAGAGTTGATATAGCGCTGGAAGGCGGCGCGGTCGCCGCCGCCGAGGGAGCCATCGAGGATGGTGAGCGTCTCCGGATCGGTCGATGACGCCAAGAACACGCCCCAGCGCACCACATAGTCGGGGCCGTCTTGGTCAACGGATGCAATGACACTGCTGCCGAGCGACCAAGAGAGGAGCGACCCCGGCATCTTGATGCGGATCTCGGGCGGCACAGGGAGTCCGGCCAGACGGCGGGCGTTGCCGAGCGTGAACTCGCCCTCCCCGGCCTGTGTCAGCGTTCCCACAACCAGGGCGTCCTGATCTCCGTGAGTGAGCCGATGGAGCAGATCGGCGGCGGGAGCGGGGGAGACGGGGCATATCAGGGTCCAGGTGAGCAGCGCCAGCAGCGCCGGCAGCACCAGAAGCGCCGGCCGCGCCAACGGCGCCGGCGTCCGCTGTACCGGTGTCCGCGCCCGCTGGGTCGGTACCCGCATGGGCTCTGGAGCTCGCTTGTTGGGCCCGCCGACCACGGCCCGTCAGCGGATTTCCACCGAACCCACTCCGCCTTCGATGGTCAGGTGCACGCGGTTGGCCGC
>JAXGNF010000138.1:0-3295 GCA_040768135.1 Thermoleophilia bacterium | reverse complement strand
CCGAGGCCTCACCGGCAGAGGTGAACGCGCAGCCGCCGGGCTACTCTCGGCAAACCGCCGGGACCGTTGCCGCTCCCGCGCACAGAGTCGGTGAGGTACGGTGGGGTCTGGAGGAGTCGCTATTGTGTGGACTGGCCTTCTTTGGCGCCCTGTCGGCGCTTTGGAGCTTGAGCCCCGTCGACAGTCTGCGGGCGGCAGGCATTCTGGCCGGCGCATGTCTCTACTTGTATATGGGGCGTCTCATCGGTTCCTTTCCCTCTGGACGTCTCGTGTTTCTCTGGCTGATCGGCACAACGGGCGGCGTCATCTCCCTGCTCTCAGTGGTTGGGTATGCGCTAAGGTGGGAGCGCTTCTCCCTAGAAAAAGGCGGTACGCTAGCGGCTACAGGGACATTCGGATACGCGAATGCACTAGCGGGTCTACTACTCCTCACTCTGGCCGCCACAGTAGCAGCCGCTTTGGAGACCCAGGAGCGGCACCGCCGATCGCCGACCGGCACGCTCACAACCGACCAATGGCGATCCCCAATCGCCCGGTCCGGAGCGATACGGTACGCCGCACTCGTGGCAGCCCTTGGCGTTCAACTGGCTGCGCTTGTGCTTACTTGGTCTAAGGGCGCCGCGGCAGTCGCAGGCGTGGTCATCCTTGTGTGGTTGATCGCAAGGGCCTTCTTCGCCCAAGACGGGGCCCGGCGCCGGCGCTGGCTGGGCGTAGCCCTCGCACTTCTACTTGTCGCCGGAGTAGCCGCGGGCGGCCTGCTGCTGTGGAAGGAAATCGCCCCACAGATGGCGGTGAGTGGCCTCCCGCCGTCCGACGCAGACCCCAAGGATGTCGTCCCCATGACCTCCAACGCTTTTCGTATCAAGACTTGGGGCGCCGCCCTCAAAGCTGCGGGCGCGCGCCCCGCAGCCGGTTGGGGCCTCGACACGTTCTACGAGGCCTATTCGCCCTTCAAACTTGGGGGCCATACGGCGTATGCGCATAACGTGGTGGTCCAACATCTGGTGGAGGTCGGCGGCATTGGCACGGTCCTGCTTGTCTCATTCTTTCTGGTGGCCACCCTACGCCGTACCCGTATGTTGCTTGGACCGTTCGGCGACCCCCGTGTCCCTCTCGTTCTGGGAACGCAGGCATTCGCCCTCCACAACCTAGTCGACTTAACCTGGTACTTCCCGGCACTCCTTTTCACTTTCGCTCTCCTACTGGGCCTTGCAATGCCGCCCCGGCCCCAACGGGAGGTGGCCCTTCCTCCCTGAGACGCACTGTCTGAGTGATATGCTGCCGTCGTCCATTCCCCCGGATATATACCGGCGCAGCCTGTGCCCATAGGGAGACGCTCTTGGATAACCTGCCGACTATTAGCGTCGATGATCTCGAAGCTCTGCGCGATGCCAAACGGAGACTCGAACACCCCGGCCTAACCGCTCGTATCTCCAATTTGGTCGGCAGACCCATGGAGGGCGGGCTCCGGATGTTGCCCAGCAGATGGCACATGACCATCGAGTCGGCCGCCGAAGCTGCCCTATTCAAGGGTCTTGAGTTCGCCATCGGGACGATGCGCGACCCCCAACCACGTCGGTCTCGCGATCTGCTGCACAGGGCCGTGGCGGCCGGGACGGGAGCCGTAGGCGGAGCCCTGGGCGTTGTCTCCCTGCCAGTTGAACTACCTGTCTCAACCTGCGTGATCCTGCGCTCCATTGCCGATATCGCCCGAAGCGAAGGCCACGACGTATGCTCAATCGAGACTCAACTCGCATGTCTTGAAGTGTTCGCCCTCGGGAGCCCCCACTCTGTGGATGACGCTGCCGAGAGCGGCTATTGGGTGGTCCGCGGCGTTATGTCACGCTACCTCTCGGAGGCGGCTGAGCATATCAGCAGGAAAGGTCTTCGAGATCGCAGCGCCCCGGCCCTGATTAGGTTGGTCACTCAGATAGCGGCCCGGTTCGGGGTCGTCATCTCAGAGCAGGCGGCCGCTCGGCTCATCCCAGTACTGGGAGCCGCCTCGGGAGGGACGGTCAACTACCTGTTCACGCAGCACTTCCAGGACATGGCCCGAGGCCATTTCGTTGTCAGACGCCTAGAGAAGAAATATGGGTCTCTTCTGGTGCAAAGGGCGTACGAAGAATTGTTGGTCTAGCCGCCTTCTCCTAAGTCGTTGACTTCATCGGCCTCGTAGCAGGCCGCAGCCACATCTTCCCCCTCTTCAGTGGCCGGGCCGTTGTCTTGGAGTAACAACAGGGGAGTTCCATCCTCCACCGGCATATCCTGCACGTCTCTTAGTTTACGTTCGATAGTACGGCTTTTGCGCGCTGCGTTTTCGATGGAGGTGGAGGCCTGCTCGAGTTTTTTCTGAACCTTCTCAAGCAACCCTCCGAAGTCGCCGAATTGCGTTTTCACCACCCCGAGAAGCTGCCAGACCTCACTTGAGCGCTTCTCGATGGCGAGGGTCCGGAATCCCATCTGTAGACTATTCAGCAGAGCAGCCAAGGTAGTCGGCCCAGCTACAACGACTCGGTGATCGTGCTGGAGGGTGTCGGCGAGACCCGGTCGTCCGAGCACCTCAGCGTAAAGACCCTCAGTCGGCAAAAACATTATGGCGAAGTCGGTGGTGCGCGGAGGATTGAGGTATTTGCACTGTATGTCCCGCGCCGATGTCTTCACCCTCGACTCCAGCCCTCGGAGCGCCTGCTCTTCGTCGTTGGCGGCCCCCCTGCCTCGGGCCTCGAGCATCCGTTGGTAGTCTTCTACCGGGAACTTGGCGTCTATAGGCAGCCACACCGGCCCATTGCCATCATGCCCGGGGAGACAGATGACATACTCGACCCGCTCTCCACTCCCCTCCTTGCAGACAACGTTCTCTTTGTATTGTTCTGGAGTCAGGATCTGTTCGAGGAGCATACCGAGTTGCACCTCGCCCCAAGTGCCCCGGGTCTTGACATTGGCCAGGACCCGTTTGAGGTCACCTACGCCATCCGCCAGCGTCTTCATCTCACCCAGGCCTTGGTGGACCGCCTCCAGGCGTTCACTGACCTGCTTGAATGAGTCACCCAGCCTCTTCTCCAGGGTGGCAGTCAGTCTCTCATCGACGGTCTGTCTCATCTGGTCAAGCTTGATCGAGTTATCCTCCTGCAAAGACCGCAGCCGCACATCGACCGTCTCACGCAACTCGACCATTCGCTGCTCGTTCGACAACGTGAGGGCTACGAGTTGATCAGCGAAGGTATCCAGTTGCGCCTTCTGTTGGGCTCCTAGAGCACTGATGTTTGTGACTGCCGAGTCTCCCCAGTCTTTGACC
>JAXGNF010000137.1:0-3330 GCA_040768135.1 Thermoleophilia bacterium | reverse complement strand
TCCGTTCTGAGATTCCCTCTTGCACTCTGATTCCACGCACATACCCCGACGAGCCGAAGGAAAGGAAACCAGTGAACGACAACGCTCCCCGTGAACGTCGTACCCGCGTATCCAAGTGGTCCATCGTTGCAGTCGCACTCTCCTTCGTGCTGCTCGTCCTAGGGGCGGCGGCAGTCGGATGCGGGAGCGACGACCCCGACACCGGCACGACAGCCGTCACGACTGGTTCAGGTGAAGCGCCGGAGACCACGGCCGCGGAGATGGGCGGGGAGACGGCCGACATCACCAAGATGAACGGGACCGAACTGGCCACTGCGACCATCACCGCGTGGAACGAGTGCCTCACGAAGCTCACCGCTCTCCTCGAGGGCATGCCTGACCCGGCGACCGTGCAGCCGCAGGTCGAGACTCTGAAGGAGGAGTACATACAGAAGTTCGTGGCCTATGGCCGGCAGCACCAGACGTTCGACGAGACGCAACTGCGCCTCTGGAGAATCGAGCACGGCATCAACAGCCCGCCCGCCTTCACCAACTACCAGACCGTCGCGAACGCGTACATAGCCGACACGTCGACTCCCGCCGAATTCGTGGACCTGCTCAAGGATTTCTCCGTTCTCACCCAGTACACCGACTTCGACCTACTCAAGCGGCAGGAACCGGAGGAGGCGGTCCGTCTGGGAATCCAGTAGGGCCCCATACCGTCTGGAGTTGGGGAGTCTGCCACCAGGATGCCTCCAGGTAGCCCTCCCGATGGCCTCCAGGTAGCTCTGCCGATGGCCTCCAGGTAGCTCTGCCGCCGGCCTCCCGCTGCCTTCGCCGCAGTTGACGACGAGGCTGGGAGCCTGCTAGAGCTTCTTCCCGCACCCGCGGCAGTACTGCGAACCTGGGGTCACGCCCGCGCCGCACTGAGGACAGAAGCCGGGAGCAGACGACGACGGCGCGCTCGAGGGTGCCGGGGACACGGACTTTCCGGCCCGCGATCTACCCAGCAGGTAGAGGAACGCGCCCACACCGGCCGCAGCCACGATCGCCAGTACGATGATCAGAGCAAGGATACCGCCGGACAGTCCTTGGGACGTTGCCTGTCCGCCCGTCCCCGGTTCGGCGCCCCCACCCGCGCCGGACCCACCACCCGCGCCGGTCCCGCCACCGGTCCCGCCGCCGGTCCCGCCACCGGTCCCGCCGCCTGCCGCGGCGATGCTCTGAGTGCCGCCCGGAGCGGTGCTTGTGGTGCTTTCGTCCGGTATGACCGTGGTGGGGGGCCCGGCCGCTATCGCCTCGTCGCTGCGCCAGATGTCGAGGCCCTTCTCCATGTCGTGGCTCACGTAGAGTAAGTGGCCTTTGAAGACATGTAGGCCCGGCCCGATATGGAAGAAGCTCCTGGGTGGTTCATGGAAGATCATCTTCCATTCTTGCCCGTCCTCGGACTGCCAGAGTTGGCTACCGTCCCGGTAGTCGACGGCCTGGAGATACAGCTTGCCTCCATGTACCGAGACATCGCCCATGTAGCTGGTGCTCCGGCCGAAGCCGTCCTTACCCACCTGGGTCCAGTCGCGGCCGTCGGCGGACGTCCACAGTTGGAATCCCTGGGTTGTGAAGCGCTCCGTGGGGCTGCCCGGCACAAAGCTACGCGGCTCCTCGTTCTGGGTGGACAGGTAGAGACGTCCTTTGAACTCGACCAGATCCGCGCCCATGTTCCTCTGCTCACCCGCCCCGAAACCATCCTCGACCACCTGCTCCCAGCCGGCGCCGTCACCGGAACGGAAGAGATCGAAGCCGGCCGCCCAGGCGGAGTGAATACCCACCACATAGAGCTGATCCTTGTAGACGAGCCAGGGGTGTAGAGAATTACGCTGAGCGAGCCCGAGACCTCCCTCGGCGACCTGCTCCCACTCCAGGCCGTCGGCCGTCCTCCAGATCTCAGCCCCCGTAGTCGAATTATGGACGCCTACGTAGAGTTTGCCTCCCAGGAGGGGACCGGGGTCTTCCGGCCGGGAGGATCTGACCACCCCGATGTTGCCGGGAACACACAGGCCGTCGACCGGCACCTGCCGGAACGAGCTGCCGTCCTCCGTAACCCAGATTTGAACACCGGTATCGGGGTTCTGTACGGCCAGGACGAGTCGTCCGCCTAGCACCAGGGGAACGGCGGCGCGGTTCTTCGGATCTCCGAAGCCCCTCTCTCCCAGCTTCGTGAATTCCGTGCCGTCGGAGGTGACCCACACCTCCATCCCCCGCCCGCCAACGTTGAAGGAGAGGGCATATAGCTGATCCCGGAACACCACCAGGTCGAACATGATGTTCGCGGGATCGCCCAGCCCGGCCGTACCGATCTGCTCCCAAGTGATGCCGTCGGCGGTCCGCCAGATGTCGGCTCCCTGCTTGTCGCTCGCCGCGATAAGCTTGCCGGCTTCGCTGGCCATGGTGCTGACGTAGTAGTAGCCCCGAAACTCGGTGCTGAAAGTCACGTGCGAGTTGCCCGGGTCGGTGAAGCCGCCGGTAACGACCCGAGTCCAGCCTTCAGTCATGGAGGGAAGAGGGACGATCAGAGCCGCCTGCGCTAAGACCGGCGCCGACAGGAGCAAGAGAAGAGCCACTGCTGCCGCGATCACCACAGCGGCTCGCCGGAGGAGAGGGCGACTACCGTCCGTGCCCGACTGCTGGCACGCATCAACCGTGCGACTCATGGCGCCTCCTGCTGCCCGAATGCGCTCCTATGACCATACTACGCCGCGTGACCGGCTCGGGGCAACTCAGAGCCGGACATGCCGAGGGGTGGCGATAGGTCAAGACGGGGGACTCCCGACCGTGGTAGGGTGGACGCCCCTCCCAGGGGGTTCGTGTGCGTGATTCGGGTTGGCGATGCGATGAGACTGTCAGTAGCGTTTCGTCAGTCGTAGATTCTGTCGGAATACACTACCTGGTGGTCAATGCCCGCATCGGACTGGGAGCTGACCATACTGGCCTCGATCTGCTCCCAAGTCAATGTGTTGTCGTTGAGTAGCACATAGCACACATATTCTGAGAATGGTGCGGTCCGATTTGCTGGTTTTCCGGAGTACCGAATGAGGTACTTGTAGGCTCGCCTATATTCATTCCCCTCTTCAGTGTAGGTGTAGTGGTATGTGGTGCCGTCAAAATGGATCTCAGCACGGTAGAGTTGGTAGTCCTTCAGCGCCTCGTTGTAGGGCTCAGACGAGTAGCGTGACTCATCTGGAGGGCTTAGGCAGAACGCTAGTCCTACCGTGCATGGTTTACCAGATGTGGACTTCGAGACGAACTCATCCCACAAGTCCTGTCCGTCAAAGATGTCCATGTCCATGTACAGAA
>JAXGNF010000136.1:0-3387 GCA_040768135.1 Thermoleophilia bacterium | reverse complement strand
CGTGTGCGGCACCGGTGGCGTAGTAGAGGAAGAAGGGCTTGTCCGGGGCATTTACCTGGGCGTCCTGAATGAACTCGATGGCCTTGTCAGCCAGGTCGATGTTCAGGTGATAACCCTCCTGCGGTGTTTTCGGGGGGGTGATCCCGTGGTTGTCATACGTCAGGTCAGGGTACCACTGGTCAGTGTCGCCGCCCAGGAAGCCGTAGTAGCGCTCGAATCCACGCCCGAGCGGCCAGCGGTGGAACGGACCGGCTTCAGTGGTTTCTTCCGGCGCGGCGAGGTGCCACTTGCCGATGGCAAAAGTGTTGTAGCCATGTTCCAGCAGGATCTCCGGGAGAAATCCGTGCTCAAATCCCACCATACCGTTGTGTGCAGGGTAGCCCATGGACAGCTCGGTGATGGCGGACAGACCCAGCGTGTGGTGGTTGCGGCCCGTGAGCACGCAGCCGCGTGTCGGCGAGCACAGGGCCGTGGTGTGCATGTTGGTGTAGCGCAATCCCTGTGCGGCGAGCCTCTCGAGGTTCGGGGTCTCGATCAGTCCGCCAAAGGGCGAGAGCTGTCCGTAGCCGACATCGTCAATGATGAAGAACAGCACATTGGGTGCGCCCTCCCTGGCCCTCAGCGGTGACGGCCAGGCAGAAGATGATTCGTCAATCGTCCGACCGATTATACCCGGAAACGGGGTTCCTGGTTTATATTCCTTTAATTCCGACATGGTACTCCTCCTTTTTATCTGTATTCTCCCTGGCCCAAACCACCTTAGTGCCTGGACAGCATTTTCCTTCCACTATGTTTCATCATGCCTATTCAATCCCGGAAGTTGCCTGGTCTGCCGGTCCCGGTTCATTTACTGAAAACCCATGGCGACACGCAGGCGTTCTTCGGGCGTGATGAGGTGGTCGAGGTCCTCGGCATCCTTGCCTACGTCGATCTCCACCCAGTTCACCTCGCCGCTGAATTTCTTCTGGGGCGGATAGTCAGGGGTCACCGGCGATCCGAATTCATCGCCAATGTCACAGGTCTCGTCGGCGGAGAAGACGAAGGGCTCGGTCATGTCCACGCGTCCTTCGCCGTCCTTCCTGCCGTCGATGTACAGCGTCACCGTGCCGCCCTTTGCCAGGCCGCCGCCGTCGTATTTGAACTCCATCCGCACCTGGTGTTTCCCCGCCGGGATCTTCGACGTGCCCTCGACCGTGTACCGGTTCAGGCCATAGAAGTTGTAGCAGTACGTTGCTTTGCCATCCCTGGTATAGAGGCTCCAGCCGCCGGTGATGCCGCCTTGGGCGATGATCACGCCCTGTGCGCCGGATTGGGGCACCTCCACCTCGGCCGTGACGGCGTGCGACTTGTTCTTGAAGTTGACGATCGAGCTTTCGGTCAGCCGGCCCATGCCGCCGAACAGCAGCTGCCGTGTGCCCTTGACCAACTGCGGCCGGCCGGCGATCTCGGGATTGGAGCGCTCGCCAAAACGGTCGTCGAGGGGCAGCACGTTGTATTTTACTGCCTCGATCAGCCACAGCCTCTGCAGCTCGTGCAGCTTTTCCGGCATCTCTTTTGCCAGGTCTTTTGACTGGCTCCAGTCTGTGTTGGTGTCGTACAGCTCCCACACATCGTCGTCGAAAGCCGGCATCTGTACCCCGACTCCCGTCTCCCACGGTGTCCGGTGTTTGGTCACCGCAGTCCAGCCGTTGTGGTAGATGCCGCGGTTGCCGAACATCTCGAAGTACTGCGTCTCGTGCCTCTCCGCCGCCGCGGCGTCATCGAAGGAGTACAGCATGCTGACGCCCTCGATGGGCTTCTGCTGGACGCCATTGACGAAGACAGGTTCGGGTAGCCCTGCCGCTTCCAGGATGGTCGGTGCGACATCGATCACATGGTGGAACTGGTTGCGGATCTCGCCCTTGGCCTTGATCCCCTTCGGCCAGTGGACGATCGTCCCGTTGCGGGTGCCGCCGAAGTGCGACGCCACCTGCTTGGTCCACTGGTACGGCGTGTCCATGGCGTGCGCCCAGCCTACCGCGTAGTGGTTGTACGCCTCGACCCCGCCGAACCTGTCGATGTGGGCATTCATGAACTCCGGCGTCTCAAGATGCCCGTATCCCGTGAGAGTAACCATCTCGTTGTACGTGCCTTGGTGGGAACCCTCGGCCGAGGCGCCGTTATCGCCGATGATCACGTAGATCAGGGTGTCATCCAGTATCTCGAGGTCTTCGAGTGTATCGATCAGGCGACCGACCTGATGGTCCGTGTGTTCGAGAAAGCCGGCATACACTTCCATCTCGCGGGCAAGGACCGGCCTCATCTCCGGTTTCACGCTGTCCCAGGCAGGGATCTCGGGATGGCGCTCGGTCAGCAGGCAGTCCTGCGGGATGACGCCGAGCTTCTTCTGGCGTGCAAAGGTCTCCTCGCGCAGCTTGTCCCAACCCTGGTCGAACGTGCCCGCGTACTTGTCTGCCCACTCTTTCGGCACATGGTGCGGTGCGTGGGTTGCGCCCGGTGCGAAGTAGGTAAAGAAGGGCTTGTCGGGCATAAGCGCCTTTTGCTGGCGGATCCACTTGATCGCCTTCGTTGCCATGTCCTCGGTGAAGTGATAGCCCTCTTCGGGCGTCTTCCCGGGCTCGACCGGCGTCGTCCCTTCATAGATCGCCGGATACCACTGGTTCGTCTCACCGCCGAGGAAGCCATAGAAGTACTCGAACCCGCCGCCGCCTGTAGGCCAGGAATCATAGGGGCCCATGGGGCTGGTCTGCCAGACCGGGACCTCGTGGCACTTGCCGAACTGCGCGGTCGAGTAGCCGTTGAGCTTGAGCGTCCGCGCGATCGGCGAGATGGTGTTGGGCATGAACGAGCACTGGCCCGGTGCTGCCGTCGCGAATTCGGTGATGGAGCCCATGCCGGCCGAGTGGTGATTCCGGCCGGTCAGGAGCGCCTGGCGGGTCGGAGAGCAGAGCGCGGTGGTGTGGAAGCGGGTATACTTGAGGCCGCCCGCAGCGAGTTTCTCGAAGGTGGGTGTCAGGCAGGGACCTCCGAACGCGCTCGTCGCACCGAAGCCCACGTCGTCGATCAAAATGACGAGTACATTGGGCGCGCCCTCGGGTGGGCGCAGATCCCTGATCGGCGGATACTTCGTGTCCGGGTCCTTGGCGTCGTAGGTTGTCAGGCCGACGTGCGGCCGGTCCGGGATGGGAAGAATGGATCGTTGAATTTTGTCTTGCGAACTCATTTTGTGACTCCTTGTTCGGTATGACATTATCGCCCAGGTTGCAGCGACGGCACGTCTTGGCCATCCGCTGCAACCATTTGCCGAAAATGCATAAACGCAACTCAGTGCGATTTGCTGCTTGACGACTCCTCCAGCTGTCGAAGGACTGCATCCAGATTGAAGGA
>JAXGNF010000135.1:0-3466 GCA_040768135.1 Thermoleophilia bacterium | reverse complement strand
GGAAGGACCACTGTCATACTGTGATCCGCTTTTGCACAACTTGACAGACACAACCCGAAGAGGTGGCCTAGGCCGATCCGACCCCGCACATAGCGGGTGCCTCCCGGCCGGTCCGGCCCTCCGCATAGCGGGCGCTGCCGATGCGGACCTACCGTGGTAGTGAGCCGCCGGGGCGGCCTGGCTCGTGCGTCCACGGGGCCCGGGTTCGGGGTGAATAGGGTACTCTGGCTCAGTGATCCCGCAAGGTGATTTTTGAAGTGGATCTCGTAAGGTGACTTCGCGAGGTGCGTGGGTTTCGAGCTTCACACTTCTCTGGAAGGATCGTATGATTTTCGCTTGTACTGAGGCGGCGGAGAATACCGCCCCCGACATCTACTATCTGCCCACTCAGGGCGCAGGTTCGTACCTCATAGGTACGTTGGAGGCTGGAGACAGCGCATCGAGGCTGCCGGACCAGAGACCTTTTCTCACTTCCGAACCATCTTTTGGTCACGTGACGTTCTACCGCCCACTCGACCGCGTGCCGACTGCCGACGAAGCGGTTTCCACGGCGTCGCTCATGGGCGGTCCGGGCGTGGTGCGGAGACCGAACGCCTTCGCCGACGGCTTCTCGAGGTAGCGCTTGCCTCCCTATCCCGGGACCCTCACCGAAATGCAGCGTCGGCGCTGGATGGTGCTGGTGCTCACTTCCGTGGGTTTTTTCATGGGAACGCTCGACTCCACCGTAGTGGCAGTAGCCTTACCCAGCATCGGACCCTCGCTTCGGCTCAGCTATTCAGAGGCTCTTTGGATACAAGCGGCCTATCTGCTTGCCATCAGTATCTTTCTCGTCCCTATAGGCCGGCTGGCCGACAGACACGGGCGCACGCGCTTCTACATGACGGGGACGGCGTTGTTCGCCCTATTCTCGTTCGCGTGTGGATTCGCCTTCAACGGCACCTCTCTCATCGTGGCCCGAGCGCTTCAAGGGGCGAGCGCCGCCTTCATGTCGGCCACCTCCACTGCTCTTGTCACCTCGGTCTTCCCGACTGAAGAAAGAGGCCGGGCATTAGGTCTTAACGCCATGGCCGGTTACACCGGATTGACTCTGGGACCGGTGGTCGGCGGGCTGCTTGCCACCCACGTGGGATGGCGATGGATTTTCTTCATCAACGTGCCCATCGCTCTACTGAACTTGGTCTCTGGAGGCTATCTGCTGCAGGCAGAGCGGCGGGATCAGGCGGCGGAGCGGCGGGCAGAAGTCGCCGTAGAGAGGGGACGGAAGGCCATCGCAGGGGCTGGTGCCGGGCAGGGTGGGCGGGAAGCCGTCGCAGAGGGTGGTGCCGAGCAGGGTGGGGTTGGGCGATCGCTCGCGAACCTTGGGGCCGGGATTGACCGGCGGGGGGTGTTGTTGTTCGCTTTGATGCTGTCCGCTCTAACCGTATCTTTGACCTTCGGACCCTTCTGGGGCTGGTCGAGCCTGCCGACCATCGGTCTGCTGGTGGGATCGGTTGTCGTGTTCGGCATCTTCACGGCGGTGGAGCGGAAGGTGCCGGATCCTATGCTCGACCTGACCGTGATCCGGAAAAACCGCCTGTTCATGGCTACAACCGGAGCGGCTCTTCTCAGTTACATGGCAGGCTTCGGCGTCACTACGTTCACCGCCGTCTTTCTGGAGATCGTGGAGGGGTATTCTGCCCAACACACCGGCCTAATTCTGTTGACCCAACCTATCTTCATGGTGGTTCTGTCCGGGGTATTCGGGCGTCTGTCCGACCGAGTGGGAACCCGGCTGCCCACTACCGTAGGCATGATCTTAGTGGCGCTCGGCATGGTGGGGCTGGGGATCCTGCCGACGGAGGCGCATCCTTTGTACGTAGTCTTGGCTTTGGCAGTGTCGGGAATAGGGACGGCATCGTTCAGCGCTCCAAATACCTCGGCCGTGATGGGTTCGGTGCAGCGGGGCGAACTCAGTTTTGCCGCCGGATATCTGGCCACGATGCGCACGATGGGCCAAGCTGTGTCGGTGGCTCTTCTGGGCGGAATCGCCGCCGCCGGGCTCGGCCCGGCCGGCGGGAGGGTGCTCTTCTTGGGGGAGAAGGCGAGCGAAGCGGCCGTGACCTCATTCTCCTCGGGTTATCGAACGGCTATGTTGGTAGGGGCGGTCCTGGCGCTTGCAGGGGCGGCGGCTTCGATGGTGCGGGAGAAGCCGATACAGGATCGGGGGGCACAACCCGGACGCTGAAGGGTCGACGGCTGCCCACGTTGCCCTGCCGGCGCAGCCGCGGGCATCACCTGTGCGGTGTGAGGACTCCACATGCCCGACTCCGGTGGCGACGTCTCTGGGTCGCCGGAGCGCCGGGCGGCTTGGGCGCCCGCGCCCTCGTGTCGCCGAAGCGTCTCCGTGCGAGCCTCGTGTATCAGAGTACTTTCGGCGACAGGTTCAACAGGTTGTGCAGCACCTGGGCTACTTCGCCTCGGGTCATCCAGCCGTAAGGATCGAGGGACTGGAGGCCGCCAGAGTGGCCGAGCCCCGTGAGCAGCCCGCAGTATTCGGCTTTGGCCGCATTGAGTCCGTGGGTGGAGTCGCCTCTCCACAGACCGAAACTGGCCGGCGGGGTCACAAGGTATCCGGGTCGGGACTCCTCCACCGCCCGCACGACCATGCTTATCACTCGGTAGCGGGTGATATCGTCATAAGGAGCGAATTGCCTGTCGGTCTTGCCTTTAGTTATACCGTTCCGGAAGCAGACCGACACGTACTCATGGGGATAGAGGTCGTTTGGATCGTCGGGTCCCAGGTCGACGAAAGGCACAGCCGAGTGGGGCCAGTCGTTCTCGGTGACCGGCAGGCCCAGGGTGCCCACGATCATCTTCGCGAACTGCGCTCGCTTCACCGGATCGCCGGGACCGAACTTCCCATCCCCATAGCCGCTTACGATCTTCTTGGTGGCCAGTGCCATGATGGCATCGTAGTAGGGGTCGCCGGGATTAACATCGCTGAAGGCGATGGTCGGAGGCGGGGGAGGGAGCGGGGGAGCGGCCGCGGTGGTGAACGTCCAGCTGACTGCCTTCTTGAGGGCCGAACCGCTGAAGGCCTTCACGTCCGTGGTCACTGTCATCCGGTAGGCCTTGCCCCAGTCGAGATTCTTATCCGGTCTAAGTGTGACCGTGAGGCCGTCGAAACTGAAGAACCGGCCGGCCGACACCGGGCCAACATGGAGCTCGTAGAGGTAGAAGGTACTGTCATTGAATGTATTAGGATCGATCCGTGCGTTGAAGGTGACGTTCACAGCGGAGCCGGGATGGACGTCCACGGCATCAGGGGCGGGGAGCCTATCTACCACCTCGAACGCTTCTTGAGAAGGCGGCGGAAGCGGATCGGCGATCGTAGTGAAGAGCCAGGTCGTCTGTTTTTCCAACGGAAGGTTATTGGTTCCCTTGATCCCCGTGGTGAGGGTCACCTGGTAGGTGGTGTCCTTCTTGA
>JAXGNF010000134.1:0-3619 GCA_040768135.1 Thermoleophilia bacterium | reverse complement strand
GCTGACGCTGAGCTGAACCTCTGCTCAGCAGTAGGAGGGTCGATGCGTGGGCGCCCTTGAGACCTATCTGACCGATATACGCGACACGAAGCTGTCGGGGGAAGGTGTCTCCGAACTGTCGTACTACCCTGCCCTCCGTAACCTGCTCGAAGAGGTCGGTGGCGGGCTGAAGCCCAAGGTCCGTTGCTTCATGAACCTGCGGAACCGCGGCGCCGGCCTGCCCGACGGCGGGTTGTTCACGGCCGACCAGGTGCGCAGGCAGAGCAGGGCCGGGAGGAGTGGGGCGCCGGCGGAGGCTTCGCCGTCCGGCCCGATCGTGCCTGATGAGGACGGGCTCCAACTGAGCCTGCTGAGCGGTCAGAAGCCGGCCAGGGGCGCTATCGAGGTCAAACCGCCTTCCGCCAACGTCGACGCCATCGCGAAGACGGAGCAGGTTCTCGGCTACCTGGAAGCCTATCGCCAAGTACTGGTGACCAACCTGCGCGAGTTCCTGCTGCTGGCGGTTGACGACAGGGGCGCGCCCGTTGTGTTGGAGCGCTATCGTATCGCCCCCAACGAGGCGGAGTTTTGGGCCGCCGCCGACCATCCTCGGCGTACCGAGCAAGAGCACGGTGAACGTTTTCTAGAGTTCCTCAGGCGGGTTCTGCTCTCTGGAGCCACGTTGGCCTCACCGCAGGATCTGGCCTGGTTCCTGGCTTCGTATGCTCGCGAGGCGCGCTTCCTTACCGAATCGGCGGACCTGCCGGCGTTGGACGCGGTGCGCCGGTCGCTCGAGGACGGATTGGGAGTCAAGTTCGAGGGCCCAAGGGGAGAGCATTTTTTCCGCTCTACGCTGGTTCAGACCCTCTTCTACGGCCTGTTCGCCTCCTGGGTCATCTGGAGCCACGACCATGAGCCTGACGACGGCGCCCACTTCGACTGGAGAACCGCCGCCTGGACCCTGCATGTGCCGGTGGTGCAGGCGCTCTTCACTCAGATCGCCACTCCCCATCTGTTGGGCTCGCTGCAACTGGTGCCGGTTCTCGAGCAGGCGGCCGCGGCGCTTAACCGAGTAGATAGACGAGCATTCTTCAAGAGATTCGAGCAGCATCACGCCGTCCAGTATTTCTACGAGCCGTTCCTGGAGGCGTTCGATCCCGTGCTCCGCAAGGAATTAGGGGTGTGGTACACGCCGCCCGAGATCGTCGAATACATGGTGGCGCGTGTGGACACGGTACTGCGCGAGGAGTTGGACGTGCCCGACGGCTTGGCCGACCCGCGGGTGTATGTGCTCGACCCCTGCTGTGGCACGGGCGCCTATCTGGTGGAGGTGCTGGAGCGAATCAGCCAGACGCTGGACGAGAAGGGAGCCGATGCCCTCTCGGCGGGTGAGATCAAGAAGGCGGCCATGGAACGGGTCTTTGGGTTCGAAATCTTGCCCGCGCCTTTCGTGATAGCCCACATGCAGTTGGGTCTGTTGCTCCAGAATATGCACCTGCCCTTGGGGGAGAACGAACGGGTGGGAGTGTTCCTGACCAACGCCCTCACAGGGTGGGAGAAACCGCACGGCCCCCAGCAGGTGCTGGCGCTCCCGGAACTGGAGGCCGAGCGCGACGCCGCCGAGAAGGTGAAGCAGGAGCTGCCGATCTTGGTGATCCTGGGGAATCCGCCGTACAACGGGTACGCGGGAGTCAGCCCCGAAGAGGAACAGGGGCTGGTTGAGCCCTACAAAGAAGGGCTAGTCAGGGAGTGGGGTGTCAGGAAGTTCAACCTGGACGACCTCTATGTGAGGTTTTTCCGACTTGCCGAGCGACGAATAGGGGAGATGACGGGCCGGGGCATCATATGCTTCATCTCCAACTTCTCATATCTGAGTGATCCGTCGTTCGTTATCATGCGTAAGCGTTTCCTGGAGGAGTTCGACAGGATTTGGATTGATTGTCTGAACGGTGACAGTCGGGAAACCGGCAAGAGAACTCCGGATGGGAAACCTGACCCGAGCGTGTTCTCGACCAGCCGGAACCGCCAAGGCATTAGAGTTGGGACGGCAATCTCGCTCTGCTGTCGCAATCAGGCCAGGCTTAGCACATCTACCTTCTTCAGAACGTTCTGGGGGGCTCACAAGTTGAAAGAGCTACGCGGGACGTTGGATGATGCGCTGCTGGTTCCTTATCGACGCTCTCAACCATCCTCAGAGAATCGCTATTCTCTCCGACCGGTCTCGACTGAGGCCAGTTATGGAACGTGGCCACGGGTCGTAGAGCTGGCAATTCAGCCCCCGCAATGGGGCTTGATGGAAAAGCGTGGTGGGGCGCTGATAGACCAGGATTTCTCTCGTCTGGCCGCGCGGATCGCCTGCTACCTCGATTCCAGAAACTCGCTCCTCGATGTTGCTTTCTGCTGTCCTGGCTTGACTGAGAAGGCGGCGAGATTCGAGCCAGCGGCAACTCGAGAGAAGGTTCTCGCGGCGGAGCAGTTCAACTGGTCACGGATTAGGCGCTATCTCCTTCGACCGTTCGACCTGCAGTGGTGCTATTACAGTGCTGTGCGGCCAATGTGGAATGAGCCACGTCCAACCCTCTGGCGTCAGCACCAGTCCGGCGCGCGTTTTCTCTTGAGTCGGCTGAAGGCGAGCAGGAGGCCGGAAGGCCCGCCGTTTCTGGTGACGAACCATTTGTTCGACGACCACGTGCTTGCACCCGATGCGGGTGGGTTTGCGGACCAAGTGTGGATTGGTCGGGAACAAGAATCAGAGCAGCAACTACCAGGGCTCCAGAGTGCTTCTACCCAGCTGATCCCGAACCTCTCTGAGAAAACCCTGGGATTTGCGAATAGCATCGGGTCGAGCGGGGGGGAGCCAAACACATTGTCGACTATGGTCTGGAATCATGTCGTCGCAATTGGCTATTCTCCAGAGTACCTGACCCAGAATGGTGACGCCCTCCGTCTCGACTGGCCTCGCATCCCTCTCCCCAACAACAGAGAGCTTCTCCTAGCCTCGGCGGAGCTGGGCCGCGAGGTGGCCGATCTCCTCGATCCCGAGACCGATGTCGTTGGGGTCACCGCCGGGGTCATCCGTCCGGAGATGAAGGTCATCGGCGTGGCGACACGGGTGGGCGGGGGCAATCTCGATCCCCAGGTCGGCGATCTCGCCGTCACCGCAGGTTGGGGTCACGCCGGCAAGCGGGGCGTCACCATGCCGGGCAAGGGAAAGAGCATTCTTAGACCCTATACGCCCGAAGAAAGGGCGGCCGTGGAGCAGGGAGCTGAGGCCCTGGGCCTCAGCGCGGAGGAGGCGTTTACTCAACTCGGGGAGCAGGCGGTGGACGTCTACCTCAACGACCTCGCCTACTGGAGATGCGTGCCGGCGGGGGTGTGGAGCTACACCATCGGCGGATACCAGGTGATGAAGAAGTGGCTGAGCTACAGGGAGCGGCCGCTTCTGGGGCGGGATCTCAAGCCCGAGGAGGTGCGTGAGGTCATGCGCATGGCGCGACGGATCGTGGCCATCCTGCTGCTGCAACCTCAGCTGGACGCGAATTACTTGGCGGTGAAGGAAAATACGTGGGACTGGAAAGTTTCGGCTTGACGACTCCCGGCGTGACTCATGCAGTGGGGAAGGTCATTGCTACGTGCTCAA
>JAXGNF010000133.1:0-3644 GCA_040768135.1 Thermoleophilia bacterium | reverse complement strand
TGATGAAGGCACGAAGTGGTACCTGAGTGCTGACAACATCCCTTTCAAACATTTCAAGCGCCCTCTTGGCACGGTCTGGATAGCACAAGTCACCGTAGGCGCGGGCCTCAAGAATCCACAGCTCTGGGAAGAAGGTTTCGGCAAAGTAAGGTGAGTGCAGGGTATGGAACGAACCCAAAGCCCTGGAATAGTCACCCTTCATTATGTAGGTCCAGGCTATTTCATAGAAAACAACGCCAGCCTTAGATGAACTTTGAGGGACCTTCTTGTAATAGAAGATGGCCGCGTCATAGTTACCAGCCTCATAAGCAATACGAGCCAAAGCCATGTAGCCAAGATCGCGGATGACAGAGTCGCCCTTTTGCTGCTCAACGGCCACGATAGCACGCTGCAGTGACTCGACTGCAGACTTGTACATTTTGTAGCGAACCTGAATAAGCGCAGTCAGGTACCTAGCCTTTGGTCCGTCGGGCGCCGAATCCGGCACCGCGTCAAGGTGCTTTGTGGCCCTTTGGAAGTTATTGAAATCAAAGAAGTATTCTCCAAGAACATAGTTGTACTGATCCTGGAATTCGCTGCTAAACCCAACGGTCGAAAAATCAGGCAAACGCTCAAGATCCGGTGGATTATAGATGATTTCAGCGCGAAGCTTTCGAAGGGCCAGGAAAGCCTCCTGGAAGAACGGCTTATCAGGTCCTTCAAGCACCACATCAACCAACATCTCCGGGCGGTGTAGAGCGCCCGGCCTGTGTCTTTTGTGACGCTCACCTTCCACCCCCTGTCCGCGGGAACGACTGCGCCAATTTGCGCGGGTCGGTCTGGGATTCGTCGGCGAACATCGCCGCCAGCGCCTCCGCTTCCTCCTCCGAGCTGGCGAGCCTTTGCAACGCGGCCGCGTCGGTTAAGCTCAGGCCGTGCGCCCGCGCTACCTTGGCCGCTGTTCTCGAGTCGAGCACCGTAAACACCTCGCTTTCCGCAGGGCCTCCACGCCCCGCCGTTCGATCCGCCAGTGTCCCAATGGGTCCCGGTGGCCGGAAAGCAGACCGGCGGCGGCCAACTGGCGCGCCCTTCGCGGGGTCACGCCCAGCATGACCGCCGCCTCAGACCCCGAGAGCCATTCCGAGTGTAGGCCGGTTTCCGCCCGGCCTGCCGGTTCATTTCCGCCCCCCTTGCGCCGGCGCATCTCTTCCGCCCACGCAGCCGCCTGTTCCTCGAGCCCCTCAAGCGCCCTCTCGAGCGGCAGGCGAAGCTGAGGCGGCAGGTCGAGCACATCATCTCGCCAATGGCGGCGAAGGATCCGAGCGAAGGCGAACGCGGGCCAGCCGTGTAGGTGTTCGTCAGTACCGCTCACGGCTCTATCTCCCGCGGGTCGAAGTCCACCAGCCAGCTTGTTTGTCGTTCACGCCGCAGCCGGGTGACGGCGGCCGAAGCATCCAGTTCAGCTTGAGCCTGGCTGCCGGCGATGCCCAGCGCGAGGGCCCGGCCCCGGCCGGCAAAGACATGCCACACAAAGAGCGGCCGGGCGGCGGTTGAACGTTCGGATTCGCGGATGGTGATTTTCATCGTTACGCCTGCGTAAGTGTCAAATGACCGGACACCTGTGCACCCGTAACGGCGCGCCTTCGTCGGTAGGCGGCCTGTCGGCATTTGGGTGAACAGTAGATTGCGTCAACCCGCGTGGCGACGTAACGGGTCCCGCAGCCCGGGCACTGTTTCTCTCGGTCGGGCCTGTGGCGATGATAGAACGCGCTATTTGCACACCGGCGAGAGCAATACAGGCCACCATGACGAGTGGCGAAGAAGTCACGGCCGCAAACGACACATGACAGCTTGTAAACCGACTCTTCGCGCCAGTCTTGATGCTCCCACCAGCGCCGGAGTATGGACTGTTTTTCTTCCGGCGAGATCCACCGGCCTTGGAACGGCACCCATGTACTCATGGCCGCCGTCCTTCCAGGGCCGCGATAAGACCATCGAAAGAAGCGACCAGGGTGTTGGCGGCCGGGGCCTTGGCCTCCGGTTTGTTTGTTTGTTGGTATATAGGAAGGAGAACCAACAAACGTTCTCCATTTCCTATGTTGGGCCAACGTTTGCGTTCGTTGGCGCCAACAAACTCAGCAGGTCTCATATCGCCTCCAGTCGCCGATAGACGCCGCGGCTGATGGATTCCACCAGACCGGCGTCTTTCAGTTTCATTAGATGCCACCTGACTGTGGACGCCGGGGCTCCGGTGGCCTCCACCAGCTGGGTGATGTTGGCGCTGGCGCCGTCCAATTCGGCCAAGATGAAGTCACGCAGCACACCGGCCTCGGTCGCTATGTCGCTCACCGTCGCTTCTTCCACTGTGATTGCATTCCCGGCGAAAGTTAGGCGCAGTCCGACAGGTTCAAGCCGGCCTAGATTGCACTTTCTCGGGAAGAGTCCGACGCAGTAGACGTTCGTCGGTCCTTCCGTCGACCTGACTTCCCAGGTCGCCCGACTCAGGTTCTCCCAGTAGATGCTTCCTATCGGCAGTCTCTGCTGACTTTCTTCGCGCCGCTCCGTCTTCGTGACGTGGGTCAATATCTCGCTGGCGGCCTCGGTGCTCGCTGTCACCTTGCGTAACGTGTTGAAGAAGGCGATGGTGAGCTCGGACGAGGCGACATCCCCGCCACAAGCCAAGCCCGCGCTGTCGATGACCACGTAGCCGATGTTGTGCTCGGCAATCACCTTCGCGATCTCGCTTGCCTCGTCTGAGAGGGGGCCGGTGCACCGGCGGTAGTGGGGATATTTGAGTTCGGTATAGACGAGGTTCTGTAGGCCGTGCATGAACTTGGTGCACCGTCGCGACGCCTCGGACTCGCTTACTTCCCAGTCAAGGTAGAGGGTGTTGGCCTGAGTAGTCTCTTCGCCTAAGAATGCGAGGCCGTTCTCCAGGCACAGGGCCTTGTAGAGGGCGATGTAGGACTTGAGACTACCTCCCGGGGCATAGGTGAGCACGGGCAATCCGTCGAACACGGTGCTACGTAGTCTTGACTTCACACTGACGTTCGCGACCGGCTGCAGGCGCCGGGTAGGGGCTCCCTGCTCTTCGCGTTCGAGGACCTGTCGACAGGACTCCTCTACTAGAACATCCCAGTCGAGATCGGCACACTTCACGCGTTCAGCCATGCGCTTAGAGAGCCCACGCCGGGACTGTCCACTGCTGAGGTTCAGTTGTTCGTGAGCACGGACTTCCTCGTCACCACTGGGATACACGACGGCGATTCTCACCATCGCCTTCGTGGCGTCTCCGTGACGCTTCAGCCGATCGGCGCTGAAATGGATTACGTAGTCGGACGGCCGCCAAGTTACGCGGTAGAACCCGGGCGCGGCGGTGACTTCGGGGTTCATGTCACCCCTGCTTTCAGCAGTTTGTGAATGGCAAGGATCCGCTCGGAAGCCCACGAGCCGACGCTGACGTGTTCAAGGCCACGCCACACGAGGCGGCGTGGGTCGCGGGCGACAAGCTGGCCGGCCCACCACGCCTCATATTGAAGATGGGCCGGTGACAGGTCCGTGAGGTCCTCGTGGTAGACCATCCGGGCCTCTTCCCACGAGGCGGCCTCACGGGGCGGCACAATTCGGCGGCGGGCGGTTAGGGTACTCATGGCCCACCTGCCGCA
>JAXGNF010000132.1:0-3650 GCA_040768135.1 Thermoleophilia bacterium | reverse complement strand
CGGCTCCAGTTTGTCGGCTATCTCGAGCGCGTGGCCCTGTTGGAGGAGAACGCAGTCGACATCGTCACGCAAGAAGCGGCCGATATTGGTCTTAGGCAAGACGACCGGCTTTCCGGAGACTAGGAACTCGGGCAGTTTTGAAGGGAACCGATAGTCGTTGAAAGGACCGGCGCGGCCGGGTTGTACGAGAACATCCGCTGCGGCAATGAGCTTCGGGATATCACTCCGTGGGCAGAACCCCAGATCGATGATGAAACCCCTCTTCTTACCTTCTTCGAAATAGGGTATTTCCACGTGATTCCAGCCGGTCTTGACCAGCACGAGGGGATGGCCTCGGCGCCGTAGGGCGGCCACCGCGAGCACCAGGCTACATATCTCACCGACGTTCGACCTGTGCGCGTTACCGTTGTAGGGCACAAGCAGGTGGGAGTCGCTCAGCCCCAGCCGCCGCCGGAAAGAGGGGTCGGGTTGGGCTGCAGCGAAGCCTTCGTCAAAACCCGCCCAGAAAACCACGCCTGGTAGGTGCGCCGGTTTGAACTCAAGGAGGCTGTCCATGAGGGCCGTCATCGCGGAGGCCCCTTCGAGGAATCGGGGGTAGTAGACCGGATGAGACCGGTGCGGGGGTACCAACCGGTCGATAAGCGGCAGCGGCAGGCTCCCCAACTCGGCGAAGGACGGCCCTTCCAACTCGTCCTCCACAATGATCTCCTCATTATCCTCAAGGTGCACGAGGTAGGGAGCGCGGTATCGCCGGGCCAGCGCTTCGGCGACCAGCCGGACCTGCTCGCGCGGAGTCCAGGCATGGATGAGGTCGGGGCCGCGTCCGTCCGGAAAGACGAGTGGCTCTCGCTGGGCGTCGTTGTAGTGCAGCACTCGAAAGCGGGGAGCGCCGTGGGACCGGACCGTATCGGGGTTGTCGGGCACAAAGACGGCTGAGTCTACGCCCAGCGTCTGTAGCTCGTTGGCGATACTGAACACGTGCATCGCGCTATTGCCTGTGAAGTCACAATGGCTGACGAAGGCGACGTTCATTCTTGGTATCCGGGAGAAGTTTGCTGGAAATTGGGGTTGTGGAAGGCGTCGCCTTCTTTGGCCAACGGCTCCCAGGCGTCGGCCAACAGGAGTCTGTCGAGGGCGTCTGCCGCTCCGCCCGGGTCACCCGACTGGGGGGCGGACATCCGGTGGCGCACGACAACGCGGGGGGTGCACAGGTGACGCATGCCGGCGGTGAGGGCCCGAAGTGAGAAGTCGGCCGTCTGGATGGCTTCATCAGCGAAGTAGGAGTTGAGGCCTCCCAGATCGTCCAACGTCCTTCGGGCCACAGCCCAGCAGTCTCCGGACACGGCGCTCACCTCACGTGCGCACGACAGCGAGCCGGCGTAACCGTCGTCTCTGGGTCGGAGGCCTCTCATGGCAGGATTCACGATCTCCTCTCCGCCCAGGATCAGTCCGGCGCTTGAAACGAGGCCGTCTGAGGCAAGAATGAGCGGCGCCACACAGGCGATGCCCGGCAGTTCGCATCCAAAGAGCAGATGCTCAAGCCAATCGGGGGTTTGCACTTCCACATCCCCCGCCATGGAGACGATGACCTCGCCCCCGGCTTCTTCCAGTCCTGCTAGGACGGCGGCGGCTCCACCCTGGCCGGACGCCACCAATCGGACCCCCATCGCCCGGAGGCGCTCACTCAGGTTGCTCTCGACATTGCCGCCCGCGACGATTACTTCCTTGTTCGGATAGCTGTCGGAAGCAAGGATCGACCTGCAGCATGCTTCGAGATGGCTCTCCACTCCGGAGGCGCTCACCAGCACGGTGATGAGCGGGTACTCTTTTCGCGGCAAAGGAGTGATCAGCAACCGGTGCGCGTGGTCGGGGTTCGAGCGTGCCATCGCTCTAATGCCGCAGCGCTCCAAGTGGACATTGACGGCGGCCGCCTGCAGCGGTTCGATGTTGCTTTTCTCATCGCCGCCGAAGGCCACGCTGCCGGGTATCTTGCGCCAGCGATACAGGACCTTGGGGATATGAGCGATGCGGTCGGTCCTCTCGGCCAGGCGCAACATGAACTCGAAGTCCTGTACGTTATCGAAGGCGGGATCGAACCCACCTATAGATTCGGCGAGCGAGCGCCGAACGACGAGGAGGTGCCCTACGTACATAACACCGCGGAACAACTCCGGCGACCAGTCGGGCTTGTAGAAGTTCTGAGCAAGACTTCCGTCGGCCTCCATGTAGTCCTGGTCCGTGTAGATGGCGTCGAGCGTCTTGTCGGTGTTCAGGACTTTGACGACCTCCAGAAGCGCCGCCGGCAGCAGTTCGTCATCGTGGTCGAGCATGGCCACGAATTCGCCTTGGGCCTCGGCTAGGGCCGCGTTCGTCGCCGTGGCGATGCCGGTGTTCATCCCCTGATGGCGCACCTGGATGCGAGGGTCTAATAACGCCAGCTCCTTGAGGGCGGCCCGGGTGTCGACTCGGGTGGAGCCGTCGTCGCACATGATCAATTCCCACTCCGTGTAGGCCTGAGCCAGCACCGACTCGACGGCCGCCCGTAGGTACTGAGGATCTGCCTGGTAGACCGGCATGAGGATAGAGACGACCGGCCGATAATCTAGGTGCGCCGCCTCGGCGGCCAGCAGCAGAGGATCACACGGGCCTTCCTCACGCCTTACGAGGGGCCTCGGCGGGGCCAGGCGGCGGGCACGACGTTCCATCAGGCCGGGTGCGACGAGTCTCGCGAACCTGCCCGCTTGGCGGCGCATCTTTGTCTTCACCCCATAACGACGTAGCCGGACGACCTGCTGGCCCAACAGTCGTACTGGTGCGCTGATGCGCCAGGAGGTCGAAGCATAGAGGGCCTCGATTTTCACGGCGCGCTCATCGGATTCACTGCGTATGTCCGCTATGTGTTGGCGGGCCTCGTCCAGTTTGGCGCGCAATCCCTCGTTCTCCGTCTGCTTTTCGTGCAGCTCCGCCAGCAGTCTGTCGCTCTCAGCCCGCGCTCTTTCCAGTTGATCCTCGGTTTCGGCGACCGTCGCGATCCGCGCTTCCGCCAGCAACAGTCGCTGCAGCTTGTCCGGCACACTTCCGCCGGCCACAGGGACCACCAGGCGTCCTTCGGCGTCTGAGTGGACCTGAGACGGATCATCGGGGTGGACGCACTCCTGCAGGCGCCTCTCTCTGGCTAGATGGTTGTCGAGTCGGGTGTCGTCGAACTCAGGGAAGAACTGCTGCAGGAGGCGCCTCATAGTGTCGCGGAGGCTCACGGATAAGAACGGCGATCCTGCGGACAGCAAGAAGAAGAGACTCCTGAAAAGGACGTAATCGGCGGGAACCCCTCCTTTTTGGGTCCATTTCGTATCGACGGATCGGAGCGACCCATCCGGGCAACGCACCACGTTCCAAAACGTGAAATCGAGGGCGCCGCCGTCCAGCACGTCGAAGCAGCCGTCCTCGGGGGCCTGCTCTGTGGCGAACTGTGCCCGGGCCGCCCCGAGGAGTTCGCCGCAGAGAGCGGTGAGGCTCTCGAACCAACGTTGCGAGACCAGGGCTTCGTATGCCTCTGTCATCAGGATTGAGCCTGGAGTGTAGTCTCCGTCTGAGAGGGCCCACTCATCGTCGCCCAGGGGTGTCTTCTGAGCCGCGATGGCCTGCCTGAG
>JAXGNF010000131.1:2519-3664 GCA_040768135.1 Thermoleophilia bacterium | reverse complement strand
GCAGCCCTCTCCGGCCAGGTGGAACAACCCGGTGGCGCCGGCCCGGACCAACTCGAGGATACCTTCGGCCAGGTGGGGTGCATAGGTGGGGGAGCCGAGTTGATCCACGGCCACGCGCAGGGGGCCGGGCCGGCGCGTCCATTCGAGCACCTTGAGGGGGAAGTTGCTGCCGGCCGGGCCGACGGGCCCGTACACCCAACTCGTGCGCACTACCAGGGCCTCCGGCAGCAGTTCGCGGACAACTGCCTCCCCGCGTAGCTTGGAAAGGCCGTAGTAGCCGAGCGGAGCAGGCTCGTCCTCTTCCGTGTATGGCGCCCCCTTGACTCCGTCGAAGACGAAGTCGGTGGAGACGTGGACCATCCGAATCCCTCGCTTGGCGCACGCCTCTGCCAGGTATCGGGGCCCCTCGACGTTGCCGGCGTCGGCGTAGGCGTGGTCGGTCTCGCAGCGGTCGACGTCGGTGGCCGCTGCGCAGTTGATGAGGGTGGTCGGCCGGTGGCGGGACAGCGCGGCGGCCACGGCCACAGGGTCAGTGATATCGAGGTCGGCGAAGGTGAGGGCGGTGGCCCGGGCTCCCAGCAGCCTTGCCGTTGCGCGTCCCAGCATGCCGCAGGCGCCCACGATGAGGAAAGGGGTGGGGTGGTTCATGCGGTGATTGTGACACATTGGAGAGCTGGGCGGATTGCCGGCGCGTTGACTCGGCGCCCGCAGCAGGTGCGCAGGCTGGATGGGTGGTGTCGGAGGGCGGTCAATAGCGGTGACGGATTCGCGTGAAGGGCTGCAGTACTGTCTTCTGGCAGCCGGTTATCGTCCGAGCGGTGGCTGCTCCCACCCAAAAACGCCATCCACTATGATTTGCCCAATCCGCCTATACGTTGTTGCAGTCTCTTTGCGAGTTGGGCCGAGTTGCGAAGTGGTTCGAGAATGCGGTATCTCGACTTGCGGATCCATGCTCCCCTGATCTCGCGCCCCCCATATTTCCTTTTGTACCCTCCTCCTCCGCCCATATCGTAGGAACGTATCCCTGCGGCCTTCCAGAATTTCATGGCAGCCCATTGGATGGCTTCATTGGGGCGATCGATCTGGCCGGTCCGAAAGCTCGCCCCACCCCAGAAATACATGAAGTCGTTGGCAGCAGGGAAAAT
>JAXGNF010000131.1:0-2419 GCA_040768135.1 Thermoleophilia bacterium | reverse complement strand
CCGAGAGCCTCCGCATCTTCGATTGAAACACGGCGGTCAAGCAGCTCGAAATGAATGCACCCGAATTCCCTGAACGCACTTCGTCTGAACGCGTCGACAGCCGCTCTACGACTGACCCCTTCCTCCAAGTTGAATCCCATATATGAAGTGGTCCAACCAGGGGCAGGAGATCCGAGAATCCTAAGTCCGGATTTTCTGAATATGACGCCTGTGAACCGTCCCACCACTTGGTTGTCAGCGAGCAGTTTCGCGAAGACCGGTTCTCCATCTTGTGTCTCTTTCACAAACGCGAGCCAAGCTTCAGTCTGAAACACGGTGAAGTCCGCGTAGTCCTCGACGGGTCGAAGAGTTTTAGCGTCTGCACGTTCCAGTCTGAGGTGCCGATCCAGGCGCTGATCCATCAGTCGTTCTTATCGTTAAGATTGACTATGACAAGGTAACCCGATTGTTCACGGCGAACGGTCCACCCGGACTTCTGAGCGAGACGTACAGAGGCGTTGTTACCCAGATCTATATGAAGATCAAGGCGCTTGACGCCTTCCCGCATGAGCGTATGGACTAGAGCGTCGTTGAGTTTCCCGCCGATACCTCGTCCCCTGTGTTGGGTTGCTATGTAGATGAGTATGCCCTTCGCGAAATCAGGGTTGTCATCACTCCATCTAGGTCCATCAGGCTCGCTTTCCGCTGCTCTTGATGCGTTATCGCTGCCTCGCTCCCGGCCCTTGCGGGATTGTAGGGTGTGGCTGATATGTCGAGCGCACTCATGTGCGATCAGGTTACTAAGCAGTACCGGGTGCCTCGACAGGTATCGCTGCCAGAAGCTTCTCCCACGTCTGTGGGCTACACAAAATCCAATCACCGTGTCATTCTCGACCGCCACCAGCCACCACAGCCCTCTCCCTTTCGTCGACTCAATCATGAGGGCGTGGTAAGACGAGTCTGATGACATTCTGCCGATGGGCGGTCGTGTTTCGTCAAGAAGGCGCATTGTTCCCGGGATGTCGTTCATGGAGAGCGGTCTGACTTCGACAGATGTCCCCGGACTCACGTCGTTCCCCCCGAGCGGATCTTGTGCAGAAGCCACCGGCGCTCTAGGCCTCGCCGCTCTGCCGCAGTGATAACGTGTCTATACCCTCTATGGGCTTCCCTCCCTGCCAAGCTGACGTGAGACGATCATCACCCAGAGATTAGTGAACATGAAGGGCGAGATCGGAGCACAGAGATGTCGTTGTTTGAGAGGAATGGCGGAGGAGGCAATGGCGGCCCCGGAGCGGAGCGAGCCGTAGGCGAGCGAAGTTCAGGGGCCGGCGCGCGCACTCTTGCGGAGGCACCCAACCCAGAACTCACCAAGCGAGCCCAGCGCCGGCGGTTCACATCCGCCTACAAACTGGCCATCGTGCGCGAGGCCGACAGCCTCGCCGACCGTCCGGGAGCGATCGGCGCCCTTTTGCGCCGCGAGGGCCTCTACTCCTCCAATCTTACGAAGTGGCGCCGGCAACGAGACGAAGGCGCCCTGGAAGCGCTGTCTCGGCCCCGAGGCCCCAAACCCCCGCATCCTCTAGAGCGGGAGAACGCCCAGCTTAAACGCCGCCTGGCCCAGGCTGAAGCCGAGCTGGAAAAGGCCCGCACGGTGATAGAAGTCCAGGGAAACGTCTCCGCGCTTCTGGGCCGGCTTGTGGGACCCAGGGGCGCGAGTCCCGAGACGAGCACCGACAGATGATCGAGCAGACCCTGGCTGCGATCACCCCGCTTATGGGCATGCGCCCGGCCTGTCGGGCCCTGGGTCTCGCACCGGCCACCATCTACCGCTGGCGTCGACCGCCAGAAAGGAAAGATGCACCTCCACGGCCCACTCCGGCCCGGGCACTATCTGATCTTGAGCGCTCCACCGTTTTGGCCGAGCTGCACAGCGAGCGCTTCTTGGACTCTTCCCCGGCCGAGGTCTACGCCACCCTTCTGGATGAGGGCCGCTACCTGTGTTCGGAGCGCACCATGTACCGCCTGCTTGGCCGCGAGGGCGAGGTCCGGGAACGACGCAATCAACTGACCCACCCCGCCTACGCCAAACCCGAGCTTCTGGCCTGCGAGCCCAACGAGGTATGGTCGTGGGACATCACCAAACTCCTCGGGCCGGCCAAGTGGACCTACTTCTACCTCTACTGCATCTTGGACGTCTTTAGCCGCTATGCGGTGGGCTGGACGCTTCAGCATGCTGAGTCGGCCCGGATCGCCAAGGCTCTCATTTCCCAGGCGGCCCAGCAGCAGAAGATCCCGCCGGGAAGACTCACCGTGCATGCCGACCGGGGCAGTTCCATGACCTCGAAACCGGTGGCCTTCCTCTTGGCTGACCTCGGCATCACCAAGACCCACTCCCGGCCCTACACCTCAACCGACAACCCCTACTCGGAAGCTCACTTCA
>JAXGNF010000130.1:0-3708 GCA_040768135.1 Thermoleophilia bacterium | reverse complement strand
GGTGGGGCCGGCCTCGGGCTCGCCGACGTGGTGCGTCTGAACTACTATGTTACCGACGTCCCCGCTTTCATGGAGGCTGCCCCAGTAGTCAGCGAACGGATGCGTACGGCGGGTTGTAAGCCTTCGTCTACGCTTCTTGGAGTGACCCGCCTTGCTGAGCCTGAATTCATGATCGAGATCGAGGCGACGGCTGTTGCCGAACCCCTCCCGAATGAAAGACATGCCGAATGATCCGGAGTTTCGCTCTTCACGATATACCGATGGACCACGTGGCCGGTATGGAGCGTTGGTATTACCGGGACCACGCTCCCGAGATCGTGCGGCGGTACGGGCCCTGGCTCAGCCGCTTCGAGTGCTACCTACCCGTAAACACGCCTGCCGATGCTTTGCCGTACGGTTTCTATAACTGGCGCATGACTGAGGGCTGGTGGCGGGAGCTTCCGGGAGCCAATAGTGAGGGCGATCCTTGCTTCACCCCGCCTCCGATCTGGGCCAGAGTAGCGGCGTGTTTCGTTCCCCCGCAACCGACGGATATCTACATGGTCGATGACTTCTTGCCCCTAGAGAAGGCCTGTCTACGCTGGCTTGTTCTCTTGAGGTATCCCGAAGGTGTCGCCCGGAAAACGGCCGACGAGTGGTTTCGTCTGGTTCACGCTCCCGAGATCGCCCGACAGCCGGGTCTGGCGCGGTTCGTGAGCTACCGGGTAGTCCGTGAGGTTGGACACGTTCCAGGACGGTGGCGTCCCGACACTCTGCCACCGGACGACCGGGTTCAAGCCTCCTGGGACCGCGTGCTTGAGCTCTGGTTCGAAACCTTCGAAGACTGGCGCGGCTGGGTGAAGGCTTGTGACGAGAACTGCACCCGACCTGACTGGCGGACCCGGGACGATTATCCTTTTGTGGAGCCGTTCACCGATTTGGTGAGTACCTTCATCCTGGAACGTCCCAGCGATGACTTCCTGAGAGATTCAAGGGGCTACGTACCGTAGAAGAGGTTGGCGAGCGGCGTTGTTGCGGCAGTTCCAGGGATGAGCGCGTGCCGGGGGGAGGGCGTAGGCCCTCCCCCGGTGCCTAAGGGATGTTGATGACAGTATCGGCGACGAAGACTCGGGTGCGGCCGGTGTCGAGCAGTACCTCCTCGAGCTTCCGCACCTGCCCTCCGCGACCTCCAGCACTGAGAGCAGCCAGCCCCTTAGTGTCTTCGAGGAAGATCTCATCGAGCACATCAAAGTACTTGGGGTCTACACCGTCGGGGTGCTCGGCCTCGGCAACGGTATGGTTCTGAAGGTAGCCGGCAATCTCGGGAGGACGGTGTTCGTCGAGCAAGATCTTTCTCATGCCGTCGAGCCACAGTTTTTGGAATTCGGTTCGGGCGAGCCCGGGGGCGCGGCGTCGGAAGTAAAAGACCCGGTGGAGAGTGCGTCTGCCGCGCAGCACCGGCCACTCCTTCGTATAGTGCATGACCGCCCGCGCAGTGTCGGCGAACCGGTGTTCGTCGGGGCGTACGATCTCCAAGTAGCCGGGCCGCCTCATATTCTCTTTCTGAGCCTCAACGCTGTCGAACCAGGCTTCAGTGACGATGTCCAGATGGTCGGCGACGGGATGGCCGAGCGCGGTGTCGGTAGACCCACCGACGAGGAAATTGTAGTGGTAGTGGCGGATGTCGGCCGCTACCGCGGTAACGCTTCGCACGAGCGGTCCATGGACCTCGGTCACGTAACGGCGGAACTCGTCGTGAGTCATCCCTGGCCTCCTAGGGGCCAGGATCATCATCTTTATCATCGACTGCCTCCGTATCGCTGGTGTCTGCGTATCGATCACGGCCGAGTTCGACCAAAGGGCCGGATTCGCCTCTCAGAAGGTTCGGCTTTGCCCCTCCTCATTCACGATGACGGCGAAATCGGAGCTTGCCACTTCGACGGTACCCGGCATATTGCGCAGCTTCTCCCAGATGCCGCCTGGTGGCCGGTCAAGCGGTACGCCCTGTTCGATAAGGGCCGTACGGACTCGGATGCCATCCAACTCGCGAGGGGCGACGCCCTCTTTTACACACAGGGCTGCGGCCGTACCTGCTGCCTGGCCCATAACCATGGCGCAGGCAATGACTCGGATGGAACCCAATGCGTGAAACTCCGCTGAGACGTTCCGACCGGCAGCAAGGAGATTACGAACTTTGGTGGCCACCAGGCTCTGGTACGGCACCTCAGCCCAGTCTCGAGGATTCGTGCGGGCCTCGTACCCACCCGGCGTGACGAAAGGGTGCATGCGGAAGTTGCCGTCGTCCTGAGACGGGCGGGTGATGGCTCCTTCCGGCGGCTCGGGCAGGTGGATGTGCCGAATGGCCACGTAATCGCCACAGGTGGGATGGTGGGCGTCGAAAAACTCCGGATTGCGGGCGATACCGTCCGAGAACTTGGCGCCTCGGGCCATATCGGCGTCGGAGAAAACGTACTCGCCGACGATGCGCCGTGAATCGCGCACCCCATTCATACTCGCGATGGCAGAGATGGCCGACTTCTCGAATCCGGGTACGTATTTCTTAAGGAAGGTGGCGAACCACTGCACTTGGCGGCGTTGGTCGACTATCTGTCGGGTCAGGTCCTCGACGTCGTCGTTGCGACAGAAATAAGTATGGGTGGCGTCGAGGGTGACATCGCAGCATTCGGGATCGCCACCGGGCACCGGGTAGACCAATAGACCGGGGACCAGGAGCCAGGGAAGGTCCCCGTTGGCTATGGCTTCGTGCTCTTTGGCCACTACTAGTTGCATCCTGGTCTCAAGGTTGCCGGTCTTCTGAAAGGCGGCATCGGCCTCTTCGTACTTTTTCACGTTGACGTAGGAGAGACGAATACCCATAGTGACCGACTGGTTGAGCCCACAGTATTCGGCGTTGCCCACTTCGCAGGGGACTCCCGCCGCAAAGGCCAGGTCGGCGTCACCGGTACAGTCGATGAAGATCTTCGCTGAGATCTCCATGCGGCCACTCTTAGAGTAGGCGATGACCGAACGGATGCGACCGTCCCCTAGTGTAGACTCGTCCTCAACGACGCAGTCAGCCACATGCACCCCGTAGAGGATGCGGCAGCCGGCCTGCAACACCATCTGCTCCAACTCCATTTTGCCCATCTCTGGTTCAATCACCGGGAGGTGGGCTCGTTTGAGCGCCGCCCCCTTGGCGGCCAGCCTATCGATCCACTCCTCGCACAGGCCTTCGACCACGCCGGCGACGCCGGTGATATAGCCGTTTGTACAGAGCCCTCCGAGCGACTCCCGTCCCTCGACGAGTAGGGTGCGGGCTCCGAGCCGCGCCGCCGCCACGGCGGCCGCGGCGCCGGCCACACCACCGCCGCAGACTAGGACATCTACGTCGAACTTCTTAGCAGTAGTCATAGCACCTGCTCCTTCTTTGTTGTCGCGCCCGTCGTCATCCCGTCCCTCGACTCCCCCTTAGGCCGGGTGCGCGCTGGGGGCCTTCTCTCTGCGTTCCTTCCGCAGTCGTTCCGTAGCGGCAACGTCCAATTCCATCTCGTCTGGCGGGCAGCCTTCGGGTCCCACAACCACGCCGTATACGTCGTGGGCCCGCTTCGGGCTAACTAGACCGTCAATCACGTCTTCCCAGACCCTACGCGGGTCTCGGTCGAGCGGGTCTCCCCAGCCGCCCCCGCCCGGGCTCCTGCTCAAGACCACCTCACCGGGGAAGACCGGCTC
>JAXGNF010000129.1:0-3770 GCA_040768135.1 Thermoleophilia bacterium | reverse complement strand
GTCAGTAGACGCGGCCTCCCCGCTTCGTGAGATACCATTAGGGCTCATTCGCAATGATCAATGACCGGCGCTGACCAGGTGTGGCGACGGCGTCGTGAAACGAGTGATGATGCTCAGCAACCATAAAACACCACTGAAAATCAAAGAGTGCAGGCCTATCCAGATCCGAAGGCTCGTCGGGCTTGTTGCCGTGCTTTGCGGCCTACTCGCCACAGTTGTCGGCTGCGATGGACGAGCGCCCGCAGCCTCTACCTCGTCTTCCGCCCCTGCGGGCACCCTCACCTCCAGCACGGTCATCATGAGGGTCGGCGATGATCTCGTACGCTGGCCGGAATTCAAGTTCTGGCTGAAACACGTGACCAACTATTACAGGGCCCTCCATCACCTTGACGAAATAGCCGACTGGAGCGTCGAACAGCAGGGTCTGCCCCTCGAGGAGTTTTTCTTGCAGAGCGCGGCGGAACAAGCGATCACTGCCCGGACCATCGAGGCAGAAGCCAAGCGGCGTGGTCTCGAGCTCTCTGAGAGCGATATGGCTCAGATAGCTGAGGAGAGGGACCGGAACATCTCCATCTACGGGAGTGAGTCTGAGTATCGCAGGATCATAGCGGGCATGTACTACTCAGAAGACGTATACATATACCTGCAGAAGATCGACCGTTACACGCTGGCTTTGTTCACCGATCTCTATGGCACGAACGCCGAGAAGTGTACCGACGAGCAGGTGGTGGCCTATGTCAATGAAGTCGGCCTGATGTGCGCGAAGTACATCTTCCGCACAGACGTCGCTCCCGACGGTACGGCCCTCACGGCTGAAGAATCGGCGGAGAACCGAGCGCTCCTGGAAGGCCTGATCAGTCGTCTTGACCTGAGCGCCGACCCACTCGCCCTATTCGACTCCTTGGTTTTTGACCACAATGAAGACAGGACCCTTCTAGCCTACCCAGAGGGCCGTCTCTTCGGGCCCGGCATGATGGGGGAAGAATTCGAACGCGCCTGTGCAGCCCTGAACGAAGGCCGATACAGTGGGGTTGTGGAGACCGAAAGCGGGTTGTACCTCATCCTACGCCTTCCCATCCGTCCGGACATGACCGCCGATTCCTCGGGCGTGACCCTTCGCTATCGCACCGCCTACGACTATCTCTTCCAGAGACAGATCGACGAGTGGTGCGCTGATATGGATTTCGACTACGGCGAGGCTTACGATCTTGTCAGAGTCCGAGGGCTCTTCCATTAGACTACGATCGGCACGTTTCACAAAGAGCCGCCTGGGGAATCCCTTTTGCTGAAGCGTTCTCGCGAACGAGGTCGGCTGTGCTGCTATCGCGCGGAAAAGCCTTCGGAACACCATTGTTGCGCATCGAGGGCGACGTAGACCCTGATGACGCGTTTGCGCTGGAGCACGCGGCTTGGGAGGCCTTTGGTTCTGCCGGCACCCGGATCATCCTGGACCTCAGGACCTGCGGACATATCGGTAGCCTGGGCCTGGCCGTCTTGTTCTCTTTGGTCCGCTGGGCCCGCGCTAAGAAAGGGAGCGTGACGGCCATCGGGCCGGACCCGGCTCTTCTGCGCCTGTTTCAAATCGTTCAACTTACGGCGGAGGACAGCTTTCATATCTTCTCCGACCTGGACGGCATCCCCCATGCTCACAGGCTCGAAGGAGGTATGCCCACGTCGTGAGACCGTCTGATGAACTCCCGCGATTGACACCCCGATCGGCATCCCTGGAGATGCAGGTCTCGTATCGATTGGGCGTCCCCCTGATCTACGTTACCGGCGAACTCGATCACGACACCGTCGACCGGCTCCGGACGGCAATAGACGTAGAACTGGCAGATGGACCCAAAGCCCTGCTGCTCGAATGCAGCGGGTTGGCCTATGTCGATAGCGGGGGCCTCTCCCTCCTTTTCGAAACGGAGCGCAGATTGACCGATCAGGGCCGACTGGTACTGATTGCCCCCAACGAGAACGTGCGCAGGCTACTCGACCTAACCGGCCTGACCGAGCGACGCACCGTCCGGGTGGTCAACGACCTGACAGATGCGTCCGCGGCGTTGGCCGAGTCAGACGGCTGAAGGTCCTTCTCCCCAATCAACCTAGGGGGACTTATCCGGAGCTCCTTGTCCCGTCAACTGGAGGGCGAGTAGAGCCACGTCGTCTACGAGATGGCCCCCGGAGAACGCCATCACTTCTTCCAGAACAACCTGCAGGAGCCCCTCGGGATGAGGATCGGACCACCGACTCAGCACCGCTTCCAACCGCTCTTGACCGAAGAACTCACCGTCACGACGGGCCTCCAAAGCCCCGTCGGTATAGAGAAAGAGCACATCCCGCTCCCCGAGCGGAGTCTGATACTCCGTCCACAGTTGATCGGGAAATACTCCCAACGGCGGAGCTGCAGCCCGTAGTCTAGTCACGGTACCGGCCTCCGAGCGCACAAGGGCGTTGGGGTGCCCTGCTGAGCTGTAGGTGAGAATGCGGGTCTGAGGATCGACTATCCCCAAGAAGATGGTCACAAAACCGGGAGTCCCTTTCTGGATCAGCAGGTCATTCGTTCTATCAAGGACGAGGCGGGGATGCTTGTACTGGTGCGAGAACGCGTTGACCACATCTTTCACAAGCGTGGCAATGCGGGCCGCCTCCACCCCATGGCCGGAGACATCCCCGATGAGGATCACCAGGCGCCCTTTCTTGACCTCGAAGATATCGTAGAAATCACCCCCTACTCGGGCCCCTTGAGTGGCCGAGCGATAGAGGTGCCCATAGCGAAGGCCAGGTAACTCCTCAGGAGTATCAATCAGAGTGTCCTGCAGCATTGCGGCGATGGCCCGCTGCTCTTCTAATTCCTTGAACGCAGTGATGTCACGCGTCGCCGCAAACACGCCTAGAACCTCCCCTTCTGCGTCGGTATACACCGAAGCGTTGTACAGCACATCGGTCAACCTGCCGTCACGCCCCCTGATTGTGAGCGGGTAATCGGTGACCGAGCCCTTACTGAATACCTCGCGGTAGCCCCGTCGAGCACTCTCAGGATCGGTGAAATAATCGGAGAAATCTGTCCCAACCAGTTCGTCTCGTCCGCGACCAGTGATCTTGATGGTGGCTTCGTTAACGTCGGTGATCTTCCCCTCGGGGCTGATGGTAACCAGAGGGTCGAGAGAGGCCTCGATCAGACTACGGGCGTAGGCACCCGCAGCCAGAGCTTGTTCTTGTGCGCGCATCTGCTCGCGTTCGGCATCGGCCCGCTTGCGATCGGTGATGTCGAGGCATATCCCGCACATGCGCAAAGGCCGACCGTCTAGGTCGTAGGTAGTGTCTCCCAACGCACTGATCCAACGCTCCTCGCCGTCCGGCAGAATGACTCTGTATTCGTTTTCCAGAGATACACGCCGTTCAACGGCGCCGTTTATCAAGTCCATCGTGCGACGCCGATCATCCGGATGCATCACGTTCAGCCATTGTTCGAACGAGGGATCAAAGGTCTGTTTGAGACCAAAAAGGTCAAAGAGCTCCGGCGACCAGGAGAGCACGTCCGTAGGGATGTCCCAATCCCAGAACCCGGTTTTCGTGACCCGCTGCGCGAGTGCCTGTCGCTCCAAAGAAGCCCGCAAAGCCTCCTCAGTGGTCTTGTGGACAGTGATGTCGTGCACTACTCCGAAACTGCCGAGCGGCCTTCCTTGCGGGTCGTAGTCAACTTCAGCGATCTCGTGGACCCATTTGACTCCATCCTCGGTCACTATCCGGTGCTCCAACTCATATGGAGTTCCGGC
>JAXGNF010000128.1:0-3774 GCA_040768135.1 Thermoleophilia bacterium | reverse complement strand
TGAGAGCCGCTATCTCGCCGCCGATCCGATCGGCCGCTAGACGCATCGGGTCCGTGTCGAGGTGGGCATATCGCGCGGTACTCTGTTGGTCGGCATGGCCTAGCAGCGCTCCGATAGCAGGCAGACTGAACCCTGCTCCCACCGCCACCGACGCGAAGCTGTGGCGCAAATCGTGGATCCTCACGTCCCGTACGTCCACATCGGGTAAGCCCTCTTCGTGGGTGCTGGCGCGTTCCTTGACCCTACTCCATGCCTTCGACGGGTTTACAACATGCTGCCATTCACCCTCCCAACTGCGGCCGGATCCGGTGATGACCCAGGGAGAGCCTGCCTGCCGGGGAGCCCGTCGCAAGAGCTCCACGGCCGCCTTCGATAGCACCACCACTTTAGCGCCCCTTGCGTCCGTCTTATGCTCTTCTAGGGTGATGATGCCCTGCTCGAGGTCGACGGCATCCCACCGCAGGGTAAGGACTTCGTCCCGTCTCATGCCGGTAAGCAATAGCAGTCGGAAGGCAAGCGCGATGTAGGGCGATAGGGGCCGGGGTGGCGCCTGATCCAGGGTGGTATCCGGTAGAGGCCGGCCTTCTTCCGCGTCGGTGATGGCCTTACCCACCCGGAAGAGCTCCGCCCCGTTCAGATACCGCTGCCGCGGCTTCTCGCTGAACCGCTTGGCCGCTGCGGCCGGATTCGGCCCTTCGTGCCAGCCCCACACCGCCGCCACGGCGAACATCTTGTGAAGTACAGACAGAGCCCGGTTGGCGTTGCCGGGCGTCGCCTTCATGCCGTAATGCCAGCGGACCACGTCCTGACTCGTCACCGCCTGTACCTTGAGCGCGCCGAAGGTGGGAAGGATCTTCTCATCAAGGAGCCACTTGTACGACTCGATCGTCCTGGGCTTCAGGTGTACGTCGATATGCTCACGCTCGAATCGGTCGGCAAGATCCTTCATGGTGGGTGCTTCCCGGCGCTCCTGCTTCACTCGGGCCGGGTCCTCACCCTTAGCCACCGCCCCCGCCACCTTCTGCGCCTCCCGCCGTGCCTCCTCTACCGTGAGCGCCCCGTACCTGCCCAGGGTGATCTTGCGCTGGCGGCCGTCTAGCGTCCGGTACTTCACGATGAACGTCTTGCGGCCGGTGGGGTGAATGCGCAAACCGAAGCCCGGGATCCGGTCGTCCCACAAGGTATAGTCGCGCTCCCGCGCGATGGCCCCGTCACAGACGATCTTAGTGAGTCTCATCTCTCCCCCTCCGCTCCGTTGACCGTGGTACCTAGTTCTCGATTCGCTCCGTGGCCGTGGTACCTAGCTCTGAAAATCTGGTACCTGACCCCATATAGGTACCATCTTAGAGCGTATTCGGCCGTATTGCAACGTAGCGCTGCGTATTGGGAAGGTGGGCAAACCTGGCGGTTTTGCGGGTGTTTTGCGGCTAAATCGTAACGCGCCTGGCAGGACTCGAACCTGCGGCCTTTGGTTTCGTAGACCAACGCTCTATCCAGCTGAGCTACAGGCGCACGCTGGCGGAGAAGGAGGGATTCGAACCCTCGGAAGGAGTATTTGCTCCTTCACTCGCTTAGCAGGCGAGCGCCTTCAGCCTCTCGGCCACTTCTCCAATCGGCGGCGAGGCCTCGCCGCCTCAGCGAGCGGATATTCTAGCAGAGCGGCAGGGGCCCGTCACTTCGAGGGACGTTTCGACGACGTGCGGCCGATCCACCCGCATGGTGCCGTCGCCTGCGGGGTAAGAAGACGAATGAGTGTCATCTTTGAGCTTGAGACCCACAAGGCCCGGAAGGAGTCGGCCATGAAGCTGAGTGCACGCAACGTCCTTAAAGGCACCGTGCGGTCAGTGACCCACGGAGCCGTTAACTCCGAGATAGTGCTTGAACTACCCGGAGGCGCCCAACTTGTCTCTATTATCACCAAGCAGTCCGCAGAGAACCTCAAACTTGAACCCGGCAGTGAGGCGTATGCGGTTATCAAAGCCAGCAACGTGATGGTCGCCGTCGACTGAAAAACCGGCTGAATCATTCGGGCGCACACCGCGCCCCCGTTTGTCGGCCTGGTAGAATCTGTGGCCCGGTCGACGTTCGGCCGGCCGCGCCTGCTTGTCCGTCCTCGCTTGCGGGGGGACCGGCAGCACTTCAGAGGCACTTGGCTTAGACAGTGGTCGGCAACAATCGGAGTGGATGGAAACCATACTCAGCAGCAATCGCATTCGAAAGCGTGGAAGGACGCCCTCATGAAACCCAGTACCCGTCCCCAGAACCGATGCTTCTCGTCCGGCCCGTGTGCCAAACGGCCGGGGTGGAGCCCCCTGGCGCTGGAGGGCGCTCTGGTGGGGCGGTCGCACCGTTCTGGAACTGGTAGGGCCCGTATCCAAGAAGTGATCGATCGGTCTCGAGCCTTGCTGGGAGTGCCGGCCGACTACTATCTGGGTGTGGTGCCCGCCTCGGACACCGGTGCCATGGAGATGGCCATGTGGTCGCTCCTCGGGCCGCGGGGGGTGGACGCATTAGCGTGGGAGAGCTTCGGCCAGGGTTGGGTGACCGATATCACAAAGCAGCTCAAGCTGCCCGATGTGCGGGTGTTGTCCGCCGATTACGGCGCCATTCCCGACCTTAACCAAGTGGACTGGGACCGAGACGTGGTCTTCACCTGGAACGGCACCACCTCCGGGGTGCGTGTGCCCGATGCTGATTGGATTGCTGATGACCGCCGGGGTCTGGCTATCTGTGACGCGACGTCGGCCGTCTTTGCCATGGACGTACCGATTGCCAAGCTTGATGTGGTCACTTATTCGTGGCAGAAGGTGTTGGGGGGAGAGGCCCAGCACGGTGTGCTCATTCTCGGACCCCGTGCGGTCGAGCGGCTAGAGGGCTATCAACCGACTTGGCCGCTGCCGAAGATCTTTCGGATGACCAAGGGCGGTCGCTTTCAAGAGGCCATTTTCAAGGCCGACACCATCAATACCCCGTCGATGCTGGTTATCGAAGATGCCTTGGACGGCCTCAAGTGGGCCGAGAGCATCGGCGGTCTACCGGAGTTGATTCGCCGGAGCGAAGCCAATCTGGCTGCGGTAGTGAGTTGGGTGGCAAGGACTCCTTGGGTGGACTTCTTGGCGGAATCACCGTCCATCCGTTCGTGCACCTCGATCTGTCTGAAGATCGTCGACCCCTGGTTCATCGAGTTGCAGGCCGAGGAACGGGCTCGTGTCGCGAAGAAGATCGCCTCTTTGTTGGAAGACGAGGGCGTGGCTTACGACATTGCTCCTTATCGCGAAGCCCCTCCGGGCATTCGGATCTGGGGTGGGGCGACCGTGGAGCGTTCAGATCTCGAGGCCCTTTTCCCGTGGCTTGACTGGGCTTGGGCGGAGGTCAAGAGCGGTTGACGGACAGGGCCGTGATGGCCCCTGCTGAGTCACGACGGTCCCCGTTGAATCGAGGTGGCGCTGAGTCACGACGGTCTCCGTTGAATCGAGGCGGTGCTGAGCCACGACGGTCCCCGGGCCGAGGTGTGGTGAACTGGGTCGGGGTGTGAGCCGGGCCGGGGCGGTGGATGAGCCAGGCCGGGACGGTGAGCCGGGCCGCAGGTGGTGGGCCGGGCCGGGGGTGACGCTCTGCTCAGCACGCTTGTGCCGGTGGGTGCCTTCGGGCCCACCAGCGCCGGGCCCCTTTCTCTACTTCGACTATCACGTGGATGCTCAAGGCTGCTCCTAGGATCCACACCCAATGGCTCCAACCCAACGGGGCGCTGCCGAACAGCCGGTTCATATTGGG
>JAXGNF010000127.1:0-3905 GCA_040768135.1 Thermoleophilia bacterium | reverse complement strand
GGCTCGTCGGGGTATGTGCGTGGAATCAGAGTGCAAGAGGGAATCTCAGAACGGAACATCTTACAGAGTACAGGGAACGCGCCGGCACGCCAACCGCTCTATCTCTACGACGTCGACCTCGAGTTCTTCGCGGTGGAGGGCACCTAGTCTGACGTGCTAGGGTCGTCCCCTAGCGCTCGCCCTGATGAGGTAGGTCGCTACTCCCCTACCGCGCGGCCGAAGAGGGCGTCGAGCCTGGTCACCGCCGCCTCCTGCATGCCAGGTGGGACGTGACCGTAGACGTCCAGGGTAATCGAGGCCCTCGCATGACCCAGTCTCTTCGAGACCACCTTGACCGGCACCGAGTTCCCCGAGGGTCTGCTCAAGGGTGATGCGGGGACCCGCGACGACCGGCTTGCCCATCATGAACGGCGTCTACCCAAGTCCACCGATGGGGGCTCCGAGAGCGCCTGCCGGGAGGAGGAGTGGTACAATGTGATCAATCGATCGATCCATCGATGGGAGCATCGAGGTGGTGCAACATGTACTGAGCGCCACAGAGGCGCGAGTCCGTTTCGGCGATTTGCTCCGGCGTGTGGCTGAGCAGGAAGACACGGTGGTGGTCGAGCGCGGCGGCGTCCCCCAGGTAGTCGTCATCAGCATGGCTGAGTACCAACGACTCTCCGCGAAGCGCCTGCCTGGAGGTTGGCGCCGGCTTGCGCGCAGAGCGCATGACGAGGCCATGAAGCAATTGGAGGGCAAACCCGCTCATCGGCCCGAAGACGTGCTCGGGCAGGCGCGCAAGGAACGCGATGCCAGGCTCAACGATCTGCGTTGACGCCAGTCTGGTCGCCCGCCTCTTCGTAGGGCCAGACGATGCCCGCGCCTGGGAGCTGTTCGACGCCTGGACCGAGCAGGAGGCGCTCATCTGTGCACCCTCGCTGT
Organism: Thermoleophilia bacterium; assembly: GCA_040768135.1. GTDB lineage: Bacteria > Actinomycetota > Thermoleophilia > RBG-16-64-13 > RBG-16-64-13 > RBG-16-64-13. Next base: position 2,981 of record JAXGNF010000127.1, on the reverse strand, counting down.
TGATCTACGAGCTGACTGATGTCTTCTACCGGTACCACAGAGCCGGCCTGCTGAGCCGGGCGACCCTTCAGCTTCTGACCGACGCGGTAGATGCATTGCCTCTCACGCTTGAGCCCCACTCCTCACTCGCCGAGCCGGCCCTCCGTCTCGCCTCGACCTTTGGACTTGACGCGACTTACGACGCCTACTACCTGGCACTCGCGGAGCGACTGGACGCCGATCTCTGGACGGCTGATGCCCGGCTCAAACAACAAGTGGGGAACCGCCGCCCACGCGTCAGACTCGTGAGCAAATCTCCGGTGTAGTAACAGGTGTAGACGAGCGCCTTGCCGGAGCCGGCGCCACCATCACGAAGGCGATGCTCCGACTGCAGCGTCTTCGGCCCCGTTGCTGAGCATTGATGACTCTCGCCAACTCGTCCGACCTCTGCGAACCCGGCATGGCGCGCCTGCATCCTGCTCTCCTCCGCACCCAAGCCACCTTTAAGACATGATCACCAGAGACCGGGAGGTGGCAGACACGTCGGATGAGACCCCTGAGAAGGTCCAACCCTGGAGGGCGAAAGGAAGAGCGACGTTGGTCCTTCGGCATCGTGAAAGGTAAGACCTCAGTGCAGGAGACGGCCCGCGCCCACGGCCCCACGGGGGCCGCAGGCGAGGACTGGAAAGAGCGATATGCGGCGCAGCCGATCTTGACGAGGGAGTGGGCTCGGATCAGGACGTACCCAGCCTAGATCCTAGGCCGGTTTGTTCATCTCGATCCACTCGTCCATGGTGAGCACCGGGACGAAGTCGCCGGTCTGGGTGGGGCAAAGGGGCAGGAAGAACTCCGTCACCGCGTCGAAATCGTTGGACTGTGCCACGATGTAGTATCCGTGTCCGGTCACGGTGACCCACGCTCCTAGAATCTTGACCCCCTTTTTCTCCCACTCGCCCCGCCTAGCCCAGAAACCGCTCAGCATGTCTGCGCCTTCTTTGCTGCGCCCCGGGCAGGTCTCGGGAGTGTGCTTCCACAGACCCATGTAGATGGTGCCGTCGCCTGTGCGGGTCATGATCTGCCTCCGTTCAGGAAATCCACGAAGAGTCTTCGCACCTGCATTTTCCTTACATACTCCGTGGCCTTCACCTCCAAACACCACCAAGCCTGATGCAGCCGGCGACGGTCACGAAGGAGTGGATCCCGGCTCGGCCGGCCGCCCGATGGTCCGATCCTCTTGGTCCTTGATGAAATCGCCGTGGACGCCGAGGGGGCGATCGAGGTACTGAGCGGGTACGGTCGGCGGCTCGCGTCAGCTCTTCCCGGACCGTGGGGTCGAGCGGAACACCTCGAGAAACTCCGCAGGGGAGAGGACCGACATGCCGGCGACAGCCTCCGCCGGGAAGTGGGCGGAGTTCCCAGTCACGAGGTGCTCGGCGCCGGAGGCGAGGGCCACCTCTAGGAACGGTTCGTCGTCGGGATCCGGTAGTCTCGTCCCTAGGGGAGTAGATGCGGCCTTGTGGCCTGTGGTTTGGATGTAGTCGATAAGTGTGGCCACAGAGTCGGGGTCGAATCCGAAGCGTGGTCGAAGGAGCACCTCTTCGTATTCCGTGAGCAGCCGTGCGTCGACACAGAGACGGACGGCCCCAGCGGAGACCATCCTCACGATTTCACCAGGCGGACCGAAGGGGGAGAGCAGGCCGGAAACGAGCACGTTGGTGTCGAGGACGATCCTCAACGTCTGCGTGCTTGCCGCGTGGCTGCTATTTCGGCTTCGATGTCCTCGGCGGAGATGGCGTCGGTCCCTGCTGCGACCGAACGGCGCTGTATGTGACTCACCGCCTCGATAGCCCGCGCCTGGCGGAAGGCCGCCAGAGACTCCTCGAGATTGGACTCATTCACAGTGGCGAGGATGGCGATGGGTCGGCCGTTGCTGGTTACCACCATCTCGCGCTCCTCAGGCAACTCGCGCCAGATCTCGGCGGACCGGCCTCGTAGGTCACGCACACTGACGAACTTCATGACTGACCTCCTTCGCGCATACGATTGTATACACAAACGTCACTCATGACAAGCCACGGAAGGCTTTTTCATGAGAGGACGCCCAACAGACCGGAAAGCGGCTCCGCTCAGTGTTGGGGATTGCCGAGAGGCGTGCGCCTGAGAGGTCGTATGATGAGGACGGTGCATACACGTCCGCTGCGCCCAGGGACGGCATCTCCGTTCGCACTTTGTTCGTACAGGGGGCAGATCGGTGTCGGATTGGACCGTGGGCAAGGAAGCGATCCTCGGCACATCCCCGATGGTACTCCCGGCACAGTGCGTAGAGTGCGGCCGAGACGCTTCTCGGGAGACACGCGTGGACACCGCCCTTCACTGGTATCCCGCCTGGATCATCATGCCCCTGGAGAGACCCCCGTGCCGAGCAGGCGACCCAGGGGTGCGAAGCCCCCCATCGCTCAGAAAAGCCAAGAACGGCTTGTCGGAGCCCGGTCGCTGAAGCCGGGCTTCTTGCCTCTTTCGGGCGAGTGCGGGGGCAACTCGGGGGCAAACACGACGGCATCGACACCACTGATAAAAGCCACATGCACGCGAACGCATCAGACGGGAGCCCGGCCGGAAGTCGCGACAGTCGGATCGTCCAGGCAGGCGTATCCTGAAGGACGGCGGCCGGCCGCGTGCCGGGATAGGGAGGGTGGAAGAGGCCATGAGAGCTGTCGTGTTCACCCGATATGGGACGTGGGATGTGCTTTAGCTGAGAGAACTGGCTGAACCCACGCCCGGCGACGAGGAGGTTCTGGTTCGAGTCCATGCCGCCTCCATCAACGATTCGGATTGGCAGCTCCTTCAAGGCACCCCCTTCTTGAACCGGTCGACGTTTGGATTGCGACGGCCAAGAAGACAGATACTCGGCTGCAACATAGCCGGGCGGATCCAGGCTCTGGGTAAGAATGCAGAACGCTTTCGCTCCGTCGACGAGGTCTTCGGCGACCTCAGCGGCCGGT
>JAXGNF010000126.1:0-3938 GCA_040768135.1 Thermoleophilia bacterium | reverse complement strand
CATAACCGCTTATGATCCCTCGAGTCGCCAGGTCGGCGATGGCGTCATGGTAGGGGTGGCCGGGCGGGACGTCGGTGAAGTGGATGGTCGGCGGTGGAGGGCTCGCCGCGGTGGCGAAGCTCCAATTGACCGGCGCGCCTGCAAGCGCCTTGCCGGCGGCGCTCTTCACCGCAGTGGTGAGCGTCACCTGATAGGTGGCCCCGGGCTCCAGGTCGGCCGCGGGATCGAGTATCGCGGTACGGGTGCCGGCACTGTAGGAGACGGTCGCCGGCAGCACAGCCCCTCCCGACTTTTTCACATAGAAGCTCGCGGTTGTGAGGGTAGCGGCGTCCATATCCTTGTCGAAGACGGCCGAGATGGTCTGTCCGACCGGGACGGCAGTGGCCCCGTTAGCCGGTGTGGTCGATACCACCTGTGGAGCTTCGGCCGCGGTGGCGAAGCTCCAATTGACCGGTGTGCCTGCAAGCGCCTTGCCGGCGGCGCTCTTCACCGCGCCGGTGAGCGTCACCTGATAGGTGGCGCCGGGCTCCAGGTCGGCCGCGGGATCGAGTATCGCGGTACGGGTGCCGGCACTGTAGGAGACGGTCGCCGGCAGCACAGCCCCTCCCGACTTTTTCACATAGAAGCTCGCGGTTGTGAGGGTAGCGGCGTCCATATCCTTGTCGAAGACGGCCGAGATGGTCTGTCCGACCGGGACGGCAGTGGCCCCGTTAGCCGGTGTGGTCGATACCACCTGTGGAGCTTCCGCGGCTGCCGCGGCCGTGGTGAAGGTCCAAGACTGGCCCTCGAGACCAAGGCCGTTCTCCGCCTTGATACCGGTCACCAGCACGGCTTTGTAAGTGGTACTCGGCTTCAGGTCGGATAGAGGGTCAAGGCGGGCCGTGCGCTTATCGGCGCTCTTGGTCATGGTGGTCAGCACATGACCGCCCCCCACTTCCAGTAGATAGAACCTGTCGGTCGTGACCGTGGACCAGTCCATATTCTTGTCGAAGGTGACTGTAACGGACTGATCGACGGAGACGTTCGTGGCTCCCACTCCGGGTGATCTGGTCAACACCTTGGGTGGTGCGACGGTTTTGAATGACCACTCCACCGGCATCAGATTCAAGATGGGTAGGTCCTTGCTTTTAATGTAATTGCTTAAACCCACTATGTAGACGGTGTTGGCTTTCAGGCCGGCATTCGGCTTCAGATAAGCCTTGGTATGCGTGGTGTTGAAGGTAATAGTTGTCAACAGCAAAGGACCAGAAGGTTTCTCATAGATGTAGAAGCTCGCGAGGTTAACAGTGGAGGGATCGACGGCGCGGTTGAACGTGGCTTCCACTCTCTCGGTGAGGGCTACTTCTGTCGCACCATCGGCCGGCGTGTAGGCGGTCACATAGAAGTATAGGCCAGGCGGCAGGGTTATCGGAGGAGCGGCTGAGGTTTCATTCGTATCGCCCTGGAACACACCCGCCAGTACTAGGCCCAAGGCTACGATCAGGAACAAGACGATCAACGAGGTCCTACGCTTGTAATGGGGTCTTCTCATGGTCTGTCCTCCGTGGTGCGGTCTGCTCCAACTCCGATAGGAACGCTACCTTGGTCTCCGCAGGGTGCGGAGATACTGAGACCAACCCGCTGAGAACATTATCGGCACGGTCGTTCTCTGAGTCAATATCGGCTTGCGGTGGACGCCGGTTGACAGCCACGCCGAAGTATCGTTGTTCTCACCGTTCTTCTCCAGCCGCGCGTTCGAAGCGATGATCAGAGGGAACGCAAGTAGACTTATCCGCAGAGGCAGGATCGAGATGGCGAGCGGTCTACCGGTCGCCGACCCGGCACCCAAGCGACGTCCCGATCGCCCCTGCAACCCTTAGGGGTAGTGGGCGACCAGGCGCCGAGAAGCTCGCCGCATGCGAGGAAGCTAACTATGTTATACCCGTATAGCAAGACCGCGCTTCGTACTTCACCTACCTCGCGAGACTATTGCTCGGTAGACTGTGGGGACGGTCATGGCGGTATAAGGCTGTACGATAGGAGGCTGAACTATGAGCCGAACCGTCCGCGTCGCTGCGGCACAGATGGATCCGGTCCTGGCGGACGTCCCTCGGAATCTGGCCCGTTGTCTCGAACTCCTCGGCGCCGCAGCCGATGCCGGAGCCCGGCTGGTCGTCTTTCCTGAAGCCGCGCTAACCGGATACGTCTACCACAGCATCGAAGAGGCGGTCCCCGTGGCCGAACCGATTCCAGGGCCAAGCACCGACGCGATGGCCGATGCCTGCCGGCGGCTTGACGCATACGCAGTGGTAGGCCTACTGGAGAAGGATCAAGGGGCCTACTTCAACTCATCTGCGCTGATCAGCCCTGACGGGGTGATAGGCAAATACCGTAAGCTGCACCTGCCTTATCTGGGGATCGACCGCTTTCTGCGCCAGGGCGACCTTGCTCCGCAGGTACACGAGACTCCGTTGGGCAGGATCGGACTCGCCATCTGCTACGATCTCGACTTCCCCGAATACTCGCGGGTGTTGGCCCTGATGGGCGCCCAACTACTGGTCACGATTGCGAACTGGCCTGACGATATTGAGTTCATCCCCGATTATGTTGTTCAGACCAGGGCTCGTGAGAACCTCATCAACCACATCGCGGTCAATCGGGTAGGGCAAGAGCGGGGGGTAAGGTTCATTGGACGGAGCATGATAGTCGACCAGGCTGGGGTCATTTTGGCCGAGGGCAACCACTTCACCGAGGACCTGGTTTTTGCGGACGTCGATCCGTCTGCGGCAGATCAAAAGCATAAGGTGGTAATACCGGGAGAGTTGGAAGTTGACGCATTTGAGGACAGACGGCCTGAGTTCTATGGTCTACTCTCCAAGTGACGATGGAGCCTCTCGGAAAGCGTGGCTGCGTCTGAAACGAACCAGGAGGCTGCGGCTGAAACGAACTAGGAGGCTGCCGCAAAGCTTGATCGTGGCTGGAATGAGCCGCCCGCCCGACAGGGATTCCGGACCGGGAGATCCAACCCGGTTCTATGCAGGCGTCTCGAGCCACTCAGGGCTCGTCTGTTTGTCGGCCTGACAGTACCAGGCGATGGTGTCGCTTAACGTCTCGTGTAGAGGTCGAGGATGAAAGTCGAGTTCCCGTTCTGCTTTGGCTGAGCTCATGAGGCAGTTGGAGGCAATGACGTCGAGTGAGTAGGTGGTGAAAAGAGGCAACTCCCGTCGGATCCAGTAATACGCAGGTATGAGGAAGCTGACCGATCGAGTGAAGGCGAAGGGCAGACGCCACCGTGGGCCTGGTATCCCACTGATGGTCTCGATGGCCCGGATAAGTTCGGCTACACTGACGGTGTGTCCGGAGAACACGTAGCCTTCGCCCGAACGTCCTTTCTCGGCCGCTGCTATCAGCCCCTCGGCGACATCGCGCACGTCTACGAAGTTGTAGGCGCCATCGACGTACACTTTGAGTCGGCCTCGTGCACACATCTGAAAGAATCTCCCGGTGTGAGACAGGCGGAAATCGTAGGGTCCTATGATCCCCGGGGGGAACGTCACCACGACGTCCAGTCCTTCCCGGGCGGCGGCGAACACTAGGCGTGTAGCCTCGGCTTTTGTCCGGGCGTACGGGCCGCGGAGGCCCGCCGAGTCGATGGGAAAGCTTTCGTTCAGACAGGTCCCTTGCGGTGGTTCGACTAGGGCGTGTACAGAACTGGTATAGACGAGCCGGCCCACTCGAGCCTCCCGGCAGGCAGCGAGCACATTGCGGGTCCCCTCCACGTTGATGAGGCGCAGTTGTTCCAATCCTCGGGCTGCAATCGACACAATACCTGCGGTGTGATAAACGACCGCGGCTCCGCGAAAAGCCTGCAGAAGTGACTGCTGGTCGCGCACATCGGCCCTGAACGTCTCCACATCAAGGCCCGCTAACGAGTCGATCTTCCCACTCGGCCCAACTAG
>JAXGNF010000125.1:0-3990 GCA_040768135.1 Thermoleophilia bacterium | reverse complement strand
CCACCTGCCCCGCAAGGCCAACGACGACCGTCTGCAAGAGCTCAGGTGGCTCTACGAGCGCCGCGACGTGTCCGAAGCTCAGAAGGACCTCGCCGCTTGGCTCGCCCGCTGGCAGAAAACCTATCCCAAGCTGTGTGACCTACGTGAAAGAGAACATCTTTGAGACCTTCACGTTCTACCGTCTGCCTCGCGGCCATCACAAGCACTTGAAGAGCACCAACATGTTGGAGCGCTTGAAAGAGGAGATCAAACACTGCACTCGGGTGGGGAGGATTTTGCCCAACCAAGTCAGCTGTCTTCGGCTCTGGTCTTGGAGTTGCCCCGTTTCCGTTGACTGTTTTAGGTTAGACCGCGACAGTCAGTGAACGATTCTCCTGCAACATCTTCTCGTATTCAACCGGAGATAGGTAGCCGAGAGCCGAGTGCCTGCGCTTGAGGGTTGTAGAACCCCTCGATGTAGCTGAAGACCGCCAACCGGGCTTCGTCTCTGGTTTTGAAGGTCTGACGCTTGTGCGAGTTCGGTCTTGATGCTGGCCATGAAGCTCTCGCAGGCGGCGTTGTCATAGGCATTGCCCCGGGAGCCCATGGAGGCAAGGATCCCGGAGTCACGAAGCGTGCGGCCGAACGCCAGGGAACGATATTGGCCACCGCGATCGGAATGATGGATGAGGCCGGGCCCAGGACGCCGGCGGGTGGTCGCCATGCCGAGAGCATCAACCACGAGATCGGCTTTTAGATCGTCACGCATGGACCAGCCACACACGCGGCGGGAGCAGGCGTCGACCACAGCGGCAAGGAAGAGCCAGCCTTCCCACGTCGAGACGTAGGTGATGTCGAGGGTCCAGAGTTCGTTGGGAGTGTCGGCCGTGAACTCCCCGACGGACGAGATCGGGTGCGGCCGGCGTCTCCGCTCCGGTGCGCCTGGCCCGGCGTTTTCCTCGCCGGGAGACACCTTCCAGGCCGAGTTCGACCATTAGGCGGGCGATGCGCTTCCGGGACACATGTTCGTCGTGTACCATGGCCAGTTCCGCGTGAATCCTGGGAGCGCCATAGATGCCTAAAGAGCGCTTGTGAGCGGCCTGGATGAGTCTCTTGAGGCGTTCATCCTCTTGGATCCGGCGAGAGATCGGACGCTTCTTTTAAGGCGTGGTATCCCGCGGCCGTCACAGAAGAGCACACGGGCAAGACGGGAGACAGGGTGGTGCGACTTCTCTTCGCAGGTCAGGCGGAACTTCATTTGCGCTGATCGGTCTCCCTGGCGAAGAAAAGCGCGGCCTTGCGGAGGATCTCCTTCTCCTCTTCGAGGATGCGAACCTCACGCCTGAGCCGGAGAAGCTCAGCTCGCTCGGGACTGGTCAGCCCGTCTCTTTAGTCCTTTATCGACTTCGGCCTGGCGGACCCAGGCACGAAGGGTGCCGGGAGAGATCCCCAGCTGGGCGGCGCAGGACCTGACACCCCGCTGACTCACCCGATAAAGCCGTACTGCCTCCTGCCTCGCCTCCGGTGTGTGGGCCACGTCGACACTCCCTTCTGGACCTTAGGGGTCCAATTCCTCCAGTGTCAACAGAATCGGGTCAAGACCAAGACCAAGACCAAGCAGTCGTCGCGCTTGGACGGAATCCTCGCGTTGGTCGGCAAAGAGGACTCCGCTAGCTGTAATGCCCGCTGACGTTGTTGACAAATAGGGAGTCTCTCTGTTCGGTTTGGGATTGCACAAGTCCTAGACCAAAACAAAGGAGACTCCCATGACCCATGCTAAGGCCAAACTGACCCCGGCGGGAAGGCTTCTTGTCGTAGAACGCGTGCTTGTTGTCGGCTGGTCGCCGGCTCAGATGGCTGAATCCGCCGGGGTTTCTCGCGCGACCGTCTACAAGGGGCTCAGGCACTACCGAGAGGAAGGCGAGCCCGGGCTTCGTGAGCGCTCGAGCCGCCCACGCCGTCTGGCTCGGGTTCTGCCTGAGTCCCGGGTGAGGGAGGTGCTTTGCGAGCGCACAAGTCTGCGTCTCGGCCCCGCCCAGCTCGGCCCCCGCCTGGGTCTTAGCCCTTCCACCCCCTACGGGATTCTTCGGGGCCACGGCCGCTCCCGACTCTCCGATCTGGATCGTACCACCCGTGAGGTGATCGGCTACCAGAAAGACCGTCCGGGAAAGCTCGTGCACATAGACACCAAGAAGCGGGTGCGCCTCCCGGATGGCGGCGGTCACTGCATGCTCGGACGCCCGGCTACCGTCATGGCTAATCAGCGTCGTTAGAAGACCGGGTACGACTTCCTGCACGGGGCCAGGGACGACTGCACAGGCGTCCCCTATGTCGAGGCGCTTCCCGATGAAAAGGGTCCGACCGGCGCCGCCTTCCTGGCCCGGATGCAGGCCCCCTTCGCCGCGCACGGGGTAACGGTAAAGGCCGTTCTCACCGATCGGGCCTTCTGCTACACCCAGTCGCCCGTTTTTAGAGAAGTACTTCCCGGTCTCGGGGTTCGTCCCCGGACCACCCGGCCCTATCGCCCACCGACCAACGGCAAAGCAAAACGGTTCATCCGTACGCGCGGGCACGAGTGGGCCTACCCCGAGCTCTACCTTTCGAACGACGACAGGAACGGGCTTCTCGAAAGCTGGCTCACCTACTACAATCATGAGCGACCCCATACCGCATTGAGAGGCTCCTCGCCCATGTCTTTCGTTGTCAACAAGGTGTGGCATTACAGCTAGCATGGGGGCGTTTGCCACTCTCAGAGCCCGGGAAGTGTCCAAGAGTGTCTTCAAGGTGCTCGTAATGGAGTTACCATGCGGAATGAAGGGACTGTAATTGCGCGAGGGCCTGCGTCCGGAGCAGGGAATGGTCGCGGCTCATGACTTCATTCGGGCGGCCGGGGAGGCGCTGAGAGAAGATCGTCCGCAGACGCCCGATACCGAGACGTTTCCGGAGCTGGGGGCGGGGTGTTCAGTGATCGAGAGGGTGGAAGCCGTGGTGGGCCCCATGGAGCCGGGCTCCCGGGGATAGGAGGCTGAAGGTGAGCGAACCGCGGGAGTGGGTAGAGGCCGACTTCGTCGTCAGTGGGGCAGGTGAGTTGCTCACCTGCGCTCGCACCGGTGCTGCCTTGGGTCCTCGCTCAACGTTGGGGCTCCTCCCCGGAGGAGCCGTGGCTGCACGGAACGGCCGTATCGTCTGGGTAGGTCGGACCAATGAGTTACGGGAAGAGGTCCGTCTGGTCCGGGGCGGGCAGACGGTGGAGGCCGACGGGCGGTTGGTTATGCCTTGCTTGGTCGAGTGCCATGCCCATCTGGCTTTCGCCGGTGAGCGGTCCGATGAGTTCCAGCTCCGGGTGGCGGGGACGAGCTACCAGGAAGTGGCCGCGGCCGGCGGCGGCATCATGAGCACTGTCCACGCAACCCGGGCTGCCCCCGACGAGGTGCTTCGCGCCCTCACACGCAAACGGCTCGACTACTTCTTGCGCTTCGGTGTCACTACGGTAGAGGCCAAGAGTGGGTACGGTCTGTCCCAGGAGCAAGAATTGCGCCTACTCGAGGTGTATCGGGATGTCGGCGAAGCTCATGCGGTCGATGTCGTGCCGACGTTGCTGGCCGCGCATACCGTGCCGGTGGAGTATCTCGACCGGCCTGACGACTATGTAAGAATGGTCACCAAAAAGATGATCCCGGCTGTGGCTAAGCATCACCTGGCCAAGTTCTGCGACGCCTTCTGCGAGCAGGGCGCGTTCAGTGTCGAGCAGTGCCGCCGGGTGCTGGAAGCCGGCGTTGAACACGGGCTCCTACCCAAGTTGCACGCCGACCAACTTACCTACATGGGCGGTACCGAGATGGCGGCTGAATTGGGGGCGGTGTCGGTGGACCATCTGGATCACGTCAGCGAGGCCGGCATCGAGGCGCTCTCCGCCTCCGATGGGGAGAAGCGGGTGCCGGTTGCGGTGCTGCTACCAGGTGCCACCTTCTTCCTGGGCGAAGGCGGCTACGCACCTGCCCGGCGGTTGCT
>JAXGNF010000124.1:0-4014 GCA_040768135.1 Thermoleophilia bacterium | reverse complement strand
CCTCCGTCAACCCGGTCTGCTCCGCATTCTATCGTACGCCATGCGTCTGGTCCATCACTCGTTGTTGGATTTGCCGGGATGGAGAGACGTCTCTTTCGTTCGGCCCCGACCGGTTCTCCACTCCCGTCCGAGGACGTACCCCAGCCTTGGCGAGATATCGTCTGCAGGGGAACGGGTTTAGTGGTGTTAGTTTGGGGGGCATAGCGGTTCTAGAGCAAGGGAAAGGCAGGGATATCCCATGGCAATCAAACTCAAGCGGGTGTATGAACCGGCGGACCCTGGAGACGGATTTCGAATACTTGTCGATCGTCTGTGGCCACGGGGCTTAAGCAAAGAGAAGGCCCGGGTAGATCTTTGGATGCGCGATATCGCTCCTTCCACTGAACTGCGGAAGTGGTTCGGCCATGAGCCTGCCAAATGGGAAGGATTTGGCGACCGCTACCGGGAGGAGCTCCGCAGCCACGAGGATCTGCTGGCTGAACTCCTTGAATTGGAGCGGCGCGAGGGTACCCTGACGCTTCTTTTCGGGGCTCGTGACGAGGTGCACAATGAGGCCCAGGTGATCGAGCAGGTGTTGCTCGAGCGGCGCTCTTAGGGGCCGACGTGAGCACTTTGGTTCCGTGCGTACAGCGCCAAGGTCTGGAATCGTGGCCGCTCGCATCGAAGACTACGGCCTGATCGGCGATACTCGGACTGCCGCTCTGGTAGGACGTGACGGGTCGATCGACTGGTTCTGTGCGCCCCGCTTTGACTCCGCTGCCTGTTTCGCTGCCCTCCTCGGGGATCTAGACAACGGGCATTGGTGTATTTGTCCTCAGGGGAGCAGTTGGCATAGTACGCGCAGGTATCGGGACGATACCTTAGTGCTGGAGACCGATTTCGTTACTCCCACAGGTAAGGCTCGTTTGATCGATTTCATGCCTGTTGGGGGAGAGGGGCCGCGGCTTGTCCGCATCGTTGAAGGAGTACGCGGGCGGGTGCCCATGGCTCTGGAATTGGCTGTTCGCTTCGATTATGGCTCCCGGGTGCCTTGGGCGCGCCGGGTGGACGGGGGCCTTGAGTTCGTGGCCGGGCCGGACGCTCTGCACTTCAGCTTTGACGTAGAGATGACGGCTCGGAGTTTCACTCACGCGGCCGAGTTTGAGGTAGGTCGAGGGCAACGGATGCCCTTCGTTCTAAGTTGGCACCCCTCGCACAAACGCAGGCCACCACGCATGGACCCGAAAGCGTCGTTGGAGGAAGTCTCGCGTTGGTGGAGCGGCTGGGCTGGTGAGTGTACCCACCGGGGGGAATGGCGGGAGGCCGTCGTCCGCTCCCTCATTGTGCTTAAGGCCCTCACCTACCGGCCTACGGGAGGGATGATCGCGGCTCCTACCACCTCTCTACCGGAGGCGATTGGCGGGATGCGCAACTGGGACTACCGTTACTGCTGGCTCCGCGATGCCACCTTCAGCCTCTACGCTTTGATGATGAACGGTTACACCACGGAGGCCCGTTCGTGGAGGGATTGGCTCCTGCGGGCCATCGCTGGGCAGCCGGAACTCATGCAGATAATGTATGGAGCGGCCGGAGAGAGCCGGCTCTCCGAGTTCGAGTTGCCGTGGCTGGACGGTTTTCGTGGGTCGAAGCCGGTTCGCATTGGCAATCTGGCCGCTAAGCAGTTCCAATTGGACGTGTACGGCGAGGTCATGGATTCCATGTACCTGGCGGCGCGGATGGGTGTGCCTCGGAACCCCAGGGCCTGGGGATTACAGAAGCATCTGATGCGGTTTCTGGAGGAACACTGGGTCGAACCGGACGAGGGGATATGGGAGGTCAGGGGACCCCGCCGGCACTTCACCCACTCCAAGGTGATGGCCTGGGTTGCGGCCGACAGGGCGGTTCGGTCGGTTGAGAAGCTAGGTCTTGCCGGTCCGGTGGACAAATGGAGACGACTGCGCGAAGAGATCCACTGCGAGGTATGCGAGCGGGGCTACAACGCCGAACGCGGAGCATTCACCTGGTTCTACGGCTCTTCGTTACTGGATGCGGCCCTCCTGATGATACCCCTGGTCGGCTTTCTGCCCGCCTCCGACCCCCGGGTGCGGGGCACTGTGGCCGCTATTGAGAAGGGCCTGTTGAACGAAGGCTTCGTGGTTCGCTATGAGACCGACCAGAAGAACGATGTCGATGGGCTGCCGGCCGGTGAGGGCACGTTTCTTCCCTGCACTTTCTGGTTGGCCGACAATTTGATGTTGCAGGGGCGCGCGCGTGAAGCGCGCGCGCTCTACAAGCGGTTGCTGGGCGTGCGCAACGACTTGGGGCTAATGTCGGAGGAGTATGATCCGAAGCGTCGGATGATGCTCGGCAACTTCCCTCAGGCATTCACACATGTCTCCCTCGTGAACACGGCCATGAATCTCACAAGTGCGGAGGGTCCTGCGCGTCATCGTCCTTCTGAGGGCCCGCCCGACGGTCCATCCGCCTAGAGACAGGGAGGCTGGCGGGTTCTGATCAGGTCGCACGGCTCCGGCCGGCGGTGGGTCAGCGCCTGGGTCCGCCTCGGGTCGGGTCGCCTACAGTCCGCCAGCGTTTTGATTCGCCGGGCGACAGAACAGCTTCGCGCCGACGGCGTCGATAGACCACAAAAGGCCTGCTGAGATACCAGACGGGCACGCTCCATAGATGGACGAAGCGGGTGAATGGGAACAGGGCCAAGTAGATCCAGGCCAGGGTGATGTGCACCAAATAGAGGACGGGTACGCCGTTCAGGTCGGCGACGTCGGGGTGTAGGCTGAAAACACCCCGCATCCAAACGGAGATGGTAGGCCGATAATTGTAGCCGGGCCCAAGGAGGTTGAAGATCACCGTTTGACCGAAGCCCAACAGAATCATTGTCCAGAGGAGGGTGAAGGCGGCTAGGTCGAGCTTGGTGGTGGCCTGCCGCACCCGGTCACGGGCGGCACGGCGCACCGTGAGCACGACCAGTCCGATTATGATGAGGACGACGGAAGCGGTGCCGGCTACCTGGGCAAGCAGGTTGTAGGGGCGCTCAGTGAGTCCTATCGCCTCGGTCCACGATGCTGGGATCAGCAGTCCGAGCGCGTGCCCCCCGATGGCCAGCAACGTTCCGTAGTGGAAGAGCGGTGACCCGAGCAGGAGCATCTTCTTCTCGTACAGCTGGCTGGAGCGTGAGGTCCAGCCGAACTGATCGAAGCGATAGCGCCATACGTGCCCGACCAAGAAGATGGTTAGCGACACGTAAGGCAGGATGACGAAGAGCAACAGTTCCCAGGCGTTCTTCGCGTTCATTGTGGCCTTCTTCGTTGGGACGCACTCTGTCCAGTCTCAGCGTGTTCCCGACCCCCAGCGTGTTCTCGCCTCTCGGCCCGCTCTGGTCTCTCAGCCTGCTCTCGTCCCTCAGCGGGCTCCCGAGCCCTGATTCGCTCCCGGTCATCCGTCGACTCTCGCGCTCCGGGCCCCTCTTGGTTCTTGGCCCGGCCTGGGTTCTCGAGGATTGCCAAGATCGCGGCAATCACATCTGCGAAAGGACTGGCGGATGCTTCCAAGTGGTCGTGCAACGTACGGAGCGCCCCTTGCTCACCGGCGAGGAGTTCCACCCCTGCGGGAGCGGCGGCGGCGAACTCCAAGACCATTGGCAGGTAGTCAGGCAGTTCACTCGAACAGGTTTCCCACCCGTGTTCCCGGTAGGTGTCTTGGAAGCGGATCAACTCCTGTCCGCGATGGCGTTTGTCGCGCGAACGCTCCGATGTGAGGTATAGAGAGACCCCGGCTCCCAACTCGAGGGTGCGCACGTACGCCACCTCACGCTCCCTGGGAGTGAGGTCATCCCACCACCGGATGAATCGGGTCAGTCGGCTACCGGCTTCTCCTCCGGACACCTCGGCGAGCGCTTCCGCTATCAGGGCCAAGTCGGTCTCGCTATCCGCCGGGTAGTCCAACAGCAGGGAAGCCGCCTGCAGGACGACGGCCGTCGCCTCGGGCGGAGAGGTGGTCGGACTAGACGGCGTGGTG
>JAXGNF010000123.1:0-4040 GCA_040768135.1 Thermoleophilia bacterium | reverse complement strand
CTTTTGTTTTGCTTGCTGGCCCTCATCATGCCGGCAACTCTTGGCGCTTGCGGCTCTGATCGGGATGACGTCACCGGATCCACCCAGACGACCGGAGTGCGACCGACGGCAATCACGACCACTACGCCCCCTACCACCTCCGACGCGGATCCCTCTGTGACCGATATCCAGTTGGCCGTGTCCGAGGTCTCCCGACTCGCTCCGTCCGCTTCTCAGGCAGACCTGCGGTCGGCCGCCGATTCTGTGCAGGCCTTCGGCCTCGACCTCTATGGACTTCTGGCCGTGCGGGCCAGAGACGGCAACTTGGTCTTCTCCCCCTCCAGCATCGTGACCGCGCTGGCAATGACCTACGCCGGGGCAGCCGGGAGCACTGCTGAAGAGATGGCAAAGGTGCTCCACTTCGCCCTTGAAGACGGTCGCCTCCATCAGGCCTTCAACTCCCTGGACGCGACGCTCGAGTCCCGCAGTTGGGAGCGAAAGAACCCTGACGGCACGGTGGAGGGGATACTTGTCAAAACCGCCAACAGTCTCTGGGGACAGAAAGACACGGTCTTCGAACAGATCTTCCTCGACACCCTCGCCGCCAACTACTCCGCGGGTATCCGTCTGGTCGACTACAAAACGGCGGCGGAAGGCGCCCGCCGGGCCATCAACGCTTGGGTGGCCGGCGAGACGAACAACAAGATCACCGACCTTATCCCCGCAGGAGCATTAGATACGTTGACACGTCTTGTGCTGGTCAACGCTGTCTATCTCGACGCAACCTGGGCCGCACAGTTCGACCCGATGCTGACCACCGACGGTCCCTTCACCACTCCGAGCGGCGCCAACGTCACCGCCCGTATGATGAGACAGCGCTCTTCGTTCCCCTACGCCCGCGGCGACGTCTGGCAGGCGGTGGAACTACCCTATGTCGGAGGCCAAATGTCCATGCTGCTCATCGTGCCCGACCAAGGGCATCTTGCCGAGATCGAGAAGCGGATCACCGCCGGTCTGCTCGACGAGGCGGCCTCGGCGATGACACCAGGGTCCGAGGTTGTCCTGACCATGCCCAAGTTCGAATTCCGTACGCAGACCGGCCTCAAGGACGCGCTAATTGCGCTCGGGATGACGACTGCGTTCAACCCGATGTCGGCCGACTTCTCGGGGATGACCAGGCAGGAATCCTTGTTCATCAGCGACGTGATCCACGAAGCCTACATCGCTGTGGACGAGGAAGGTACCGAAGCCGCGGCGGCGACGGCTGTGGTCATGACGGCGAGCGGGATGCCGCTCGACGTGGTGGAACTGACCATCGACCGGCCGTTCCTGTTCGCGCTGCGCGACAAAGAGACGGGGGCAGTGTTGTTCCTCGGCCGGGTGGCCGACCCGACGGCCTGAAACGCCCAAGAAAGCCTCCTCAGTGGACGAGACCGGGCCCTCTAGGCGGCCCGGTCGTACACACAGTGTGACCGGCCGTCCTCAAGTGTGGGCGAGGTCTACTTGTCCTCGAGTTGCTGTTCGACCTCCGCCATCCTGCCCTCCGCCAGCTCCTTGGGGATGTAGACCCTGCCGCACTTGGGGCAGGCAGGGACTTCATGGGCTACGCTGTGTCCGAGGTACTCGAAGACCGTCTTTTTCAGCACCAGCCTCTCGTCGCACCTGCCGCACTTCCAGGTCCTCACTTCGGCGTTTGCAGACTCGGGATCCACAGCCATCACTCCCCCTGCTCATAACGCATGCGGTGATAGTAGGCCCCGGACACCTCGTACGTCCCAGGAGCGATCTCTCGATACTCCACCCAGTAGGTGATGACCGACTTCACCAGGCTGCAGGTGCACAGATCGTCGCTTTCGTCGACGAACTTATCGCCACTGGTCTCTGCCCGCCAGATCGCCTCTTTAAGATCGACGGCGGAGATGAGCTTCATGTCCATGTCCTTCTGCAGTTCGTCACCGATGATGAGCGTAAGTGAATCCCATTCGTGAGGTTCCGGCACGAAATCGACATCACGGATCTGTTTCATCAACTCCCTCTTCACGGTAAGGCTGTTGTCCCGCTTCTCCCCCAGGCTAGGCACCGGGGCGCCGGGAGGCAGGCCGAGGACCACGTCTAGGATGTGTGCACATTCTTTGCTCCGCGACGCGAAAACCTCCCGGCAATTGGCGCAGTAGACGATATACGGCCTATCATGGGCCTCCGCCCGGTGCCGAGTGATTTCGTCATAGAGACTGGGGTTGGCTATACGCATGTGTCCACCGTGGCCACAGCAGCGGTGCCGTTCCTCGAGTTCTTCGAGGGCCATGCCGGCCCGCTCCGCAAGCACCCTCACCCCGGACTCCATATCATGGTCGTCTCGGGCGGCGCAGGGGTCGAACACCGCGGCCTCAGTGAAAGGGCCGGGCGGGATGACCCTGCCCGGGTCCGCCAACAGCTCGTAGAGCGAGACTCTGGGTATTTCCGGCAAAAACTGTCTAAACAGGCTTACGCAGGTGGCGCAGGCAAATACCAGGGTGGGTTTCCCCATGTCGCTCCATCGTCGTCTCGTTTCGTCGATGTTGGCCTGCAGCCGCGCCTCATCACCGGCCCAGTAAGCCGGGGCCCCACAGCAGCCGAGAATGATCCCCATATCGTAAGTCTGCGTGAGAAGCGAGTACGAGTCCAAGACATGTTCTGGAGTGAACGCGCCGAGTTGGCATCCAGGATAGAAGGCGTATTCGCAGGTCTCCTTATCTTTCGGAGCCGAGGCGAAGGCCCCCTCGGTGACCATGAACTCCATTTCTCGAAGCCAGAAGTCGTGCAGGGCCGCCGGATGAACCCCCGCGCTCATGCGGGCACTGCGGGACAACTGAAGCACCGCACCGATGTCGACGCTGACAGGACAGACCGACTTACAGTGGCCGCAGATGTTGCAGGAGTAAGCTTCCCGGGTGACCGCCCGTGTCGAGAACGGCGGGTTCACCTGCATGTCCGTGTATACCTCTACACCGATCTTGCGCGGATCCTTGCGAAAACGCGTGAGCATCTCACAACCGGCAAAACAGTAATCGCAGTCACACTGAAGACAACGCCCGGCTTCGGCCTTCGCCTCAGCCTCCGTGTAGCCGGCAGGATCGGAGGCTTCCACTCGGGGCGCGGACGAAGCCCCGTCGTGGCGTAGGTAGCGGTCGCACTTCTCTTTGTCGTAGTCATCGGGCGGGCGGGCGGCTTTGCCGGTCTGAAGGAACGTCTCGATGATCTTAGAAGCGTCGATGCCTTGGGCGATGCCCTCCATGAGTGTGCTTCCGCAAAGCTCGCCCCCCAAGAACACTGTGGGTTCGCTGGTGGTCAGCAGCCTGGGATCCCAATCCTCGCGAAGTCCGAAAGATTCGCCCCCGACACCTGTCGCAACATAAACGGCATCGAAATCGGCGACCTCGGCAAGGCTCTTGACCTCGGACCCAAAACGGAACTCCACCTGCACGGCCGAAAACTGCAGGGCTATATCGGCGTCGAATTCGGCGAAGCGCGGATGCGTCCGCAGGGAGCCGCCCCAACCTTCATGTTTCTCGAAGAAGGTGACCGAGTATCTCTTCTGGGCCAGATTGAGCCCGCACGATAGACCGGCGACGCCGGCCCCGATAACGGCGACCTTCTGCTCCTTGGGCGGGATGACATACGATTCCGGCTTTTGGTCCTTAGCGTAGCGCAGGACTGCCGCCTCGATGTCACGGAGCGCGATGGCTTCGTCTCCAACGACACTTCGTTGGCAACACTGCCGACAAGGTTGTTCGCAGAGCGTAGCCACAATCGCCGGAAACACGACGGCATTCCGCAGGATCTTGTACGCAGCCACCCAACGGCCCTTCGCCACCTTATCCAAAAAGGAGCGAATATCCAGGTGAAATGGGCAGGCATACGTGCAGGAAGCCGGCTCGCCCCTAAAACAGGATGCTGTATAGGCAGTTGAATCCTCGAGCTTCACAACCCTTTCGCCTGCTCTCTCCAGACCTCATGATGGCCAACATCAGATAGGATTAGCCTTTATCATCTCCAGCTCTTCCTCGAAGTCGGTGCCCAGA
>JAXGNF010000122.1:0-4046 GCA_040768135.1 Thermoleophilia bacterium | reverse complement strand
GGATCCGACGCCGCGGCCGGAAAGGACTACTCGGAGGCTGGGGCAGGGTGGAGGGCTTCACACTCACCGGATACTGCCTGAAGAAGCAGGATAAACTGTTCATCCTCGAAGACGTTATCGCGCGCATGGCCAGACGCACCCCCGAGAGCGGTCAGCATTGGACACGCGGACAACAGTGCGGGCCACCGGCCACCGGCCAAGCGATGGAATCTGATCGTACCGGAGGAGGCAGAGGCGACCCTCAGTGGAATCTAGAGTCAATGGAGCGATCGCGCAGAGCCCTCGGGGCAACGTATCCGTGAGAGCGGCACGGTTGATCGAAGTCACGAACCTCACCAAAGACTACGGCTTCGGCCGTGGGGTGTTCGACGTTTCCTTGTACGTAGATGAGGGCGAGGTGTTTGGCTTCCTCGGTCCCAACGGGGCGGGCAAGACCACCACCATCCGTCACGTCATGGGGTTCTCGAAACCTGAGAAAGGTTCCACCACGGTCGATGGTATGGATGGCTGGGAGAAGGCCGACCAGATTCAGCGGGAATTGGGTTATCTCCCAGGGGAGATCGCCCTGCCTGCCAACCTCACCGGTACCCAGTTCATCCGCTATCTGGCCGCGTTGCGTGGCGTGACCGATATGACTAAGACCGAATACCTGCTCGACAAGTTCGAACTGGACCCCTCGGGCAGGCTTAAGCGCATGTCGCTGGGGATGAAGCGCAAGCTGGCCATCGTCACCGCCTTCATGCACGACCCGCGCATCCTGGTGCTGGATGAACCCACCAGCGGTCTCGATCCCATCATGCAGGAGACTTTCATAGAGGTCGTGCTCGAAGAGAAGCGTGCGGGTAAGACCATCCTGTTGTCGTCACATATGTTCAGCGAGGTCGAGGCGACCTGCGACCGTGTTGCCATCATCAAAGAAGGGCGCATTGTTTCCGAGATCATCACCAACGATCTGCGGCATCGCCAGGACAAGGTGTATAAGCTGGAGCTGCTCGACGACGAGGATTTCATCCGCTTCGTGCGCGACTCACATCTGGAGATCATCGCCACTCACAAGGACAAACGACAGGTCACGGTGGGCATCCACGACCGGCACATCAACGAGTTCTTCTCCATTCTGTCCCAGTTCCATCTCAAGTATCTGAAAGAGGAGAAATTCACGCTGGAGGAGTACTTCCTCGACTTCTACGACCGCGAAAAGACCGTGGCCGAGGGGAGGGCTCGTGTCGCTCATTGAGATTCACGAGCTCACCAAGGACTACGGTCGGGGCCGGGGCGTCTTCGACATCGACCTGCAGGTGGAAGAGGGCGAATCATTCGGCTTCGTGGGCACGAACGGCGCAGGTAAGACGACCACTATCCGCCACCTGATGGGCTTCCTCCAGCCTCAGAGGGGTGGGTGCAGGATCAAGGGATTCGATTGCTGGTCGGAAGCGGCCGAAATCAAACGTTATGTGGGATATGTGCCGGGTGAGATCGCCTTTCCCGACGCGCCCAACGGTCTGGCCTTTTTGGAGCGACAGGCCGCTCTTCAAGGAGATTCAAACCGTCGACATCGCGAGTACCTCCTCGACAAGCTGCAGCTAGATGCGTCGGCCAACCTTAAACGGATGTCCAAAGGGATGAAGCAGAAAACGGCCATCGTCGCCGCCTTCATGCATGACCCTCCGATCCTCATCCTCGACGAACCCACGACCGGCCTCGACCCACTGATGCGCGAGTCGTTCTTGAGCTTGATCGAGGAGGAGCGCGGTCGGGGCAAGACCATCTTCATGTCGTCGCATATGTTCAATGAGCTGGAGACCACCTGTGACCGGGTGGCGATGATCCGGGATGGTGTGATTATCGATATCGCTTCCACCGCCGCTATACGCCACTACGAGAACAAGACCTACAAGGTCGAATTCTTGGAGGTGTCAGATTATTTGCGGTTTCTGTCCGAGCCTTTCGATCTGGGCGAGAGGCGCGACCACGCCAATCAGGTATTCGTGAACATCCGCGACGAGGAGATAGATCGTCTGGTGCGGACATTGACCGGATACCGCATCAAGTTCTTCACTGAGATCAAGTACTCGCTGGAGCGCTATTTCAACGACATCTACAAGAAAGAAGCAGAGGATGTTCAGTAGGCCGGTCTTCTGGCAGTCGGTCCGATCTCACTACGTGCTGTGGTTGATCTGTACGGTAGTGCTGACGGCCCTGCTCTCGCTCATAGCGGCCTTCCACGATCCCTCCAAGCTCTCGAGCTTCATGGAAGCCTTCGAAGACACGCCCATGGCCGCCGAGGCGGGGGATCAGTTCGAACTACTGGGCTCGTTATTGGGCATTCTCACCCAGACCGTCTACGGTTTTGCCGGGATGATGATCGCCATGGTCTACGTAGTGGTGACCGCCAACGGACTGGTGGCTTCAGAGGTGGACCGGGGCTCCATGGCCTACACGTTATCGACGCCGATCAAGAGGACCAACGTGGTCTTCACCAAGGCCGTTTATCTGGCCGTCTCTATCGTGCTGATGTTCGTCATCATCGCCGGGGTGGGAGCCGTGACCATACAGGCGAGACATCATGGTCTGTGGGGTACCGCATACACCGAAGATGTGAAGGCGGCCGCCAAAATCCTTGGCCGAGATAGGGCCGAGGTGGCGGCCGATCTCTCTCTCATCTCGGAGAACCCGCAGGTGTTCGCAGCGGGCGCCAGGGCGAGAGGGGTCGCCGCGCCGGTGTATGCGGCGTACCTGGTCTTGGCCCGGCAGCGTGATGCCAATGCCGCGGCGGCGGAGATCTTGGGTATCCCCGCATCGGAGGTGGAGAAGGACCGCTCTTTGATACTCAAGGAACCGGCCGCGCTGGCGGCAGCGGCCGCGGTGATGAAAGAGGATCCGGGGGCCTATCGAGCCGGGTTGGAAGAAGAATTAGCGCAGGTCGAAGCGTTGAAAGCCCAACGGGCGGTGGTAGAGGCTCAATTGGCCGACGGCTTGGCGGCCGCCGCCAAGCATCTGGACATGCGCACGGCGGAGTTGGCCGCCGATCTGAGGGTCCTCCAGAGCGATGCGGCGGCCATGGCCGTGGCGAGTGAGGCTTCGGGGCTGGACGTCGTGATCCTTGACTATGTGATCACTCAGGTCATGGCCGGCAACGAGGTGTCCTTTGACTTGGCCGTCAACTTCGATCCGTTCGCCTTCCTCATGATGAGTCTGGGCTTCCTCCTGCTGATGCTGGCGGTGAGTAGCATCTCGTTCTTGGCTTCGTGCCTTTTCAACCTGTCAAAGTTCTCGCTTGCGCTGGGAGCAGGTCTTCCGTTCGCCTTTCTGATCCTCAACCTGCTGAGCACAGTGAACGAGACCCTCGAGCCGCTCAAGTTTTTCTCCCTTATGACCCTCTTTGATACCGAACGGGTGATGCGGGGAGAGCTCTATGCTCCGCAGTACGTGGCTCTTGCGGTGCTGGCCGCAGCCCTATACGTGCTCGCCGTCAGAGTGTTCAAGCGTAGAGATCTACCGCTGTAGGACGGGCGTCGCCTCCGCGGGAAATCTGAGGTGTGTGCAGCGGGGCTGGAGGGAAGCGACAAGGCCAGACAAAGGGTGGGACCGTGGCCTGAGAGACCTCACGGATCTCGGCGGCGGGGATTGAGTCGAGATTCGCTCGGCCCCATGGACAACGGGGGGCCCTCGATCTTCGGCTCTGGGGCAGTCTGAGCCCTAGGGCAGTCGGCGCGATTTCGTTCCCGTCCGGCAGACGTTGTACCATGAGAAGTAATCTGCCGATATCTGACGCAAGCGAGAAAGGACCAGTCGTCTAGTTTCACTTGAGGAGGATGCGGATGAATGTCTTTGATCTTCATGGCCGACTCATCGAAGAGTACGAGCTGTACGCTCGAAGTTTCATCCAGATCAAGGACAAGCGCATCCACACCAAGGTCGCTGAAGAGATAGAAGGCGGCCTGCTTTGGCCTCCGCCGCTGGTACAGCTGAACCCTTCGTTCGAATCCGGCGGTTCGGTGGGCGACTTGGTCACCAAGGGGATCCTCCACCCGGAGTGCGATCGC
>JAXGNF010000121.1:0-4058 GCA_040768135.1 Thermoleophilia bacterium | reverse complement strand
TTCTTGTTGGCCCGGGCCACCTGGAGGAAGATGGTGCAGAATCTGGCCTGGGCCACGGGCTACAACGTCGTGGCCATCCCCCTTGCCGCAGGGGTGGCGGCGGGGGCTGGAGTCGTTCTCAGTCCGGCTGTGGGAGCAGCCCTGATGTCGGCCAGCACGATCATCGTGGCTATCAACGCCCGCCTCTTGAGAGCCGGGTAAGTACACAACATGGGAGCCGGTAGAGGCTCACACCTCGGAGCGGACAGGGCCTTGCGCACCGCAGTGGGTGGAGGCTCGCACCTCGGAGCCGGTAGCGACGCACACGCCGCACCAAAGAGGTGTCGTCCACAGTCGCCACCGGATGACATCGAGCTTCTTATGTTCGGGGCAAGAGACGGGTTGCGGCCGGACAGAGTCCATCACCGCCCTTCGGGCTTCTGACAGGACGGGATCCGTAGCTTAGACCTGTAGCTTAGCCAAAGATGGCCCACAGCCTCGCCTCAGCCGGATCGGAGTTGCCCTCTAACCGGTCGCGTGTTCCAAACGGAGAAGCTCGGCCAGAGCCCTCTCCCCCACTTCGAGCTGCTCGGGAGTGGGTTCGCTCGTGGTCAGCCGTTTCTGGATCGCGCGCCCGGGCGCAAGCAGTAGCCGGGCAAGGACCGAGTCGGCGTTCTTGTTGGCCCAGCGCAGCGCTTCTAGAGCAAGGCCCAAACTAGCCGCTCCGGCGGCCGCCGACCCCAGCGGGCTCTTGCGCCCCAAACGGCCCCGGGCGAGGAGATTGGTAGCTACGGTGGCAAGCAGATAGGGTCCCACCAGGTTCGAGCCGCATCGGTCGTGCTCCTTGGCCGCGGCCCCAGCGTCGCCTGTCACCAAGGCTGCGTCGGAGGCCGCGCTGCCGGCGTGCGCCCGTAGCGCCGCCTCGCGTCCGCCGATCACCTTGTGCTCCGCCCCGTGGTACCCCGCGATGGAGGAGTTCTTCAAAGCCAGCACGGCGGGGACGAAGGCGGCCAACGCCGTCCCCACCTCCTCGGCCACCGCCGATTTGGCCGTCACCGCCCGCACCGCCTTCGTGGCGGCCATCGAACCGGCCAAGGCGGCGGCCACCCGTCCTCCCTCTAGAGGCAACTCCGCGTTGGGCAGTTTGGCCTTTACCAAGCCCAGTACCAGCAGACTCTCGCCGAACCGGCCCAGCCCGCGCACCAGAGGGATGCCGACAGTACGCGCCACTACCGTCCTCCCGGGCGACGCGCCCACGGGGACGGTGACGTCGAGTGACGCCTTGGCGGTCTTGCCCAGGGCATTCGCCCCGTCGGTGGTCCGGATTCTTGGGCTCTCCACGCCCTCGGTGGCACCGCTTCGACGAGCCCTCGGGCCCCACAACCCGTCGCCGCTCCCCGGAATCCGCACCTTTTTGCCCGAAGCCACGCTGATGGTGCCGTCGGCTTCGCGGATGGCGGCGGCCCAGTGGCGCTCGCTTACCAGGGCCAGGCCGTTCCGCAGGGCTATGCCGCCTATGCGCAGTTCTTCTTCGCTACTCGTCCCTTCGGTCGCGCCGCTCAGCGGCGCGAGGGCTGCGGCATCAGGGCCATTCATCGATTCAGGCTGCAGGCTTCTGGTCATCTCAAGTTCTCACGACCCCTCAAGGAATCACCATATCCCATGGTCTCACGGTTCCTGGTCCAGCGTCGTACTCTCCGCCACCAGGGCCCATCTGCCGTGTCGTCCCGCGAGGGCCGCCTCCCTGGCCGCCTTACGGGCCAGAGCCCGAGTGGAGCCGCTCTCCATGGCCGTATTCCAGGCCTCCCGCGATCGCCGGCCCGCCCCGATGGCATGAGGCACGTAAATCAGCACGCTCAACCCGACCGCAGCTACACCCGCGACCAAGAAGGCCTCAACCACTCCTAGGGCTTCGCCCACGAACCCGCCGAGCAACAGACCGGCGGTAGCTCCCATCTGGCCGAACGCGGCCCGCACAGCGATCAGGCGTCCCCGATCGCCGTCGGCCTTGATCTCCTGGAACATAGTGATCGAGGGCACGAAAACCCCCACGTTGGCGATCCCGCCGATTCCCAGCAGTACCACCGCCACCCAGAAATACGGACTGAAGTAGATACCCACATACGTAGCCGCCATGATCATGAACGACCAGAACATGTATGCGTTCTTATCCCCCTTCAACGCCATGCGGCTGATGACTAACCCTCCGATGATCAATCCGCAGGCGATGCTCACCTCCAGCGCCGCCAATCCCGTGGCTCCCTTGTCGAACACATTCAAGGCCAGGCCGTACGCATTCGGAGAGCCCATCATGAAGGCCGCCACCGGAAAGAGGGCCAGCAGCAGGTTGGTGCGCAGTCCCGGGTGCCGCCACAGCTTCACGAAGACCGCCGGCGACTCCTTGATGAGCCCCGCCACCGTCTGAGAGGCACCGGCCCGGGCCACCACAGACGGTAGTCCAAGCAGCAGCAGAGCCGAGGCCATGTAACTCCCCGCGTCGGCTATGAAGGCAGGGAGGTATCCGACCGCCGTCACCACCACGCCTCCCGAGAGGTAACCCACCAACTCCGCCGCCGTCTGTGACACGCTCACATACGAATTGGCTTTGATCAGAGAGTCGCGATCGATCAGATCGCTCACAAGTTTGATCTGCCCGGGGTTGAAGAAGGCCGTGGCCATCCCCATGAAGACCGACACCGCATAAATGAGCGAAACCGAGGCTTCGGCCAAGAAAGGCAGAGAGAAGATCAGCACGGCCCGAGCGACATCCGAAAGCACCATGATCTTTTTGGCACTGAAGCGGTCGAGGAAGGCGCCTCCTATCCAGCTGGTCACCACCAGAGGAAAGGTCGTCACGGCCATGACCCCGCCCATGTGGAGCACCGACCCGGTGAGGTGGTAGACCATGAAGGCGAGGGCCACCGTCGACATAGACGTACCGAAGCTCGAAAGGGCCTGGGCCCCCAATATCCGCCAAAGAACGCTACGGCTCATAAAACTCCCGCAGAACGACCGCGAACGACGCTACCTTATCAGGACTCTGTTCGCCCGGAGGGACGGGAATCCTGGCCCGGTCAACCTTCTTCCACTCTCAGCGACCCAGACCCGGCCTCCGACCTCAGGGCGTCTCCGGGCGGTTTGTCCGGCAATTGCGCCTCGCTCAGTTCCACCGGAAGGTCGTTCAGATAGCGGATGCGATGGACCTCGGTCTCGAAGTCGACGTCGATGCCCCGCTGATAGGCCTCGTCATGCTGGGCTAGGACTGCCAAGAAAGTATCGACCACCTGGGGGTCGAACTGGGACCCTTTTTTGAACTCCAGTTCGGCGGTGGCCACGTCGGTGCTGAGCGGAGGCCCGTAGGGACGGTGGCTGGTCATGGCAGAATAACTGTCGGCTACGGTGATGATGCGGCTGATGAGCGGGATCTCCTCTCCCGCCAAACCCATGGGATAGCCACTGCCGTCGTACCGCTCGTGATGATGGAGCACCACCTTAGCCAGATCTTCGAATTGATCGATGGTGCGCAGGACTTCGTAGCCGTTCTCGCAGTGGCGTTCGATCAACGCCCACTTCTCGGCGTCGAGCCGTTCGGACGATTTGAGGACGTCGTCGGGGACACCGATCTTGCCCACGTCGTGAAGCACGCCGGCCAAGTGACACAGGTTCTGCTCGCTCTCGCTAAGCCCCATGGCTTCGGCGATATCACGGGACCACTGGGCCACCGAAGCGGAGTGCCGGGCGGTGTAGTTGTCTTTGAGGTCGAGGGCCCTCACCTGACTGGCCACGGCCTGCAGAGCCAAGCGCTCGTTGCGGCGGGCCAGACCGGCGTTTGTCTCGGCAAGAGAGCGTTGCTCCGACCACTGCCGGAGGGCCCACACCAAAGCCGCCACCGGGACCAGACACAACACCACTATGAGGGTGGATTCGGGGTCGGCGGCCCCTCCGGTCTTGGGGAGGAACTGACGGTAGATAGAGATAAGGCCGACGGTTACGCCTAGGAAGAAGAGGTCGAACTTGAGAATGGGACGGACGCCCATCTGCCAGTATTGCTTGGGGCCATATGACCGACCCAGCCACAT
>JAXGNF010000120.1:0-4163 GCA_040768135.1 Thermoleophilia bacterium | reverse complement strand
GCGCGGCGGGCGACCCTCGCAATGCCTACCTCCTGCTCGATGTGGAGGTCACCCCTGACCTCACCGGTGGCTTCGGCGGCGTGGCCGGTCGCGGTCCCATGGGTGGCCCCATGATGGGCGGCGGGAGCATGATGGGCGGTCCCATGATGGGCGGCGGGAGCATGATGGGCGGTCCCATGGGCTCCGGCGGACCCGGCGGCATGATGGGTGGCCCCATGATGGGCCCCGGTGGCCCGATGGGCTCCGGCGGACCCGGTGGCATGGTGGGCGGACCCATGGGCTCTGGCGGACCCGGTGGCATGACGGGCGGCCCCATGATGGGCCCCGGCGGCCCTGGTGGCATGATGGGTGGCCCGATGGGCTCCTTCGGCCAGCAGTACGAGGCGCCTGACGTCCTGAACGCCCTCCGTGTGGTCCTGGTCACCGACCAGGGCGAGTATGCCCTCGAGGGGCTCCCGGCGAGCGGTACGCCCTCGGCGGACGGCCGTTGGAGTGTTATCCAGGTCCCCTTCTCCCAACTGGCGTTGTCCGGTGGAATGCCGGCAGGCGAGATCAAACAGATCCGCGTCTTCGGCAACGCCAAGGGCCAGATCAAGCTCGGCGGCATCAGGATCTTCGAAGAGGATCCCGTCGACGTGGTTACCCCCGTCGCGCCCGAGGACGTAACTTACACCTTCGGGGATAGCTTCGATTTCCAGGCCGGAGTCGATGACCCGACCAAGCAGTACCGGCTTTACTGGGACTTCAATGCGTCCGATGGCGTTACGTTCGACTCTGGTGAGTCGGGCGAGGTTGTAGAGGACGCCAACTTCTACTTCGCGCAGCCCGGCAGCTACGTGGTCAGTGTTGTCGCCGTGCCGGTGGGTGGCCGCGCGCTGCCCAGGGTGTCCACTTTCACGGTCACGATCGCCTACCCCACCAACTACGGCCAGGGCATGATGGGCGGCCCGATGGGTGGAGGAATGATGGGTGGTCCTATGGGCGGTGGCATGATGGGCGGTCCCATGGGTGGCGGCATGATGATGGGCCCCAAGTAGCGTCCGGGCCATCCAGTGTGAGACAGAGCAGAGAGGGGGGGGGGGGGGGGGCCCCCCCCCCCCCCGCGCTGGGGGGGGGCGGCCCCTTCCCCGCCGGCGCCCCCCCCCCCGGGGCCCCCCCCCCTCTCTGCTGTCTCGGGATCGACCTCAGTGACTCAGGCGTCCAGGCCGCAGGCCGGCTCCGGGTTCTCCAGTTGCTGAACCAGCGCGTTCAGGAACTGGGCGCCGTCGGCGCCATCGATCGCCCGATGGTCGACGGTGAGGGTCAGGGCCATGGTGTTCCGCACGGCGAGTTCGCCGTCCACGACGAAGGGCCGAGGCGCAAGGGACCCTATCGCGAGGATCGCCGTCTGGGGCTGCCCGATGATGGCATTGAACGCCGAGACGCGGCCGGGCCCGATGTTGGAGACGCTGAAGGTGCCTCCCTGCTGGAGGCTTGCGCGGAGGCGCCCTGCTCGCGCGAGGGAGATCATCTCGCGGGTCTCGTCTGACACCTCGCGCAGGCTCTTCTTGTCCGTTGCCCTGACCACCGGAACGAGGACTCCCCGATCGGTGGCTACCGCGAAGCCCACGTTGACTTCCTTATAAACGCGGATCTTCCCCTCCACGAAGCCCGCGTTGATGACGGCGTGCTGCGGCAGGACCGCCGCGCAGCACTTCAGGATGACATCGTTGACCGAGGGGGGAGCCTCCCATTCGCTCTTGAGGCGGCCGCGCAAGGCTAGGAGTGCCTCCGCGTCAACCTCAGCATGCATATGGAAGACGGGAACCTCCGTATGGCTTCCCACGACACGGTCCGCGATCGCTTTGCGGACTGGACTCAGCTCAAGCTCCTCATACTCCGGTTCGTAGTTGCGGCCAGCAGCCACGGGGTCACACACCCTTCATCTCGAAGTAGTCAGGCACAACCTTCCGACACTCACGCAGAACCCGTCGCAGCCAGGCGATGGCATCCATACAACCGTGGAGCAGCTCCGCGCCGTCCCGGTCCAAGAGGTCGAGACCGGAGACCTCGCAGAGCGCGGCGAGGGGACCCTGGGCGGCTACCTCCTGCAGTAGCTGCGCATCCTCCTCGAAGGCGTTGCCCCTCTCGTCCACCGCGTCGAACCGCAGCGCGCAGGCGACGGCGAACTCGGTCCCGTAGCGCGCCCCGCCGTAGCGCTGCTCGAGGCGCAACGCGCCAATGAGCCTGTCGTCCGCCGACAGCTTCCGCCGCAAGTCGCGGCCTACTCGAAAGATGGTGTCCCCGAGGGCGACGTTGGCGAAGCGCCGGAGGAGGTCCTCGATGTGGTCCCCGATGGACTTCTGGGTGAACTCACCGGGGTAGGCTTTGCAGAGCGCTCTCCCCGACTCCCACATCGCCCGCCGGCCCGCCTCGACGACGTCCTCGTCCCGCATGATCTGCCACATGTGGACCGCCCTCGGCGACTGGAGATGGCCGACATAGGCGCAGGTGGCATGGCCGAGGTTGTGGATAAACAGCTTGCGATCGACATAGGCGGCCATGTTGTCTTTCGGATCGAGCCCAGGGACTGCGGGCACTCCGGTCTTGAAGCCCCGCCGGTCGCAGATCAGCGTGTTGTAGGCCTCCGCATAGACACGCAGCGGGTCCCGCCGTCGGTCCTCCTCGGTGATCAGCGGGACCATCTTCCCGATGCTCGTCTCCACGAACCCCACGGTGTCCTCGAGGGGAAAGCCGTCCGGGAGCGACTCCTTGAGCCCCTGTCGGGCATGCTCGGCCGCGTCCCGCAGGTTCTCGCACAGGATGATGTCGATGGGGCCGCCGTTGCGCTCGTGGCGCTTGATGAGCCCCTCCGCGATAACGGGGTACACCTTCGGGAGGGCGCGAGGGCCGACAGCGGTGCCGATGATGGACGCCTGGGCGACCTCGTCGACGATGCGCTCGCGGGCTGAGGTATGGAGCCCCCGGACGCCCTGAACGTGGATCTCCTGGGGATCGGTGTCCCGGATCTCGACGACGTAACTGCGGGTCATGTTGAGTTCGGCGACAAGCTCGGCATCCACGTCGACGAAGCAGACCTCGTAGCCCGCTTGGGCGAAGAGCTGCCCGATGAAGCTCCTCCCAATGTTGCCCGCCCCAAACTGCACCAAGGTCATGATGACACCCACAGAGGTGGGGCGGCCCGTTCAGATCTGACGGTCCGCCCCTAAGATCCGAGTCAATATGCGCCGGAGTCTGGCTGGACTCCTGTCCGATCCGCGTGCGCGGCTAGAGGATCGTCAGGTCCAGGTCGAGCGTGGTCGTCTGGCCAGACGTGATGGTGACGGAGTGCCCCACGCTGTCGCCGAAGTTCACAAGAGTGGCCTTGACGGAGTAGACGCCCGGCTCCAGGTCGGGAATGGAGTACTCCCCGGCCGAGTTGGTGGTGCCAGTGGCAACGAGGTTCGTGCCCTGGGTCACTCGCACCACCGCGGCCTGGGCCGGCGTGCTGCTGGGCAGCCGCACGACTCCGGTCAGAGTGCCGCCAGCGGGCGGCAGGAAGAAGTTCCGGACCACAGTGCCTCCGCCCTGGACGTTGACGGGATAGGGGCCGTCGCTGCCGAGTTCAGTCGAGAGCGAGGCCGGCGGAGCGGCGGTAACGTCATAGGTCCCGGGAGGGAATGTTCGTAACCTTGTACTTACCATTACTGTTGCTGGGCACACGGGCATACTGGGTGCCCTCGCTGGAGACGGTGACCCAGGCGCCTGCCACAGGCTCCTGCGCGCCGTCGAAGACCGTGCCCTCGATCGTGCCCTGCGTCACGGCAGTGGTGCACCCTATCAGCATGCCGGATGCCAGCAGAATGGCCGATGCTATCGCTGTGGCAGTACGCATCTGGTCGCACACTCCCTTTGCTCGTAAGCCCATGGCCCGGGCTGACTGGGCCACCATCCCATTATACCGGTTCCCACAGAAACGGCAGCCAAGTGAGCGAGTCCGGCCCCCGTGCACCAGGGGCCGGACGGTGACTCGCGAGCTTACGGAACGATCGACGGCAGGTAGAAGTTACGGACGCTCGTGCCGCCAGCCCTTACGTTGACGGGGTACGGACCGTCCGACATGAGCCCGTCGAGGCGACCAGCAGGCGGGAACGCCCTGACGTCATAGGTGCCCGGAACGAGAT
>JAXGNF010000119.1:0-4180 GCA_040768135.1 Thermoleophilia bacterium | reverse complement strand
GGATTCATTTTCCGAGGTCTCGAGTTGGACCGCGGACCGAACAATGGGGAGGCGTGATTATGCTAGTGATCCGCAAAGCGGCCGTTCTGGGAGCGGGACGCATGGGTACGGCCGTGGCCGCGCATTTGGCCAACGCCGGAATACCCACGCTCCTACTGGATCTGGCTCCGACTGAGCTCACCGAAGACGAACAGAAGAAGGGGCTGGATCTCAACCATCCCGCCGTCAGGAATCGTCTGGCTACCGCGGGCATCGCGGCGGCCGCGAAGGGGCGTCCCGCTGCCTTCGCCCACCCCAGTCGTGTCGAACTCCTGACCCCGGGGAACTTCGAAGACGACCTGCCGAAGTTGGCTGAAGTCGATTGGGTCATCGAGGCGGTGGTCGAGCGGCTCGATATCAAGCAGGAGCTTCTGAGCTGTGTGGCCGCTCACGTGGGGCCCAAGACTATCGTAGCGACCAACTCCTCATCGCTCTCGGTCAATGCCATGGCCTCGGTCCTGCCAGACGATCTTAAGACCCGCTTTCTTGGCGCCCACTTCTTCTACCCACCTCGTTACATGTACCTGCTCGAACTCATCCCCGGGCAGGAGACCGACCCCGCTTTGGTTGAGGGTCTGAAGGAGTTTGCCGAATTGCGCTTGGGCAAGGGCGTGATTATGAGCGAGGACACGCCCAATTTCGTGGCCAACCGCATCGGAATCTTTTCCACGGTCTACGCGATCAACGCGATGAACAAGTACGGACTCACCATCGAGGAGGTCGACGCGGCCAGCGGTCGGGCCCTGGCCCGTTCGGTCACGGCTACTTACGGTACCTCTAACTTGGCCGGCACCGACGTGCTGGCCTTTGCGGTAGCCGGACACTACGAGACCGCTGTGAACGACGAGATGCGCGAGCAGTGGCAGTTGCCGAAGTGGATTCTCGATATGGTCGAGAAAGGCTATCTGGGCGAGAAGACCGGAGGTAGTTTCTTCAGAGAAAAACGCACCTTGGTTATCGATCCCAAAACGCTGGAATACGTCCCCTGGCAGAACCCACGGCAACAGAGCCTGGCGGAGGCTAACAAGATCTCCGACCCGGTGGCCCGAGTTCGGAAGTTCATCTCGTTCGACGACGAGGCGGCCCGATTTGGTTGGGATCTGCTGGCGGCTACCTTCGTCTACGCGGCCAATCGTATCCCCGAGATCTGCGGTGACGTAGCCCAGATAGACCGGGGGATGCGTTGGGGCTACGCCTGGGATCTCGGTCCATTCGAATTATGGGACGCGCTGGGAGTGAAAGAGACGGTGGAGCGGATGAAGGCTGAAGGGCGCGCGGTCCCCGAATGGGTACTTGCTCTGGCCGACTCGGACCACCCATACTTCTATAAGAAAGAGGCCAACGCGCTCAAAGCCTGGGGGCCGGGGCAGACTGAGCACAAGCCGCTCGCTCCCCGCTCTCGCGTCCTCTCCCTGGCCGATCTCAAGGCGGCCGGTCGTACCCTCGATGAGTGCAGGGACGCGACCCTGGTCGATCTGGGCGATCGGGTGGCTTGTGTCGAGTTCCGCACGAAGGCTAACGTCGTCAGTGAGGATATCCACCTCTTCATCGAGAAGATCTTGGCCGACGCCGGTAATGCGTATGACGCTTTGGTGATCGGCAACGAGGGCACCCATTTCTCCGGAGGGGCCGATCTCAGCATGATGCTGGACAAGATCCGGCGGGAGGATTGGGACGGCATCGACCAGACACTGCGTAACGTCCAGCGGGCGAGCATGAAGATGAAGTACGCCCCCATCCCCATAGTGGCGGCGCCGTTCGGCCGGGTGCTCGGCGGCGGCGTCGAGATATGTCTGCACTGCCACCGGGTGCAGGCGCACGCCGACGTCAACATGGGTCTCGTGGAGACGGGCGTCGGCTTGGTGCCGGGAGGCGGCGGGATGAAAGAAGCAGTCTTCCGCACCATGGCTCCCGCTCAAGGGGTCAACTGGCCGTACTTCATCATGCAACGGTCGTTCCTGGCCATCACCATGGCGAAGACCAGTGGATCGGCTTGGGAGGCGTTCGACCTCGGATACCTCCGTCCCGGGGACGGTGTGACCATGAATCGAGAAAGCCTCATTTATGCGGCCAAACAGGTCGCACTTGAGATGCTGGAGACGGGCTGGCAAACACCGGCGCCCGTGAAGGTCAAGGTGATGGGCGAGGACGGCATGGGCAACTTCCGTTGTCTGCTCGACAATACGCTGGAGAGCGGGTTCATCTCTGAGCATGACCACTATCTATCCGGTCTCGTGGCCCGGGTGTTGTCGGGGGGCGAGGTGGAGATAAACGCTGAGGTCGACGAGCAGTACCTGCTCGACCTCGAGCGGAAGGCCTTCCTCGAGGCGTGCCGCGCTCCCAAGAGCGTCGAACGTATCGAGCATATGTTGAAGACCGGCAAGCCCCTCCGCAATTAGCCCATAGCCGACGTCGACAAGCGAAGGAGAGCCTTCATGAAAGAAGCAGTTGTCATATCGGCGGTACGTACGCCGGTCGGAAAAGCCCCCAGAGGCATGTTCAAAACCACCCAGCCCGAGCATCTGTCTGTGACGGCCATCCGGGCGGCGTTGGAGCGCGCCCCCGGTCTCGACCCGGCTGAGATCGACGACGTCATCATGGGCTGTGCCTTTCCCGAGGCCGAGCAGGGTTTGAACGTGGCCCGCAACTATGCGTTGTTGGCCGGTCTGCCTGAGACCATACCTGGGGTGACCCTCACCCGCTTCTGCGCGTCCGGGCTGCAGGCCATCGCATTTGCTGCACAGGCCATCATGTCCGGGCAGGCAGAAGTGATCCTCGCCGGGGGCATTGAGACCATGTCTCGGGTGCCCGGGGGCGGCAACAAGCAGATGAGTAGTTGGGACATGCAGAAAGTCGAGCCCGATGTCTACCTGTGGATGGGTCTGACGGCTGAGCGGGTCGCCGAACACTTCAACGTGACTCGGGAAGAGCAGGATATCTTTGCGGCCGAGAGCCAGCGCCGGGCACTGGCGGCCATCGATAACGGTACGTTCAACGATGAAATAGTGCCGGTGGAGATCAAGCATCGTTTGCCTGGCCCGGACGGCACGGTGATCGAGAAGACCACCATGGCCACGACGGACGAAGGCCCGCGCCGGGGAAGCACGGTGGAGGTCCTTTCGAAGCTGAGGCCTGTCTTCAAGAAGAACGGCACCGTGACCGCGGGCAACTCTTCGCAGACCAGCGACGGGGCAGCC
This sequence comes from Thermoleophilia bacterium, assembly GCA_040768135.1. Lineage (GTDB taxonomy): Bacteria > Actinomycetota > Thermoleophilia > RBG-16-64-13 > RBG-16-64-13 > RBG-16-64-13. The sequence continues at coordinate 944 of JAXGNF010000119.1, read as the reverse complement.
GCAGCAATCGTCATGAGCGCCGACAGAGCAGCAGCATTGGGGCTGGAGCCCCTGGCTCGTTTTGTAGCTTTTGCCTCGGCAGGTTGCGATCCAGGCATGATGGGCATCGGCCCTGTCTTCGCCATCCCTAAGGTCCTGAAGTTGGCGGGCCTGACTCTCGACCAGATGGAGTTAATCGAGATCAATGAGGCGTTCGCCAGTCAGTCGGTGTACTGCGCTCGGGAGTTGGGCATTGACCGAGAGATCCTCAACGTCAACGGAGGAGCAATCGCGTTGGGCCATCCGCTGGGAGCTACCGGGGCCAAGCTGACGGCTACATTGCTGCACGAAATGAAGCGTAGGAAGAACCGGTACGGCCTGGTGAGCATGTGCGCCGCTGGTGGTATCGGGTGCGCTGGGATCTTCGAGCGTCTGTAGGACTGGCGTCATTGGGACTTGGGGTGGAGACACCGTAGAAGAGGCACATCACGGAACAACGATTGGAGGCGGTCATGGCGGATCTGTTCAGGCTCGACGGCAAGGTAGCAGTAGTGGTCGGAGGTGGTGGAGGCATTGGCAGGGCCTTGGCTCTCGGATTGGCCCGGCAGGGGGCCACTGTGGCTTTGGCCAGCCGGAATCTGGAGAAACTCCAGGAGGTCGCTGCGGAGTTGGCGGTCGATGCTGAGGTGAAGACACCGGTGAAGGCCTTTCGGATGGACTCCACCGACGAGGAGAGCGTGAAGAAAGCCGTTCAGGAGATCGTGGCCGAGTTCGGCACCGTGGATATCCTAGTCAACTCCCAAGGGCAGAACATCAAGGAGCCCTTCGACAGCCAGACCGTAGCCAGCTGGAATACGCTCTTCGACAACAACGTAAAGGGCGTCATGCTCTGCTGCCGCGAGTTCGGCAAGGTCATGCTGGAGAAGAAGAAGGGCAAGATCATCAACATCGGTTCAGTGGCCGGT
>JAXGNF010000118.1:0-4254 GCA_040768135.1 Thermoleophilia bacterium | reverse complement strand
TCGTATCCGGGCTCTGAGAGCGCAGCTGGCCCAGGTGTCCGCCTGGGGTCGGTGATCGCCGACCGGGCATGGCTGTGACCAAGAGGCCTCATCCCGCCGGTCTCATTGCCGAACACCCGTTCAAGTGGCGCGTTCGACGGTCACACAGGTCTGCTCATGTGGAGTCCGCCGACTGTCGGCTTCTGATCCAGGCAATCACAGGGGGCCGGGCTGTGCGACGAGCGGCGGTGCGGCCTCAGTCGCCCGCAGTGGCTGCCGGTTGGTCTCATGAATGTCCGCGCATCCGAGGTGTCCGTGGCCGGTGCTATGATAGCGTTACCGGTTGGGAAACCGGCTGCCGTGGATTGCGTGGAGCGCGCGACGGCTTGACACGCACTTGCGACTGAGGCGCACTGCAGTCTACGAGTCAACAGTGCATTGATGAGATGAGTTGGTGACGAAGCCGAGAGGAAACGGCCACTGCTGCCGAAGGGGGTGGGGGAGAGACCGGATATGGCGTAGGGATAATATGGATCCTCTGCAGTGGGCAGGGGCTTCTCCCGATAAGGGCAAACCCGCCGAAAGACGGGGACGCAAAGCCATCGGCCTTCGGTATTGCCAGGGCGGCCGGGCTGCCGGGAACGGTGGCTCGGCTTTTTGTTTCTAGGGGGGAGGAGGCAGAACCATCGTCTTTTTGCTGTATGGGTCCGCAACGACCAGGGCAAGTTAGGGGAGGAACATCACATGAGATGGAGACTGACAGGCAAATGGTGGCTGGCCCTTGTCTTGATCTTGGGCTTCATGCTGGTGCCCTCCGGGGCGGCCTTGGCGGCCACCACCAACTATGGCGACGTCAACTTGTCGTCCAATGGAACCATTGACTCCGGGCATTTCGCAGACGTATGGGACCTGACCAAGGGTGATATGACCATATCGTTCACCTACGACGGCAACGGGCTTGTGGATGCAGCGGGTGCCCATGCCTGGGCCGAACTAGGTATACGAGCGGTCGGGTACCCTGACTTCAACCCCACTTGGATGGGCGAGGGAGCCGGCGTGTGGCTGGCAACCGACTACGACTGGACGCCCGGCACCTTCGCCCCCGATCCCGCGGGAAGCCCCTCCCTGGACATGGATGACAAGTTGATCCTCCAGAAAGCGGGCGGCATGGGAGAGGGGGCATACGACCTGCCCTCCGCGCCTCCGACTTCGGGCAACAACCATCGCTTCTGGTGGGATCGGGACGGAGTGGATCCCTACCAGAACCCCGAGACCGCTAATACAGGTGGTCTGTACAGCATCGGCATAACGCTCCACGCCACCAGCGCCACGACCGGCACAGCGTATATGACGATCAACGGGCTGGATCAGGGCTTCGAGACCGACGGCGACTGGGGAACCATCGAGTTGACGCCGGCCGGAATGACCTTCACGGGCGACATGACCAAGATGCAGGTCTTCTACGGCTTGTACGGCGATGGGGCCACGCACAGTGTGGCCTTCAAGAACATCACCGTCACAGGGGTCCTGGCGCCCGTGCGGGTCTATGTCTCCCTCGTTGATAGCGAGAACAACCAGCTGACGCCGGGTACCAGCTACTATCAGATTGGAAGTGGTTCCACCGCCTACTTCGGTCAGGGAACCGAGGGCGGGTGTCTTTATCACGATTTCCCGGCGGGTACGACCGATGTGTCGGTGTGGACCACCTACAACAACACCACGAGCGGGAAGCTGACTCAGGACATCTCGAAGGATCCGTACTTCAACTTTCAGACCAACAAGGTCACCCTGAAGCTGACCAAATGCGACGGCACGCCGCTGAGCGGCGGCGCGGCGCGTTTCAAGAACGGTCCCACGTACTTCTTCCCTGCCCCCAACTCGACTGCAGCTGATGGGACGACCTCGGCGGAGATGTTCCCGGGGACCTACGACTTCGAGATGAGTTATAAGGGCACCGCTCAGTGGAAGTACGGCGAGGTGATCTCGAACTCCGTCTCCGTACTCACTTGGAAGACCACCAATGTGACTCTGAATTGGCCGGGGCAGATATCGTACGGGGGGCCGGTGGGCGACTCCGCGTGGTTCGCCAAGCCCTCTATGGAGATGATGCCTGGGACCATCAGATTCCATTTCCGGCCCTTCGGGAGCGATCCAGGCTATACCACTGACCTGACTTTCAGCGGTTGTGCATATGTCGGCGGAGTCCTAACCTTGGTCGATGAAGCGGGCAATCCCCTCGCCAACTACCCGGCGGACTATCCGGCCGAGACCCGTAATCTGAAGTACAAGTACCGCTATGGGGGCAGCTGGGCGTCCGAGGTGTCGTTCAAAACTGACGCCGGCGGCCATTGGCCCTATGCCATCGATCCGGCTCATGCGGCCAAGTGGGACAAGAAGATCACCGTGACCCTCAACCAGACCACCAAAGAGCAGGACGTCACGCTCAATCCCGTCTTCCAGGCGGCCAAGGTCAACGTCAACCTGAAGAAATGTGGTGGAGAGCTGATCACGGCGGCACCGGGCGGCTCGGCGGATCAGGGTGGAGGCTTCTGGTATCACCACGGCAAGACCGGACCCTCCGGAACGGTGAGCTTCTACACCTTCCCCGGCAACATCAAAGTGCGCATGAGCTACAACCACCACTCCCAGACCCTCCTCCCGACCATTGTTGCCGGTACGAATGAAGTCGACTTCCTGACCACCCCTGTAACGCTTGCGTACCCCGGCAACATCAGGTCCAACATGGGGGGCAGTTGGTGGTTCTTTGAGAAACCCACCATGTATCTGCTGCCTGGCACTTACAACTTCTGGTTCCAGAGCGGTAACAGCTGGGTTGGGCCGACGGCGATCACCGTGGGCGGGTGCGAGCCGATCGAGAAGGGCTATATCCTACTCAGGGTGATTGACGAGACCGGCAAGGGCGTGGCCGGCGGTGTCGCGACGCCCGCGTACGGGGGCGGCTGGGGCAGCCAGCTCCCCGGTGTTACAGATGCCAACGGAAACCTCTTCACCGAGATCACGCCTGGGTACACCAAGATCAAGATGGCGGTGAATCAGGGCGGTCAGGAGCAGACCCTGGCCCAACTGATCGCCTCCAACTACACCTGGAAGACCGAGGTCCTGCGCATCTGGTTGAAGGACCACGCGGGATCGCCCATCACCGATGGCAAGGCCGTTCTCAGACAGGGTGGAAGCTACTGGTATACCTGGGGCAATCTGAGTAGCTCTGGCTACAAGGATGTGCAGTTGTTCCCGGGGTCGTATAGGTTCGAGATGACCTACAACTACACCTCGCAAATCGCGAACTCGGTTCCCGTCTCCTCGGGGCCGGGCATCCAGAGCTTCGACTTCCAGACCGGGCAGGTGATCGGCCCCTGCATCACGGAGTACGCAGCGGGCAGTTGGCGGGCCTTCACGAACGGCATGGAATTGATGCCGGGTACCTATACGTTCAAGAGCCCGTCACAGTCCGGAACAGTGACGGCGGGAGGCGTCACCTATCTGACTTGTCCGTAGCGGTCATACGTCTGTGATGTCTCCAAGCACGCCGTACAGTTGCGCTGCCGCAGTTCACGTGATGGGACATCGATAGAGAGCGGCTGAGGCGAATCAGGAGGCCCCCTTCTGGGGAAGAAGGGGGCCTCGCTGTGCCCAAAAGGCGCAATATCGATAGATTTGCCCTCTTGTTGTTCTCGTTGTAGAATGAACCGGCAGGCAGAAGCGTGCTTCGCGGGGAGCAACGAGCCTCTCCCGTCAAGGGCAAACCCGCCGAGAGGCGGGGACGCAAAGCCATCGGCCTTCGGTCTTCCCAAGGCGGCCGGGCTACCGGGAACGGTGGTTCGGCTTTTCTGTTCCCAGGAGACATGCTGCAGCCTCGGGCACACGGCTGCAAGCTTGGGAGGAACCTGGTACCTGGCCGAAGGAGGGGGCAGTGACATCAAGATTTCTCGTCAAATGGTGGTTGGGCGCTCTACTGCTTGTGGCGTTCACTTTGGTGTTCGCTCTCCCCGCGAGCGCTGACGATCTCGGTCTAACCACCGTTACTATCACGTTGGTCGACGAAGCAGGCGATCCGCTGGCCAACTACCCGGCGGACTATCCGACCGAGACCCGCAATCTGAAGTACAAATACCGTGATGGCGGTGCTTGGGCGGTTGAGGAACCTTTCCAGACCGACGTTAACGGTCAGGTCTCGATCACGATAGACCGCAGCCTCTATCCCAACTGGGACCACAAGATCACCGTGACCCTCAACCAGACCGGCCTGGAGCAGGA
>JAXGNF010000117.1:0-4791 GCA_040768135.1 Thermoleophilia bacterium | reverse complement strand
ACTGGGGCGCAGAGGCCCACGAGAGCCATATGCGGCGGCTAGCACAGCGCCTTGCCGAAGGACAGAGGCCATCGAGCGAGGCCGACTGAACTGCAGGTGATCGGGAAAACGAGCCCCAACCGGCGCTCTGATCATGTCTTGAACAATTCATCTATATAGGTCTTGCTTTTGCAGCACGCACTTTGTATAGTCAGGCGCAATGCATAGGGGTGTAGGACGCCTCGGCGCGTGTGAAAGCTTAGTTCAGGTGCGAGGGGAACTGGTGGCACCAGCGGTTGGTGATAGTTGCGTCAGGGCTGGGTCCAAGGCTGTCATCCAGATTGACGACGTCTCTCTCAGTTTTGGCGGGGTCAATGCGCTCTCGGATGTCAGTCTGGATGTGCGGAGCGACGAGATCCTGGCCGTCATCGGGCCGAACGGCGCCGGGAAGACCGCTCTGCTCAACTGTGTCAGCGGTTTTTACAAACCCCAGAGTGGAGAGATTTATTTCGGAGACCGCAAGATCACCAGGCAGCGCCCGGACAAGATCGCCAGATTGGGGATCGCCCGCACGTTCCAGAATATCGAGCTGTATACCGGACTGAGCACTCAAGACAACATCATGGCGGCTCGGCACGTTTTCATGAAGCAGACTTTCGTGGACGGCGCTATATACTACGGGCGGTCCCGGCGTGAGGAGATCAAGCACCGTGAGATCGTCGAGGAGATCATCGACTTCCTGGAGATCCAGTCTATTCGTAAGCAGGTGGTCGGGGCTTTGCCCTACGGGCTTCGTAAGAGAGTGGAACTAGGTCGGGCCTTGGCCTTGGAGCCCAAAGTGCTTCTTCTGGACGAGCCGATGGCAGGCATGAATCTGGAGGAAAAGGAAGACATCGTCCGCTTCATTCTTGACGTTTATGAAGGCCAGGGCGATAGCTATCCGAATACTCCCGTGCTCCGGGACGGTATCCGTAGCATCATCATGGTGGAGCACGACATGGGGGTGGTCATGGACCTTGTCGACCGCATCGCCGTCCTCAACTTCGGCAGGAAGATCGCCGAAGGCCCACCGGCGCAGATCAAGTCGGATCCTCATGTCATCGAGGCCTACCTGGGTCAGGGAGCGTAGGTGCGAGATGCTTAAGGTCAATAACATCGAAGTCTCGTATCTCGGTATCATCCAGGTACTGCACGGCATCTCTCTGGCAGTGGAGGATGGGCAGATCGTCGCCCTCATCGGAGCCAACGGAGGAGGGAAGACCACCACGCTCAAGTCTATCTCCGGACTGCTCAGAGTTGAACAGGGACAAATCCGCGGCGGCGATATCACGCTGAACGACAAGCGGATCGACCATCTCGGTCCGGAGGATATAGCCAAGTTGCGCATCAGCCAGGTCTTGGAGGGTCGGCGCCCGCTGGAGCACCTCACGGTCGAGGAGAACCTCGAAGTCGGCGCATACCGGCGTAGGGACCGGGCGGGAGTCAAGAGGGACCTGGAGATGGTCTACGACTATTTCCCCAAGATCCGGGACTGCCGGAAGCGGGTGAGCGGATATCTCTCGGGTGGCGAGCAGCAGATGATGGTGATCGGTCGGGCATTGATGGCCGATCCACGCCTGATGTTGTTGGACGAACCCTCTCTCGGTCTTGCACCTATGGCGGTGCAGGAGATCTACGAGATCATTAAGAGGATCAACCAGGAGCGGGGCGTCTCCATGCTGGTCGTGGAGCAGAACGTCAAAGCGGCGCTGGGTATTGCCGAGTACGGCTACGTAATGGAGAACGGGCGCATCGTCCTCGACGGCCCAGCTGACAAGCTCAGGGACAACGAAGACGTTAAGGAATTCTACATGGGCATCTCGTCGAGCGGTTCTCGCAAGAATTACCGCGAGGTGAAGCACTATCGCCGGCGGAAGAGGTGGCTGGCGTGAGCACTCCCGAGAGTGTCGTCGACGTCGCTGCGCTGGATACGTGGCCCAAGGTCCTGCAATACAACAGCGCTTACTACGGCGCTCACAGCAAGGCGATGCGCTACAAACACTACGGGATCTGGCAGTCGTATAGCTGGCAGGAATACCTCGCCAACGTCAAGTATCTGGCTCTCGGCCTGTATTGTCTGGGTTTCAGGCCGGGAAGCAAGCTGCTTATTGTGGGCGACAACTCCCCGGAATGGTACTTCGCGGAGTTGGCCGCACAGTGTAACCGCGGTATGAGCGTGGGCCTGTACTCCGATCTTTCAGCGGCTGAGATTGAACATATTGCTCGGGAATCCGGAGCCGACTTCGCGATGGTCGAGGACCAAGAGCAGGTCGACAAGATGTTCCTGATCCATGAGCGGCTACCGGATCTGAAGACCGTCGTCTACTGGCGCTATAAGGGTCTGAGCGACCACGGGCATCAGGGATTCCTAGGCCTGCGGGAGGTTCTCGAGAATGGGCGTAGGTACGAGGTGGACCACCCCGGATTGTTCGAGGAGGGCATCGCAGCGGGTAGGGCCGACGATGTATGTGCCATCGTGTACACGTCGGGAACGACCGGGGATGCTCCCCGAGGTGCCCTTCACAGCTACCGGTCCCTCATGTCGGGTGCAGAGCAGTACCGGAAACTGGACCACCTCACTCACAAAGACACTCTGGTGTGTGCCTTGCCTCCCGCTTGGCTGATGGAGCAACTGCTGGCGTTCGGCTGTCACCTGCTCTGCGGTGGCGTGGTCAACTTCGCCGAGAGCTCCGAGACTCTGCAGGACGACATACGAGAGATCGCTCCCAGCGTGGTTCTCCATAACTCTCGACTATGGGAAAGCCAGGCCGGTAGCGTCCAGGCCAAGCTACGGGGCGCAAGTCGCTTCAAAAGGTCAGTCTCCGGACGGCTGATGCCGATAGGTCTGAGAGCGGCGGATGCCAGGTACAAGAAGCGTAGACTGGGTCCGTATCTGCGTTTGCTCGATATCCTTGCGGATCTCTTGGTCTTCCGGCATATACGGGACAGTCTTGGCTTGCCGAAAGCACGCGTCTGCTACACCTCTGGGTCCATGCTGTCCCCGGACACACTGCGCTTCTTCCACGCACTCAAGGTGCCTTTGAAGAACATCTACGGTTCCACCGAGGCGGGAGCTGTCACCGGTGCGGCGGACGAGATCCAGTCACCGGGCACCGTCGGCACCGTGAACCCTGGCGTGGAACTGAGAGTGGACGACCGGGGAGAGATCCTTGTTCGTCATCCCGGTGTCTTTCTCGGCTACCACAACGATCCTGCGATGATGGCTCGCGTGATGGCCGACGGCTGGGTCCGAACCGGGGACAGCGGTCGCATGGGCGGCGACCGGGAGTTGGTCTTCGTCGACCGGCTGGAGGACCTGATACCGCTCCCCTGCGGGGACATACTTGCTCCCCAAAATATCGAAAGCCGCTTGAAGCACAGTCCGTATATCCGAGATGCCTGGGTGATCGCGGGGCGAGACTGCCGGTACGTCTCGGCGGTAATCATCATCGACGCCTACAATACCGGGCGCTGGGCCGACAAGCGGAAAGTCACGTACACGACCTTCGGCGACCTGTCACAGAAGCCGGAGATCTACGAGCTGGTCAAAGGGGAGATAACTCTGGTCAATCAGGGTCTTCCGGCCACCCAACAGATTGAGAGGTATGTCCACCTCCACAAGGAGTTCGATCCCGACGAGTGTGAGCTCACCCGCAACCGCAAGCTCCGTAGAGCGTTTTTGCGGAAGAGGTATCCCGGCCTCATCCAAGGCCTGGGCGGAGACGATACCAGCGTCGAGGTCGAAGCTGAGTTCACTTACCAGGACGGCCGCACCGGCAAGATCAGGACCGCACTGGAAATCGCAACGGTTGGGCGGGGTGACTAATGGCCTTCTTCATCCAGCTCTGTGTCAACGGATTGGGCCTAGGGATGACATACGCCCTTGTCGCCATCGGCTTTGTGATCATCTTCAAGTGCACGCAGGCGTTCAATATCGCGCAGGGACAGATTGTCATGCTGGGCGGGTACTTCGGCTATACGTTCCTGAAGCCTCTGGGCCTGCCTGTCTGGACGGCTGTCATCGCCGTCGTGGCGGTAGGGGTGGTCATGGGTCTCGTTATCGAGCGCCTTACTCTCCGGCCGTTGCTGGGTAAGCCGGTTCTCGCGATCGTCATGATGACCGTCGCCCTGGCCGGCGTGATGGACGGCCTCGCCAACATGGTCTGGGGGGGCGTTTATAAGACCTACCATGATGCACTGCCCGTGCTCAGTCTGCAAATCGGGGCCGTCTCGGTTCCGCCGTCGTCGTTGCTTGCCTTGATCGTCTCGGTGATCGTGGTGGTCGTCCTCATACTCGTTTTCCGCTATACCAAGATCGGACTGGCCTTGCGGGCCACGGCCGAGGATGAGCAGGTCACCCGTAGCCTGGGTATTAGGGCCACCATGGTCTACGCGCTGGTCTGGGTGATCGCCTGCGTCGTCGGCGTTGCCGGCGGCTTTCTCTTGGGTGGCGTATCCGGGGTTTCGCCGAGCCTGTCGGAGGTCGGGCTGAAGGCACTGGCGGTGGTCATCTTGGGCGGCCTCGATTCCGTCGGTGGCGCCGTCCTGGCTGGGATTGTCATCGGGATCTTGGAGAATCTGGCGGCCGGCTATCTCGATCCCTTGATGCCCTCCGGTGGAGGTTTGGCTAACGTTTTTCCGTTCATCATCATGTTGGCTGTGCTGATCGTCAAGCCTCATGGGTTGTTCGGCTTGAAGAGGATCGAAAGGGTCTAGGCAATGAGGCTACCCAGCGGTACCTACGCGCAGACCTATGGCCAGGATATATCCCTG
>JAXGNF010000116.1:0-4822 GCA_040768135.1 Thermoleophilia bacterium | reverse complement strand
GAAGCACAAGAGCGGGGGACCCCCTTCTATTTTTCGAAGGAGAACGAGGATTGCTTCGGCACGATGACGCTGGGTATGGTTGACGTACCCCCCTTTGCGGAGGCAGGTCTCCTCGGCGAAGGCTACGAGATCTTCGAGGAGCCGAGAGCCAATCAGAGGATCTACCAAGATGTCAGGAAGTTGCCGAAGGGGACGGTCAACTTTGTGGCCTTCTCAGTCATCGATGCCCTCACCTTCGAACCTGACCTTCTGATGTTTATGGCCTCTCCCTCTCAGGCGGAGATCATCATGAGAGCGGTTAGCTATACGACCGGTGAGTTGTGGGAGTCGAAGAAGACCCCGGTGCTGGGCTGCTCATGGATGTTTGTCTATCCATATTTGACCGGCAAGGTCAACTACATGGTCACCGGGATGAGTTTCGGTGCCAAGGCCAAAGAAGTGTTTCCGGAAGGCTGGCTGCTTATTTCCATCCCCTGGGACAAGTTCACTACCACGCTCAACAGCCTCAAGGAGATGCAGTGGGTGCTACCCTCCTACGCGGAAGGACGGGAGAAGTTCATCCAACGGGAGGCAAGGTTGAAAGAGGAGGCCTTCAAGAGCGCCCAGGGCGTCTGAGCGGCTGCTTCGACCTCAAGTTGTCCGACCGGTGCGGGCAAGGTAGAATCCTCGTCCCTGCCCGCCGTCCCCGACGTGCGCGCAGCCCAAGGAGAGGGTGGGAGCGTAGTCATTTTGGCAGAGAGCTTGTTCGCCGACCGCTATCGAATATCGAAGATTCTGGGTAGTGGGGGGATGGCGGAGGTCTACCTGGCGTGCGATTGTCGGTTGGACCGTGATGTCGCCCTCAAGCTACTGCCTTATCGGCACGCGAGCGACCAAGAGTCTGTCGAGCGCTTTCGACGTGAGGCCGGAGCGGCGGCGCGTCTCAATCACCCGAACGTAGTCCAAGTCTACGATTGGGGAGACGCGGGCGGAACCTACTATATCTCGATGGAGTACGTGCAGGGACGGTCTCTCAAAGAACTCATTCGAGAAGAGGGGCCGCTCCCCCCGAAGACAATCGTTTCTTTGACTTCCCAGGTTGTCGACGCGCTGGCTTTTGTACATGCGGCCGGGTTCGTCCACCGCGACATCAAGCCGCAGAACATCTTGGTAGACGACCGAGGGCGCGCCAAAGTAGCCGATCTTGGTATAGTCCGCGCGGCCGACAGCGGTGGGATGACCGTCGAAGGCTCTATGATGGGCACAGCTCAATACTTATCGCCAGAACAGGCACGCGGTGAGACGGCAACCCCGGCGTCCGACCTCTATTCGGTCGGTGCGGTCATGTACGAGATGGCAACGGGTCGGCCCCCGTTTATGGGAGACAACCCTGTTGCGATCGCCCTTCAGCATGTGGGTGAACGTCCGGTACCCCCAAGTGAACTTCGTCCAGGATTGCCCTCGGAACTGGAGAGGGTGATCCTGCGCGCTCTCGCAAAGTCGCCTGTTGACCGCTGGGCTTCTGCCGATGAGTTCTTAGCCGCCCTCCGCGATCTTGACCAGAGCCTGGATGCCGCCGTCCACGGCGGCTCACCGGAGACGGCCGACCTCTTCCGTTCGCAGACATCGGCCCTCGAGAAGACCCAGATCCGTTCGCGCCGGAGGGCTGTGCCCACCACGTCGAAAGGATGGGGGGAAGGGTGGGCGTCCCCTCGGACAACGCGCCGGGTTCTTCTTTGGTCGTTGGTAGGGGTACTGTGTTTGGTCTTAGCGGGCGCGGCATATGGTGCAGTGGCCCTCTTCGGGGCGGATGCCATTGTGGTGCCTAGCCTGGTTGGACGGGCGCTCGCTGAGGCAGAGGTGGAGGCGGAGATTGCCGGCCTTAAGGTCAGACAGGGCGGAGCGCCCGAACATTCGTCGGAACAGGCTCAAGGAAAGATAGTGAGGCAGCAGCCCACTCCGGGAACCTCCGGGTCCAAGGACAGTGTGGTTTATGTCTGGATTTCAGCCGGTCCGGCACCAGTGCTGGTGCCCGATGTCAAGGGGCTGACCCAACAACGGGCCATCGACACCCTCCGCTCAGCGGGGTTAGAGGTGATTGTGATCAAACAGGAGACTGCCGGCCATATCCCGGGCGAAGTCTACGATCAGTATCCCCGAGCTGAAATCGAGGTGCGGGTGGGCGATACCGTAGAAATCATGGTCGCCGTGGCCCCCCCTACGACCACCACCAGCAGCACCACTACTACGACCACCGTCAGTGTCGTGACGACTACCACAGGGGCTACCACGACGACCGAAAAATCGAGTTGGTGGCCCTGGAACTGGTGGCGTTAGCACGGCTGGTTTTCGAAGGGAGCTATGCACTCCTCTAGTGACGGCAACCTCGCGGCAAGGAAGTCGAAGCCCGCGGAGCCCTTGGGGGCGCCGCGGGCTTCGTATCACCGTTTTTTTGATGCTGCCCGTCAGTCAGCGCGACATCCGGTAGGTCACCGTCACGTCGGCTGAGACCTCGATATCCTGCGGGATGATCGGCGGCACGGTGCCCGCGCCGTCGGCTACTCCGTAGGCCTTTTCCAGGTAAAGAGGGTAGATGTTCGAGGCGGAGCTTTCACTGATTATCACTGCTTCGCCAAGCCGAACGCCCTGATCAGCCGCAATGGCCTCCGCTTTCATGCGGGCGTTGGCGATGGCCTTGGCCAGCGCGGCCGTGACGGCGGCGTTGTTCTCGCTTAGCTGCCAGTTAGGGCCGTATATGCTGTCGGCTCCCGCTTCTGTGACGACCGCGTAGATGTCGCCAATGATCCCGAGGTCGTGGAATGTCACAACCACCGTGTTCTGGGCGCGGTAGCCGGTAGTTTTCTCCTTACCGGACTGCGGATCGTAGTATGTGTTGGGATATACGACGACGCCTGACGTCGCGACGTCTTTGTCGGCGATCCCTTCAGCCTTGAGGCGGTCGAGGACTTTCTGGGTGTCTTTGGAGTTGGCGTCGAGGGCCTCTGCTGCTGTGGCTCCTTCGTTTTGGACGCCGACCTGGATGGTCGCCTCGTCAGGGACGGCTTTTACCCTACCAGTTCCGGAGACTACGATCGTGTTGATGAGCGGGGCAGGTCCGCCGGTGTTTTGTGTCATCTCTTGTGCCTGGCCGTTGATCTTCTGTGTCTGATTGTTATCACCGCACCCAACCAAAAGCATGCCTAGGGTCACGGCTCCCACCAGTAGCGCGGAGAGTGCGATCGTCCGCCTGCTGAACTGACGACCTACCATCTATAGTCTCCCTTCTGACGGGCACAGGGACCCACAGCATTTGGACAACCGGCCTCTGCGCGTTGTCTCGACGTCAGCTGTGACGCTCGTCAGGTGGGAGAGGGTTCCCGGAGGGCCGGGCGACCAAGTCCTGGCAGATGCGTACCCCCTCCATGGCGTCGGTGCTCCATGAGTCGGCTCCTGCGTACTCACAGACGCGTCCATCGATGATCGCTCCGCCCAGAACGATCGGAGGACGATATCCGAGGGCGGCTTCGTCGGTTCGGATGAGGGTCACGACTTTTTTCATATTATCGAATGCCGACATGATGAGCCCAGAAAGACAGACCACATCAGGCCGGGATTGCCTTGTTTCGGCCAGAAAGTCCTCGGCAGACACATCGACTCCGAGATCGATGACCTTGAAACCGTGCCCTCTCAAGGCTGTCCCAAAGAGGTTTTTGCCTATATCGTGAATATCGGTAGCTACAGTCCCCAACACGATCGTGCCGACGACCTCGCCTTGGAGGTGGTGTTCGTCGACTGGCCGGATCAACTCGAGGATCTCCTTGAAGAGTTCACCTGCCATGATGAGCCCGGAGATGTAGTACTCTTGCCTCTCGTAGCGCTCGCCCACGACCGTCATGGCCTGTTGACAGGTGTGGAGGATGGAAATGGAGGTGACTTCATCGTGCTCCAGAAGCTCGCGGGTGAGATCGAGCGTCCGTTCTTCGTCCAGTTCGATCAGGGCCGTACGTAGAAGATCAAGGCTTGGCAAAGGTCGAAACCTCCTCAGCGCTGTTCAGGGCCCAGTAGTGCTCGCAATCGAAACAGTTCCGCGCGTAGCAGGAACCAGCCCCAACTAACTGGAGTGCGATCGCGCTCTTGGAAGATGTGTTCCAGACATAAGGCGAGAGCCCCGACGGGCTGGCCCAGGGCGCGCGCCGACTCCTCATCAAGATTGACCGCCGTCAGTGTAAGCTCACCGCGTGGGAATCTCTGGGCTCCACCGGAGTCGAGAAAAGCGTGGAGAGAGGTCAACTGGAGTTGTGACTCCACCAAGGGGCGCCGGGGGTCGTACGTGATGTACTCTTTGTGATACATGGCCGGGTCGCCATCGTATAGGACCAGGCGCCGCAGATAGATGACCCGCTCGCCCGGGGCGACTGCCAGCATGGCAGCTACTTTCTCGTCGGCGCGTGTCATCGAAGCCGATAGCAGTCTGATGTTGGCGGATGCGTTCAGCCACTCTCCGGCAAGGGAGTCCAGCCTGAACACCGAATCGCTCAAGTCGGGCGAACGTGCGAACGTGCCTTTGCCTTTGACCCCAAAGACAAGGCCTTGGTCCTCCAAGCGCGAGATCGCCCTCCGCATGGTCATAGGACTAACCCCGAATTCTCGGCACAACTCAGCCCCAGACGGCAGGCGGCCACCCGCAGGGTACACGCCCGAGGTCACTCGGTCGGCCAAAGTGGTTGCGATAGTGAGATAGGCGGGAGGCTCTGCTCCGGCTCGCTCCTGCCGAGGCCGGTCCTCCCCATCCGACTTCATTTCGGCCGCAGCGCTTTCAGTCAATTGTTGATCCAATTCACGT
>JAXGNF010000115.1:0-4884 GCA_040768135.1 Thermoleophilia bacterium | reverse complement strand
AGACGGCAGAGGCGCCGGTCGTAGGCGACATCGGCGTGTCGGTGATCATGATGATCGAGTCGCCTTGGCCCATCATGCCCACGATCTTCCACACGCCCATCCCGACACCGACGGCCAGAACAAGCACGGCCGCCACGATTACTGCGGTGCGAACGGTCCAGCGTGGACGCTGCCGCTGCGATGTCCGCCCCGGATGGTAGGCCGACTTCCCAAGTGCGTCCGGTTGGAGGGCGACCGCTAGGCGGCGCTCGTCGGAGGGGGGCGCATTCCGCCGGAACACCTCCCGCAGTTTGGCGTCGATCTTCTCGATTTCCTGCGTGTCCATCAATCTGCCTCCACCAGCGGGCGAAGTGCCTCTCTGGCCCTCTGGAGATGAGTTTTCACCGCGCTCTCCGATATGTGCATGACCCGCGCTATCTCCTCCACGGATAGGTCTGCCTGATAGAAGAGGACGGCGGCGATGCGCTGCTGCTTTGAAAGACGCTTGACCAGCGAAAGGAAGTCGGTGTCCGGAGTCCACGGCTCCGCGGACTCACGTGGTGTAGCCGCCGTCAGCCGGTCGAGGAGCCTCGCAGCGCGCCTGAGCCCGCGCCGGTAGTCGTAACAGCGGTTGATGCCCACCCGGTAAAGCCAGGCCACGGGGTCGTCGAGCTTGGTCACCTCATCCCAGCGGAGATAGAGACGCAGGAAGGCTTCCTGCGCTGCGTCTGCGGCCGAACCCGCGTCGAGCGTGATCACGGACAGGCTCCTTTCCAGCGCGTAGAAGTGCAGACGGACGAAGTCCTCGAACCTGTTGCGTCCCCCGAAGGTTCCGAAGCCTCCAAACCCCTCGATGGCGCCACTGGTATCCGGCGTACTGGCCTGTCGCTTCTCGCCAAAGTCGTCCATGTGCCTCGCAGGAACATCGTCACGCCGTCCCGTCCGCCCTTTCTGCTCATTAGACGTCCGAGAACCGGTTCTCGGTCTACACGATATAAGAGAGAGCTGTCAACAGTGGATTTGTGCAGTTCGTTTCCGCAGCTGCGCCGGTCCCGTCCTGTCTGGGGTCATATGCCTGCGGGCACCGTCCCAGCTGTGCGGTCGGTGGGACCTTCAGGTGCACGGGGAGGGCTATTGCCATTCTGAGCCTCCACTTTGCGGAGATCGTGGATCGGGCGGTAGTGATCGTAGAGGGCGACGAATAGGGTGATGAGGCAGGCGAAGATCAGAGCCGATGCCAGATCGCGCCGAGAAGAGACTGGGAGGATGAACTGGAACAAGAGGACGAAGAAGAAGTTAAGGAGAGCCATTGCTGATATCGTCATCCACGTGGTGGCCAAGATAACGAAGCGTCTGAGCACCCAGCGGAGCAAGAAATCGGAGGCCACGACTGCCAGCGCGACGAAGAGGGCGGTTCGAATGCTGTTCCCTTGTAGTCTGGATAGGATCTGGCCGAATATCACCGACACAACGCCGACCAGCACAGCTTTTTCGGCGAGGACCCCTGGTCGCACCCCAAACGCCGCCTGATGGCGAAGCACGGCCGCTTGTACGCCGCGCCGCGTACGGTCGAGGGAGTCCCCAACCATGGAGACATTGCCTGCCGGCGGACGCCAATGAGCGAAGAGGCTCTTAGAGTTCTCCGTCGCAGTTCGGGTTTGGGCCACCCGGCGCTTGCGAGCCTGCACAAACCCCCACAGGGCCAACGCTAGGAGCGCCGCAATCAGGATAAGCGACCCGGTTACTGCAGGAGCTTCGATGATCGCCCGCCAGAGCGGGGTGCCCGGAGACGCCCGCAGTATGTGGGTCTTGATGAAGTCGGTGGCGTCGAGCTTCGCAATGTGGATCCACCATTCGTGTGGCAGTTTCAACACGAACCAGATAACGGCTACGACTACCATGATCGCGTTACGCGTCAGGAGCAAAGGATTTCCGCGACGTCGTACGATCTCGTAGTAAACAAAGAAAGGTTCAAAGGCGTTGGGGAACGCGAACAGGAGCCACCGGACTCCGGTCAATTCAAACGCCAGCACGCCGGCGAGACGCAGGTAAAAAAGAACCCTGCCCACTTGGAAGGCCGCCAGATTGCCCCAGTTCCGCATAGTAGCCAGGTACGCGACGGCAAGATAGTAGATATCGAGCGCCTTGTCATAACTCTGGTAATGCGGAAATATGACTCCGAATGCCTCCAAAATGCTCTCATCTGCCGAGTCCAGGATCATGCAGGCGAGGATGCCCCACAAGGGATGGCGAGGAATGAGCAGGGGTAGCAGGAGTCGCGCCGCTACCAGCAGATGGACGACAAGCAGGGTCTTCCAGTCCAGGTCTGCTCCTCGATTCTAGGCTCGGCAGAGTCACAGTGAGGCGCGCATGGCTATGCACGCCGTCTTGCCAGTCTCCCACAGAAGCCGACAGAGGGCACGGCGCTCGGGATGATTCGTGCGCTTGTCGCGCCCCGGCGACACTCTCGACGAGGTGACTCTTTGAATTGCTGGAACGTCGGTCGTATAGTGGGACGGGTGCTCTTGGCTCGATCGAGGCCTATTTTGGGTACATCACAGGGAGTCGGTCGGGCGACGGAGGCTAGATGGCGGACGATCGGACAGCGGGGCGAGGCAACCGTAGCGCTCAGCGTCGAGCTCGGTATCGCGAAATCGCCTCGGTGTTGTGGGAGGAGCGCCTGCTGAGCCTCTTCCGGGGTGTCGGACTCGAGGAAGAGCTGCCCGCTGGAATGGCGGGTGAGGCGTTCGCAGGCACTAGGGAGAAGGATCTACCGAAAGTCGTACGGGTCCGTCGTGCCCTCGAGCGCTTGGGCCCGATGTTCGTCAAGCTGGGGCAACTTCTGGTTACGCGCGGCCATCTGCTTCCCCCGGCTCTGGTCCAAGAGCTTGCCAAGTTGCAGGATGAAGCGCCTACCGTGCCTTGGCCGGAGATCAGGGCACGGATCGAAGCCGAACTCGGCGCGCCCGTAGAGGAGGTATTCGGGAGCTTCGACGAAGAGCCGTTGGCCGCGGCCTCCATCGGTCAAGTCTATCGGGCGACGTTGCTTGATGGCACCCCAGTAGCCGTCAAGGTGCAGCGCCCAGGTGTGACCGAAGCCATGGAGGTCGATCTTCATATCGTGCAGGACCTGGCCGACCGGCTGACCAGACATGTCCGGTGGGCAAGAGAAAACGACGTAGCTACCATCGCCGAGGGCCTTGCCGCCATCCTGCGCGCGGAGCTCGATTACCTTCGGGAGGGCCGCTCCCTCGATCGTTTTCGGAGCATCTTCGAAGCCGACCCCTCCCTTGTCTTTCCACGCGTTTACTGGGATCAGACCACGAGTCGCGTTCTCACTATGGATCTCCTCGAAGGTGTGCCCTGTACCAATCTCGGCAATGGGGAGGCGGAGGCCGCTGTTGACCGGGAACATTTGGTCCGCATTGGCGTGGAGGCCTACCTCCGGATGATCTTCCAGGTGGGTTTCTATCATGCGGACCCGCACGCCGGGAACCTGTTCGCGCTCCCAGGTGGCCGCTTAGGTTTCGTTGATTTTGGCCGGGTGGCCACCGTCTCCGAGCGCAATCGCGACGCGGTATTCGATATGTTTCTGGCTTTGTCCGAAGACGACTCGGCAGGTGTTACAGAAGGCCTTCTCGCGGCAACAGGGGTATCACGGAATGTCGATCTGGCGGCCTTGGAGATCGATGTCGGCGCTCTCCTTGTTCGGTATCGTCGCTACCTTTCTGACGGTCTGGGTTTGGATCGGACCATGCGGGATCTCCTGCGGCTCATGCGCGATCATCAGTTGCGGGCCTCGAGCGAGCTCACTATGCTCTTCGTCACTTTGGGGATCCTCGAGGGTGTCGCCATCCAGATCGACCCGTCCTTTCGCATGGTTGACGCGGCTCAACCCTTCGCCCGCAGGCTCGTACCCGAGCGGTACAGCCCCGACCGCCTCCTAAGAGCCTCGCTCCGCGCAACGAGGGCCTACGGCCGTTTGTTCGACCAGCTTCCGGTGCATGCAGTCCGCGCTCTGCGCCGTGCGGGTCAAGGGGAGTTCGAGATAGCGGTGCGGCCTGCGCGGTACGATGCATTCGTGGATCGCCTCGTCGGCGGCTTCTATGTGCTCGCGTACGCCCTCCTTATCGGAGCGCTGATCATCGGTCTCGCGTTTCTCAGTGGCCGAGAAGGCCTGACTCGACCGGAACGCATCACTTACGGAGTGGTGCTGCACGCCGCTATGGCCAGCGCGCTCTGGTTGTTGATTAGAGTCGTGGTGAATGGTTGGCGCAGACGCCGCGCGGACAAGCGGCGAAGGAGAGTCGGCCGGCCTTAGCGGTATCTCCGGGAGTGATATGGGGACGTGCGGACGCGCTGCTTCGCGGGCACACAAGACCCCTTTGTCGAGTGCAGGCGTAGCTGAGACCGTAGCCATCATCCCCTCACGGTTGCTCATTTTTGTCGGTTCACTTCCCTGTGCGAGCGAGCTGGTCGAAGGACCTAAGACCTGGTGTCGAGGGTCGCGGCCCTCAGCCAAACCCGGCAGGCCGTTGGTAGCGATGTTGACCTTTCCGTTCTCATCCGGGCGTCCAGTGCCAATGCGCCGCCGTTCTCTGAGTGGCCGGTTCGTTTTCTGGCAGACGCGAAGGTGTCGTATCCACAGATTGCTGGGGAGAACAACGCGGTCACCCTGCTCGGTTTGGAGTCGCAGTAGCCGGCCTGTCGGCAGATGATGTTGGCCCAGCCCTTGCGCAGTCTCTCCAGATCAGACACGGTCTGGCAAGTGCTGATGGGATCGAAGCCCCGCTCGCCTTCGCCATGAGCGACATAGAGATGGCCACCTCCGCGCCTCGTTTGTGGCATAGGTCCTCACTTCCATCTTTGGTTGTATTCGCTTATCTCTTGCCTGCCGCTACGCTG
>JAXGNF010000114.1:0-5022 GCA_040768135.1 Thermoleophilia bacterium | reverse complement strand
ATCTCGTTCCGGGCACCTATGACGTCAGGGCGTTCCCGCCTGCTGGTCGCCTCGATGGGCTCATGCCGGATGGTCCCTACCCGGTCAACGTCAGGGCCGGCGGCACGAGCGTCCGCAACTTCTACCTACCCTCGATCTTCCCGTAAGCGTGCGAGTTGCCGTCCGGCCCCTGGCATGCTGGGGCCGGACGGCCTGCCTGGCTGCCGTTCCTCTGTGAACCGGTATAATGTGCCTAGGGCCTAGTCGGCGCGAGCGACGGGCTCACGAGCCAAAGGGAGTGTGTGACCAGATGCGTACTGCCACAGCGATAGCATCGGCCATTCTGCTAGCATCCGGCATGCTGATAGGGTGCACCACTGCCGTGACGCAGGGCACGATAGAGGGCACGGTCTTCGATGGCGCGCAAGAGCCTGTGGTAGGCGCCTGGGTCACCGTCTCCAGCGAGGGCACCCAGTATGCCCGTGTGCCCAGCAACAGTAATGGTAAGTACAAGGTTACGAACATTCCTCCCGGTACCTACGACGTCGCCGCTGCTCCGCCAGCCGCGCTCTCCACTGAACTCGGTAGCGACGGCCCCTATCCCGTAAAGGTCCAGGGCGGGGGCACTGTGGTCCGGAACTTCTTCCTGCCGCCCGCTGGCGGCACCCTGACCGGAGTCGTGCGGCTGCCCAGCAGCACGCCGGCCCAGGCTGCAGTGGTCCGAGTGACCCAGGGCACGAACCTGGTTGCCACCGGCACCACCAACTCGGCCGGGGAGTACGCCATTACCGATTTGGAGCCGGGCGTCTACTCCGTCAAGGCCACCCTCGTGAACTTCGGCGACAGCGTAGAGCACTCCGTCACCATCACCTCTGGCCAGACGACCACGCTCGACCTGGACCTCACGATCCTGTAACCGCGCACGCGCATCGGACAGGAGTCCAGCTAGACTCCGGCGCATATTGACTTGGATCCCAGGGGCGGACCGTCAGATCTGAACGGGCCGCCTCATGTCTGTGGGTGTCATCATGACCTTGGTGCAGTTCGGCGCGGGCAACATCGGGAGGAGCTTCATCGGGCAGCTCTTCGCCCAAGCGGGCTACGAGGTCTGCTTCGTCGATGTGGATGCCGAGCTTATCGCCGAACTCAACATCACCGGCAGTTACGTGGTCGAGGTCCGAGACACCGATCCCCAGGAGATCCACGTTCAGGGCGTGCGGGGGCTTCATACCTCGGCCCGCGAGCGCATCGTCGACGAGATCGCCCAGGCGTCGATCATCGGCACCGCTGTCGGCCCTCGCGCCCTCCCGAAGGTGTACCCCACTATCGCGGAGGGGCTCGTCAAGCGTCACGAGCGCAACGGGGGCCCCATCGATATCATCCTATGCGAGAACCTGCGGGATGCGGCCGAGCATGCCCGTCAGGGGCTCAAGGAGTCGCTCCCGGACGGCTTTCCCCTCGAGGACACCGTGGGGTTCGTGGAGACGAGCATCGGGAAGATGGTCCCGCTGATCACCGAGGAGGACCGACGGCGGGACCCGCTGCGTGTCTATGCGGAGGCCTACAACACGCTGATCTGCGACCGGCGGGGCTTCAAGACCGGAGTGCCCGCGGTCCCGGGGCTCGATCCGAAGGACAACATGGCCGCCTACGTCGATCGCAAGCTGTTTATCCACAATCTCGGCCATGCCGCCTGCGCCTACATCGGCCACCTCCAGTCGCCGAAGGCGGTCCACATGTGGCAGATCATGCGGGACGAGGATATCGTCGAGGCTGGCCGGCGAGCGATGTGGGAGTCGGGGAGGGCGCTCTGCAAAGCCTACCCGGGTGAGTTCACCCAGCAGTCCATCGGGGACCACATCGAGGACCTTCTCCGGCGCTTCGCCAACGTCGCCCTCGGAGATACCATCTTCCGCGTGGGCCGCGATCTGCGGCGGAAGCTGTCGGCAGAGGACAGGCTCATTGGAGCGTTGCGCCTCGAACAACGCTACGGTGGCGCGCGCTATGGGACCGAGTTCGCCGTTGCCTGCGCGCTGCGGTTCGACGCGGTGGACGAGAGGGGCAGCGCCTTCGAGGAGGATGCGCAGCTACTGCGGCAGGTAGCCGCCCAGGGTCCCCTCGCCACGCTCTGCGAGGTCTCCGGCCTCGACCTCTTGGATCGGGATGGCGCGGAGTTGCTCCAGGGTTGTATGGATGCCATCGCCTGGTTGGGACGGGTCCTGCGTGAGTGTCGGAAGGTTGTGCCTGACTACTTCGAGATGAAGGGTGTGTGACCCCTTGGCTGCTGGCCGTAACTACGAACCGGAGTACGAGGAGCTTGAGCTGAGTCCAGTCCGCAAAGCGATCGCGGACCGGGTTGTGGGAAGCCATACGGAGGTTCCCGTCTTCCACATGCACGCGGAGGTCGACGCGGAGGCGATCGTAGCCCTGCGCGGCCGCCTCAAGATCGAGTGGGAGACTCCCCCCTCGGTCAATGACGTTATCCTGAAGTGCTGCGCGGCGGTCCTGCCGCAGTACGCTGTCGTCAACGCAGGCTTCGTGGAGGGGAGGATCCGCCTCTACAAAGAGGTCAACGTGGGCTTCGCGGTAGCCACCGAGCGGGGGGTCCTCGTTCCGGTGGTGAGAGCGACCGACAAGAAGAGCCTGCTCGAGGTATCAGAGGAGACCCGCGAGATGGTCGCCCTGGCGCGAGCGGGTCGCCTTCGCGCGAGCCTCCAGCAGGGGGGAACCTTCAGCGTCTCCAACATCGGTCCCGGCCGGGTCTCGGCCTTCAACGCCATCATCGGTCAGCCCCAGACGGCGATCCTAGCGATCGGGGCCCTTGCGCCTCGGCCCTTCGTGGTAGACGGAGAGCTCGCCGTACGGAACACCATGGCCCTGACCCTCACCGTCGACCACCGAGCGATCGACGGCGCCGACGGCGCTCAGTTCCTGAATGCGCTGGTTGAGCAACTGGAGAACCCGGAGCCGGCCTGCGGCCTGGACGGCTGAGTCACCGCGGTCGATCCCGAGACGGCCAAGAGGGGCGGACCTGTAAGCCCGCCCCTCTTCGTTACGTCTCGGACTGGGTGGCCCGGAAGCTACCTGGTGCTGCCCATCATGCCGCTACCCATGGGGCCGCCCATCATCCCACCGCCCATGGGACCACCCATCATGCCACTGCCCATAGGACCGCCCATCATCCCGCCGCCCATGGGGCCGCCCATCATGCCCTGGCCGTAGTTGGCGGGGTAGGTGATCGTGACCGTGAAGGTGGACACCCTAGGCAGCGCGCGCCCACCCACGGGCACAGCGACAACACTGACGACATAGCTGCCCGGCTGCGGGAAGTAGAAGTTGGCGTCCTCCACGGTCTCGCCCGTCTCGCCAGCATCGAACGTAACGCCATCTGACGCATCGAAGTCCCAGTAGAGCCGGTACTGCTTGGTCGGGTCATCGACGCTGGCCTGCAGATCGAAGCTCTCGCCGAAGGTGTGGGTGACGTCCTCGGGCGCGACGGGGGTCACCACGTCGACGGGATCCTCTTCGAAGATCCTGATGCCGCCGAGCTTGATCTGGCCCTTGGCGTTGCCGAAGATGCGGATCTGCTTGATCTCGCCTGCCGGCATGCCGCCGGACAGCGCCAGTTGGGAGAAGGGAACCTGGATGACACTCCAACGGCCGTCGGCCGAGGGAGTACCACTCGCCGGGAGCCCCTCAAGGGCATACTCGCCCTGGTCGGTGACCAGGACCACACGCAGGGCGTTCAGGACCTCAGGCGCCTCGTACTGCTGGCCGAAGGACCCCATCCCCATGGGGCCGCCCATCATGCCACCGGGGCCGCCGGAGCCCATGGGGCCGCCCATCATGCCGCCCGGGCCGCCGGAGCCCATGGGACCACCCATCATGCCGCCCGGGCCGCCGGAGCCCATAGGACCGCCCATCATGCCGCCCGGGCCGCCGGAGCCCATGGGGCCGCCCATCATGCCACCGCTGCCCATCATGCCGCCGCCCATGGGACCACCCATCATGCCACCGCTGCCCATCATGCCACCGCCCATGGGGCCGCCCATCATGCTCCCGCCGCCCATCATCGGGCCGCCGCCGGCTACGCCGCCGAAGCCGACGGTGAGGTCGGGGGTGACCTCCACATCGAGCAGGAGGTAGGCATTGCGAGGGTCGCCCGCCGCGCCCTCAACGGTCACGCCGGCCAGGTCGATGCGACCGCCTTCGTAGTAGCCACTCGTCTTGATCGTGATCGAGGAGCCCTGCTGCTCAACCTCGCCACTGCCCCAGCCGCCGAAACCAGTCGTTGGCTGGCCGGCGAGCGGAGCCGAAGCGCTGTATAGCTCCTCGACCGCGAAGGCGGGGATCGCCGCCACCATGACCAGGAGCACCAATGCCATCAGAACGTGAGCGCGGCCCAACATCGGCCTCGTCTCCCTTCTCATCCCGTAGGAGGCTGTCCATGCTACATTCTACGCCTGCCACACCGTTCCCTTGCGCCTGCGCGAAAGGTGCGGTGTTTGTCGGCGTGGAATATCGAGTCTATCAGTATGGACACTGCTGGAGGCCGAGGGATTCGGTCCACTGCGGCCCTGCTCTGATTGGGTGAGCCACATGCCGGGGCAAACAACCCCCAACTACGAGGAGATCGCCGCCGAATTGGCATTGCGGGAGCGCCAGCTCGAGGCGGTGCGCACGGTCACCACGGCGGTCTACTCGAGCACGGATCTCCACGAGCTTATCAAGGAATGCCTCGACGCGTGCCTCTCGGTCGTCGGCTGCCAGGGCGGGTCTGTCATCCTGCATGACCGAGACAGCGATGAGCTTGTATTCGAGTACGTCGTGGGCCCCAAGTCCAGCGAGCTGCTGGGATGGCGCATGAAGCCGGATCAGGGGATCGCGGGACGGGTGTTCCGCACCGGCGAGCTCGAGATCAGCGACGATGTCCAGTCAGATCCCGAGCACTACCGGGCGGTGGGGGAGCGGATCGATCTCCCCACGGAGAGCATGGTCACGGTGCCCCTGCGCAACGCCGACAACCAGATCATCGGCGTGATG
>JAXGNF010000113.1:0-5060 GCA_040768135.1 Thermoleophilia bacterium | reverse complement strand
CACGTAGGGGTGATTTGGCATCACGTGCATACCATGACCTTCTCTCTTGTCCTTCTCCCAAGAGCTTTTGCACACAAGTCAGCACACTACCTCCGTACGCGCACTGTAGCTCCCACTGCCTTTGGATGAATCCAACCTTAGACCCCCAGGGCGGGAGAACAGCCTCTCGCTCTGCTCCCGGCGCTCCGCATCGGCTACAATCCCTCATGCGCTGCACGTGACTCCTCGGCGCCCGCCACGTCCGGGTAAGTTGAGGTCACAGGCGTCGCTCGGAGAGGTGGCAGAGCGGTTGAATGCGGCGGTCTCGAAAACCGTTGGGCCGCGCAAGCGGTCCCGGGGGTTCGAATCCCCCCCTCTCCGCCTTTTGCAGGAGTTTTACATCTGAAAGGCTGGGTAATGTCCGCGCGTGCCCGCCGGTTTTCCGCTCAACTGCCGCACGGTTGCCGCACGTCTCTTCAACTGCCGCACGGTTGCCGCACGTCTCTTCAACTGCCGCACGCTGCCGCATCCTGCGGGCCGGACTGGTAGGCGTCGTTTAGCTTCGCGGCGGCGTCCTCATCGGCGCCCGGTAGCAGGTGCCCATACAGATCGGCCGTTATGGCGATGCCCGAATGACCGGCCCGAGCACTCGCCACCTTGAGCGGTACGCCTCGAAGCAGCAGGTGGGTGATATGACCGTGCCGGAGGTCATGTAAGCGCACACGGGGGAGGTCCAGCCTGCGGATCATGGCCGCGAAGGCTCCACTCAGAAGGTTCGGTGCCCACGGGCTGCCGTCTTCGGCCGGTAGCACGAGGCCCTGGTCTTTGTAGCCCGGCCCTACCTCCAGCCGGTGGGCCGCCTGCGCCTTCTTGTGTTCTTTGAGCGCCTCCAGGGCGAAGCTCGGCAGGGTGACTACCCGTCGACTGGTCCGACTCTTCGGCTCTTTGAAGGCCAGCCCGAACTCTCGCCCTTCCGATAGCGTCCGCATGACAGTGATCTTGCCCGTCTCCAGGTCGCAGTCCGACCACCGAAGCGCGAGCAATTCTCCCCGGCGAAGGCCGGACCCTACCGCCAGCACCACCGGCAGGTACAACCTAGTGCCCTTGACCGCCGCAAGCAGGGTTTCCGTCTGCGCTTCCGTCAGCACCTTGGGCTCTCGCCTGGTCGGCTTGGGCGGCATGACTGCATCGGCCGGGTTTATCGTCAGCAATCCCCACTTGACCGCGGTTCGCAGCGCCTCGCTGATGACGCGGTGATGATGTAGGACGGTCTGAGGCGAAAGACCCCTGTTGACCTCTTCGCTTTCGGTGCCGTCCGGGTTCTTCGTGACCGTCACCTTCGGGCGCTTCCGCCCGTTGTCCAACCGGTCCGCATAGTACCGCTGCAGATGAAGTGGTCGGAGCTTCTGCAGGGGGATGCTCCCCAACTGCAGGGTGATATGCAGCCGCACCATGTCCTTATAGCCCTGCAGGGTCCGGGGGGTGACATTCAGTCGCGCGTAGTCATTAAGCCAAGAGTCGAGGTAGTCGCCTAGAGTGAGCCGCGAGGGTTTCACACTCATACCGCTATCGCGGGCGTACTGTAGGCGGGTATGTTCGGCCCGGGCCTCCCGCTCCGTGCCGCGGAAACTGTGGTAGGTGCGTAGTTGCCTTCCGGTCTTCGGATCAGTACCTTCGCTGATGCAGATCTCCCAATAATTCTCGCCCCGTTTACGGATGCTCATGTTTTGGCCTCCTTGGCCGCCTTCTTCCGCTCACGCCAGCGCCGCTTTTGCGCTGTGTTCCGGCACTTCAGCGAACAGTAGCTGGCGTTAGGGCTGGTGGAAGGAAACGGTGTGCCGCAATTCGCGCACAGGTACATGCGGTCGCCAGAAAGCAGGTCTTGGTGGGCCATCATGCCCAGACTGGCCAAGAGCGACCGGAACACCCATCTCTCAGCCAGCGTGGCCTTGGCACCTACCGTGACGACTTTGAGAATAGGAACCACGGTGGAAGTCAGTCTGTTGAGGGTATCCAGCCCGAGCACGAAGTCCGTGCATGAGAAGTCAATCCAACGTCGCCCATCCGCGTCGTGCCAAATCGTCTCCCGCCCAATGTTCTTGGGGATGGTAGCGAGGCTCTCCAGCGCACCATTGAGAGCATAAGCCTCCTCCATAAACTGGTGAACCGGTTCTCCGTACTGCTCCCAAAACTCGTGAGACAAGGGTTCGGGCAAATCGAGCTCGTTTCCTGCGGCGTGGGGGAGGCGGGGGAAGAAGCGGAGCAGGTCTTCTTCTTTGGCAACAGAAACACGGTTGCCAAGAGGTGCCCATTCCGTGGACCGGTACATCCACGGCATCTCAGAGTCCGTCACCTTCTCCCACTCTCCCGCATCCCAGACATACGACCAGTAAAAACGCCGGTCGTCGACCAAATCGACCCCGGCCGGGAGCAGATCGTAGTAATGGGGCAAGAGCCCGAGCAGCCCGTACTGCCGACACCACGCGAGAATCGCCGCCCTGCCTTCAGGCCGCAGGCGCCCACCAACCTGGAAGTCGACCTCTGCCACCAGCCGCACCAGTGATTGATAGGGTGTCTCTGCCGTGGCCCCGCGCCGCTGAGCCGCCGCGTAACCCTCCCATGGGTCGTAGGATTCCAAGGTGGCCCCAGGTGACGGCAGGATTAGTCCGTCGCGGATTAAGTAGTCGCTGAATCGCCACCACTTCCCCGCCTCCATCGATGTTGTCGTCATTGACACCCTCCCTGTACTGAGGCGACTGGTTGTGCTATGCTGGACACGTACAGCCACATGATAGACCTAGTCTACGCCGAATGCAAGCGGACATATGATCGGAGGTGACCAGTGGGCGAGTACTTCACCCCAAAAGAAGTGGCCGAAAAGCTCAAGATCGACCGTCAGACCGTGTACCGGATGGTGAGCGACGGGCGACTCAAAGCCGACCGCGTCGGCGCCCGTGGACTGCGAATACGCGGCGAGTCCGTTGCCGCCGTGCTTAGGCCGGTGAAACGGTGAGCGCCCGCCTGGAGGACCTGCCCGACCTGATAGACGTGAAGCAGGCGGCCGCGTGGCTGGGATGTAGCGTCATCACGGTACGGCGCATGATCGCGGCCGGTAGGCTCAAGCGTATCAAGGTGGGCCGCTTGGATCGTGTGCCGCGCCGGGCGCTGGAGAACATACTCTTCGACGAAGGGCGGGTGAAATAATGGCTCGCCAACGAATGAGCGCCCCAGCGGCAACTGAGGCGCCTAAGCAAGCCGTGCCCACTCCTTTGGAAAGCGTCCCCGGACTCGCTGCGTCCAGCATAGATGAGGAACCCGGCCGAAACAAGCCATCCCTCACTCCTCTCAAAGCGATTCGGGCGAATTGTTTAGATTGTTGCGCCGGGCAGCGCAAGGAAGTGCGCGAGTGTCACCTGACCGACTGCCCACTGTGGGAATACCGCATGGGACGGAACCCCAGACGCGCCGGAATCGGCAAGAAACCCCTACTCAACGCGCCGTTTCCGACGCCCGACGAGGTAGGTGGGTGATGACCGAGACCGCAGGCACCAACATTGTCCGTTTCGATGACGACGCGGAGCAATCCGTACTGGGGGCCGCGATGATGGCGCCGAAGTATTGGACGAAGATCCGTGAGCGGGTGGGAGCGGAAGACTTCTATCGTCCGGCCCATCGACGGATATTCCAAGAGATCGAAGCGGCCGTTGCCGAAGGCCTGGAGCCGGACCCGATCACCATTGCCGATCGGCTGCAGGGCGACGAACTGGTGGAGGCCCTCGGCGGCCGCGGGTATCTCTTCAGCCTGCCCACCGTCTCGGTTGCGACCCGTGGCCCGCAACACGCCGACATAGTGCGTCGTTTGGCGCAGGAACGAAAGCGAGAGCACCGCTTAGCCGAGTTACTCACCCTGGTGGAGGAATACATCGCTAGATATGTGCTCCTTTCTTTACCTGAGCAGCGCACGGCCACCGTCTTGTGGACGGCCCACACCTGGATTGTGGAGCAGTTCGATACCACGCCCTACCTGGCGTTCCTGAGTCCGGAGAAGCGCTCGGGTAAGAGCAGGGTCCTGGAGGTGCTCGATAAGCTGGTGGCCCGGCCCTGGCTGACGGTGAGGCCCAGCGAGGCCGTGCTGTTCCGCAACATCGAAGCCCGCCGAGTTACTCTGCTCTTAGACGAGATCGACACAATATTCGGCCGCAAGGCCGGGAGCAACTACGAAGGCATCCGGGCCATCCTGAACGCCGGGTTTCGCCGGGGAATGAACGTGCCCCGCTGTGTGGGGGAAGGAACAAACATACAGGTAGTCGACTTCGCCGTCTATGGAGCTAAGGCGTTTGCCGGTATCGGCAACCTGCCGGATACGGTGAGGGATAGAAGCATCATTCTGGACATGGTACGCCGCGCCTCTGACGAGCCGGTAGAGCGCTTCCGCTTCAGGGAGGCCTCGGCTGCGGCCCGCCCTCTGCGGGAAGCCCTGGAGCGGTGGGCCGTCGATGTAGACCTAAGCGAGGCCCGGCCGGAGATTCCCCCTGAACTAGACGACCGGGCCGCCGATGGCTGGGAGGCCCTCTTGGCCGTCGCCGATTACGCCGGAGACGGTTGGCCCGAAGAGGCCCGCCGGGCCGCCCGAGTGCTGAGCGCGGGTCGCATGGAAGAGACCGCCAGTTTTGGTGTCCGACTGTTGCACGATTGTCGGCGGGTGTTCGATAGCGAGCAGACGGACCGCCTGACTTCCGAGCGCCTGGTGAAAGTCCTCACCGGCATGGAGGAGTCGCCTTGGGATGAACTGACGCCCCGGCGACTGGCGGGGAAACTCCGACCCTACAAGATCAACCCAACGACCGTTCGCACGGGTGATCGACCCGCCAAAGGTTACAAGCGGGAGGACTTCGACGATGCCTGGAAACGTTACCTTCCCACCCCTTTTCCCTCCGAAATGGCAAACGATCCGTTACATGCGTTACATTCTCAAGAAATCCCTTCCATGAGAAGGCCAGCCGTTGTCAAGGCCTCGTTGAAAGTGGTTCCCATTCACTCCCTGGTAGCAGTCCTCGGCCACGCTTCCATTCGCACTCTCA
>JAXGNF010000112.1:0-5117 GCA_040768135.1 Thermoleophilia bacterium | reverse complement strand
CGAGATCGTCGGGATGGACACGAGAGAGGAACGTCTGGTAGGTGAGCGGCCCGCCGGGCCGTAGACCAAAGATGCGATAGGTCTCTTGTGACCAAAGGAGTCTATCTTGGCTTATATCAAACCACCAGCTACCCGTCCTCGCCACGGTCTGAGCACGCGCAAGCGTCCGTCCGGTCTCAGCCATCGCGCGTTCGGAGCGTGCGCAGGCAAGGGCTACGGCTACCTGGTCGCTCACAGTCCGCATGATCATAAGGTCGGTTTCACTGAAGTGGGAGCGGGCTCTTGTACCGAACGAGAGCGTCCCCAGCAGAACCTCGTTATGTACGAGAGGTTGGCAGGCGTAAGCCTGGAGCCCCAAAGACCTCACGACCTCCGTGCGTGGGTCGAGCGAGTTCGCTATGTCTTCAGCCACCAACTGAGCGGCCGAATCGGCGACGCAACCGCATATGGACGTCGCCCGGTCAAGCCACTCTATAGTGTCGGCCTCCTCTCGATCAATACCGTGATAAGCGCTTAGACGCAACTGACCCCTCTCCTCATCAACGAGAAAACTCAGAAAAACCTCACAATCCAACTCGTCCATCACCTGTCTGCAGAGGTCCTCGATCAGCGCCTGCGGATCGGAGGCGGCAAGCAGACTGCCTGCGGTGTGGGCCATGAACTCTGCCCGGCGTCTGCCGGCCTGCAACTCCTGCACGGCATGTCTGCGCGCACCCGCATCGCGCATGACCATTTGAAGGGCCGGTTTTCCGGCCAACATGACCCTCGCGCCGGTGAACTCGACATCTATGTACGAACCGTCTCCCCGGATGATGGTGAGCTCTTTCGGCGGTGTGGCGACGCCGCTGTAGGCCTGCTCCATACGTCTTAGGACGGCGGCGCGATCGTTTGGATGGACGAACCCAAGAGCGCTCTTCCCCACCACTTGTTCCGGTGTCTCGACACCGAATACGCCGGCTGCTGCCTGATTGGCAAAGACGAACTGTCCGTCGGCGTGTACGAGGATCGCGTCGGGGCTGAGCTCGACCAGACTCCGATACCGTCCTTCGCTCTCCAAGAGGGCGCGCCTGAGAGGCAGCATCCACGACCCGGTCTCCTTCGCCCAAGAGAGCACGGCTACAAGGATGCACACCCCGCCCAAGTACTGAGCCGCCCGGCCGACCCAATTGATGGAGGCCCCCAGGCTCAGCTGCAGAGAAAGCCCAGCAAGGCCGATGGCCAGCAAAGCAAGTCCTGAAACATACCAACGATTGAAGCCGGGAGGCCTGTCTGGAGGTCTCAATTTCAGCAGAACCGCGGCCATCGCGAAGATTCCAGCAGCCCCCCAGGTGACAGCAAATCCGAACTTTGTCATCCCTGCTCCTTGGGCGAAGGTCGCCGGCCACAGATCAATACGCACGAGGCTTACCAGAAGTGCTAGAAACGCCGCTACTCCCACATAAGCAACACTAAGTAGACGCCGCCGGGCGACAACCCGCACTGGGCCTTCGCGCACCGAGACGACCGCCCCCATGAAGTGACAAACACCGGCGAGGAGAGCGGATACGTTGTAGATCGCGGGGACGAGATCCTCCCCTGATCCCCCGGCGTGCATGGCAGCCAGCGCCGCGCCCAGCCCCAACATGAGCGCCCCCGCACCCACGAGGAGCACACCGTCAGACTGCCCGTCTAAGAAGCTCCGAGCGGAAATGAAGGCTACCACCAGAGACGTGGCTGTGAGAAACACCAGACTAAGCCCGGTGAACAGGTACGTCGGGCCGTAAACGGCCTCCGGTTGAAGGACAGCAAGCACCACGACTGCGACAAAAAAGGCGGGGAGCAGCAACCAAGCCCAGCGACCTACGAAGCTCCAGCCATTCCAAGCAACGCGCGATCGGAAGTCGTGCGGCGCAGGAGCCGAAGACGTCGGGATCGGGGGCGGAGAGGTAGGAGGTTCCGGAGACGTCGGGGCCAGGGGCACAGAGGGAGGAGAGGCCTGGGCCCTTCGTCGTCTGCCGCGCGATCGCACCACAGACGGTTCCGTCGCCCACTCCTGCGGAC
The DNA here is from genome assembly GCA_040768135.1 of Thermoleophilia bacterium. Classification (GTDB taxonomy): domain Bacteria; phylum Actinomycetota; class Thermoleophilia; order RBG-16-64-13; family RBG-16-64-13; genus RBG-16-64-13. The sequence goes on along the minus strand of JAXGNF010000112.1, from coordinate 3,077 downwards.
CCAACAAGAAGGTGAGCAACACTTCAATCTTACCCTGAGAGAGCCGCGAAACCAGTACTTGATCGGCAAACGACACCATCAAGGGCAGCCCTAGGCCCCGAGGACGCAACTCTCCATCGCGGCGGAACTCGGCCCGGAACCCGCCCCCACTGGTAACCTCCACAGTCAGGCGATCGGGAAGGATCCGGGCAACGATTTCCACCTCACTCGAGGCATGCTCGATGGCGTTGGCTGCCGCCTCCGAAACGGTCACCTTGAGGTCGAACGCCCGCTCAGCCGGAAGTGAGGCCGCGGCGGCCACCTCCTCCATAAGCCGGCGGACTCTAGCCAATTCCGACAACTCGGCAGCGATAAGCAGGTGAAAAGCCCGGTTGTGGACACCCGGCCCCGACAACACCCAGCGACTCCCTTCCTCAGGGCTCAAAAGCCTCAGAATGCCGTTCTTCCCGTCGTCTCCACAATCCAACCCTCAGCTGTTTCGTGGCGAGAACGGCGCCTAACGCCGATATTGGGTATAAGAGAGTTGATGACCCCGGCGTCACGGAGGAGTGGCCCCATGAGCCTGTCTCCAGAGACCCTGAACGGCGTAACCCTCACCAACCCTGACCGGGTTTTCTGGCCACTCCCCCACATTACCAAACGCGACCTGGCCGCTTACTACGACCAGGTAGCTCCGCTCCTACTCCCTCACGTGGCCGGGAGACCCTTGACGCTGGTGCGCTGTCCCAGCGGACTCGAAGAACTCCCGGCAGGCGTGCGACAGGGACAGGACCGAGCCAGGAGATGTTTCTTTCACAAGCATCCCAGTGACGACTTCTCGGGTCCGTTCGAGCATGTCACCATCACGGAGTCGAGGGGACCGGCTCCTTACCTGACCCTGAACGAGCGGGGCGGGCTAACCGCTTTGGCTCAGATGGGGACGCTCGAGATACATGTATGGGGCTCGACTTGGCCCGACATCGAACGACCGGACATGCTGGTCTTCGATCTCGATCCTGATCCTACAGTAGATTGGTCCACGCTCGCCGCTGCGGCCCGCCTTGTTCGCGATGTGCTCCGCTCTTCTGGTCTGGAGAGCTTTGTTAAGACCACCGGTGGCAAGGGACTGCACGTCGTGGTCCCTGTGACCCCCAGCGCAGGATGGGAGGAGGTCCGGTCTTTTTGCAGGGAGGTAGCCGATAGAGTGGTCGCGGAGCACCCCGACCGCCTTACCGTCAACATGGCGAAGGCCAAACGGCGGGGCAAGATCTACGTCGATCATGTGCGCAATAATCGAGGCGCGACCTCCATCGCTCCTTACTCAACCCGCGCTGGAGAACGTGCCCCGGTAGCGGTGCCCCTGCGGTGGACAGAACTCAGCGGGAAGATCCGACCCGACACCTACACCGTGAAGAACCTGGCGGGCCGGTTAACCCGTCTGAAGGACGACCCCTGGGATGGATACTTCGACGTGAGGCCGAATCAAGCTGTTGCCATCAGGGAACCCGCACACCCGGACGTGCAGGCCGGTTCATAGCGCCAACAGGCGCAGCAGACTGATACTCAGCGGACTGCTACTCGCTCTACCAGCGACGCGGGACGTGCCTACTCATGCCTCTAAAGTTTGCGTCGCGGACCCATACGTTTTCAACGAACGGTGTGCGAACATTGCAGGGAACGGCCCGAAAGGAGGCCTCAAAAAGCATGGCGGACACCCGGAGACGATCCTCATGAACCTGCTACAGGCCATTGGCAATACACCCATGGTGGAGCTTGTCAACCTTAACCCCAACCCGAAGGTTAGAGTCATGTGCAAGCTCGAAGGGTGTAATCCGGGGGGTTCAGTGAAAGACCGCCCTGCCCTTTACATGATCATCAAAGCCGAAGAGAGCGGGGAACTCACTCACGACAAGGCCATACTGGAACCGACCTCGGGCAACACCGGCATAGCCATCGCCATGATCGGCGCCGCCAAAGGATACGAAGTGCATCTCTGTATGCCCGAATGTGTGAGCACTGAGCGGCGCCAGATACTCGAAGGTTTCGGATCACAGGTGATCATCACCCCGGCCAAAGAGAACATCGATGGCGCCATCCGCAGGGCCCGAGCCATCATGGAGAAGTCCCCGGGCAGGTATTACATGCCTAATCAGTACGACAACGAGGCCAACATCCTTGCCCACTTCGAGACCACAGGGCCCGAGATCTACAGACAAACCGACGGCGAGATCGATTACTTCGTGGCAGGCATGGGCACAACGGGCACCCTCATGGGGACCGGGAGTTATCTCAAGTCGGTGAAGCCTTCCGTCAAGATCGTAGGAGTCGAGCCGGTCGCAGGGCACACTATTCAGGGCCTCAAGAACATGACCGAATCGAGCGTGCCCGGCATCTACCGGCCCGATGAACTGGACCTCAAGGAGATGATCGAGGACGGAGAGGCCTTCGACACCACGAGGCTTCTCGCGACCAAAGAAGGCATTTTCGTGGGCACTTCGGCCGGAGCGGCAGTCGCGGTGGCCCTACGTCTGGCTAAGATGATCGACCATGGGACTATCGTGGCCGTCCTCCCCGACCGCGGAGACCGCTACCTCAGCACTATGCAGTTTAGATCCATCTGTGCGAAGTGCCCGCCGTGATCGTCTTCGCAGCAGGCCTGATCCGAGGCGGCTCGTACGTCTCCTGACGGCAGGTGGGTTCTGTTGAGAGAACGTACGGACACCGCGTCCAAGGCTTCAGTGTGCGCCCTGGTTTGACCGGCGGCATCTCCGCAGGGTGAGCCGTTGGGTGACCGGCAGAGACCGTGTCCGGCCATGGCGGTATCCTCGTTCAAGGAGCAATCGAAGAACCTGCAACGTGACCCGTTCGCTCCCGCTCCGCTTCGTGTAGACGCTTCGAACGTATCGTGAGAACGCAGACTATACCCACTAATGCCGTCGCACCAAAGATGACGGCCGACCAAGAGAAGGCCTCTTCAGCGGGGAACAGTTCGGTCACCGGCCCGCTCGGCGTCATCACCTCTACCGCGACTTCGCGCAGGGTGAGCACATAACCAGCTACTGCCGCCGCCAAGGATGCACCGATCCCTCCGGCGGCGT
>JAXGNF010000111.1:0-5207 GCA_040768135.1 Thermoleophilia bacterium | reverse complement strand
CGTCGACGGCATCCTGCGTCGACTGGCCGCCGGAGCCCGCCCAGCCTCCCTTGCAAACCTGCGCGAACCTTGGCCGTCCGACCCCGCCTCAGACCCGGCCCCTGAATCGGTCGTTGCGGAGGCGACCGGCCGCAGACCGGTCGCCTCAGGCAACGTCTGGGGCGGTACTTTCCACGCCGTCGCCACCCGTCTATTACGCCTCCATGGACGGACCATAGGCCTCGATCCTTCGTTCACCATCCTCGACCGTAGCGACGCCGAAGATCTCATAGGCGTACTCCGTACCGAGCTGGGTCTCTCTAACAACGAGCGCAGATTCCCGCTCAAGGGCACCTGTATGGATATCTACAGCCGCTGCGTGAACGCCCGCGAATCTGTCGAAAAGACCGTCGAGAACCACTTCCCCTGGTGCAAAGACGAGGTCGAAGACCTGCGCCGTCTCTTCGCCGCCTACGTAGACCATAAGGAGGAGCACAGCGTCCTCGACTACGACGACCTACTGCTCTTCTGGCACGGTCTGCTGAGCGATTCTCGCGCCGCCCGCTCGATACGGAGCCGCTTCGACCACGTCCTGGTAGACGAATACCAAGACACGAACCGCCTGCAGGCCGAGATCCTCCAGATGCTCTGCCCCGATGGCACGAACCTTACTGCGGTTGGCGACGACGCACAGGCCATCTACTCCTTCCGCGCTGCCACGGTGCGCAACATCCTCGATTTTTCCCAGCAGTTTCCCGACACCCGCATCGTCACCCTCGAACAGAACTACCGAAGCACCCAACCCATCCTCGATGCCACCAACCAGGTGATCGCTGAAGCGACCGAGCGCCACGCCAAGGAGCTGTGGACACGCCGACAGGGAGGCGCCAAGCCCCTGCTGGTGACCTGCGAAGACGAAGACGAGCAGACCGAATACGTCGTCCGCCAGGTTCTGGAGCACCGGGAGCAGGGATTGGCTTTGCATCGCCAGGCAGTGCTCTTCCGAGCGTCCCATCACAGCCTGGCTCTCGAACTGGAGCTCGCCCGGCGCAACATCCCTTTCCGCAAGTACGGCGGACTACGTTTCGTGGAAACCGCCCATGTGAAGGACCTACTTGCCTTTCTCCGTCTCGCCGAAAACCCCCGCGACCTCATGGCCGGCACCAGAGTATTGATGCTACTTCCGGGCGTTGGACCTAAGAAGGCCCGCGCCATGATGGAGCGTTTGGGGGAGTCGGACGCGACGCCACCCCCCGCTTTCGCCGCCTGGAAGGACTGTCGAGCCCCCTCGCCGGCGTGTGCTGATACCTGGAACGGTTTGGTGTCGCTCATGACCAGTATCGGGAGTAGCAGGCCGGGTGATCTCGCCTCCCAGGTTAGGCAGATCAGGCTTTTTTATGCCCCTCTGCTGGAGCGCCTCTACGACAATGCCCGAGCCCGCCTCATGGACCTGGAGCAACTGGAGTGGCTCGCCTCCCGTTTTTCCGAGCGCTCGCGCTTTCTCGCCGAGATCGCCCTCGACCCACCCTCATACGCCGAAGACCTGGCCGGACCCCCTCTGCTAGACGAGGATTATCTGACCCTCTCCACCATGCACTCGGCAAAAGGTCTTGAGTGGGACGCGGTCTTCGTCATACACGCCTCCGACGGGAACATCCCTTCCGACATGGCCACCGGTCGACTCGAGGAGATCGAGGAAGAGCGCCGGCTTTTCTACGTGGCCCTCACCCGAGCTAAGGATTGGTTGCACGTCTGTTTCCCCCTGCGGTACTACGCGCTCGCCCGCGGCTTCAGTGATGTGTATGGCTACGCGCAACTCACCCGGTTTCTCAGCCAAAAGACCCTGGCCGCATTCGAGCCGCTCTTAGCGTCGGAAGCCATAAACCCTGGCGGCAGGACACCTTCGACAAACGGAGACGGCCACGGACCCGAGAGGGCAGTGACCACGGACGATATCCGCCGCCGACTGAAGGAATTCTTATAGATAGCAGGTTGTTGCCCCCTCGAAGCCTGGGCGTGCCTGGGCCATCATGCAATAATGTTTGACCCCGGCAAGCCCACGTGCGCAAGAGGAGAGTATTCAAATGTCGAGTATTGGCTTCTGGGAGATATTGATCGTTGTTGTCATCGCCCTACTCGTTTTCGGCCCCAAGAAGCTACCCGAGTTAGGCTCCTCTATAGGCCGCTCTATTACCGGCTTCAAGCAGGGTCTGCGAGAAACCACCGAAGATATCCAGTCGGCCGTTCGAGAAGAGGAGACCACAACCGGAGAACCAGCCACCGGCGGCCCCGCGACCGGCGCAGTCGCCGCTACCGCAACGACCGAGGCCCCGGCCACAGTCACCGCTGCCGACACGACTGAGGCCACGGGTGCAGCCACCGCTGAGCAAACCACCGAAGCCGACACCGCAAGCATCACCGCCAAGACCGAACAGCCCAATACGCACTGATCTCCCACTTCAGCCGTCCGCGCCCCGGTGCGCTGGGTCGGTGAATAACAAGGACACCCGTGCCAGAGCTACACACTCAGCCAGGCGATGAGTGGCACCGGCTGACGGTCGACGAAACCCTTCTTCGACTCGAAAGCGACCTGGACGAAGGGCTCACCGCCGCCGAAGCCCAAGCCCGGATGGCTCGGTATGGCCCTAACAGAATCACCACGCACAAGGGCATCGGGCCCATCCGCCGCGCTCTGGCGCAAATCAGCCAGCCTTTAGTAGTCATCCTGGTCATCGCCGGCGCGATAACCGCCGCTCTACAGCAATGGGTAGACAGCGGGGTCATCTTCGGAGTGGTGGTGATCAACGCCATCGTCGGATATATACAAGAGGCGAAGGCGGTTAGGGCCATAGAGGCGCTGTCGCAGAGTATGACGGCCGAAGCGACCGTGGTCCGAGACGGACGGAGGTTACATCTCTCTGCCGTCAACCTCGTACGCGGCGATGTCGTCATACTGCAGGCTGGTGATAAGATACCGGCCGATCTCCGCCTGACCTCTTGTCGCGACCTGCGCCTCGACGAATCGACACTGACCGGTGAATCGTTGCCGGTGGAAAAACAAAGCGCACCTCTCCCCGATGAGACCGGCCTTGCCGATCGCTCCAACATGGCCTATGCCTCTACACTGGTTACCGCCGGCCGGGGAGCGGGCTTGGTGGTCACCACCGGCGACGACACCGAAGTAGGACGGATTTCTCACCTCATTGCTCACGCTCAAGAACTCAAGACCCCCCTCACCCGCAAAATCGCCCAACTCAGCCGGTTACTCCTCTTGGTGATCCTCGGCTTGGCACTAGTCACTGCCGTCGTCGGAGTGCTCCACGGAGAGAAGCTGGTGGACATGTTCTTGGCGGCGGTGGCATTGGCCGTAGCGGCGATTCCCGAAGGGCTACCGGCTGCAGTCACCATCACTCTGGCCATCGGCGTATCGCGGATGGCCCGCCGCCGCGCCATCATCCGCAAGCTACCGGCCGTAGAGACCCTGGGCGGCACCACGGTCATCTGCTCCGACAAGACCGGGACCCTAACCGAGAACCAGATGACCGTGCAACGTGTTGCCACCAGGGGCGGGGAGTATTCGGTCACTGGCGGTGGATACGCTCCCTACGGCAGCATAGCCACAGTCGAAGGAGAAGTGATCCATGAAACCACCCAGGCGACTACCCGGCCGATCCTCGTCCCTGGGTCAGTGGACTGCGAGGCGGCCCCACCACTAGGCGCCTCGTTGGAGGCAGTGCTGCGGGCCGGCCTGCTCTGCAACGACAGCTCACTCTACCAGGAAGCGGGCCGCTGGCACATCCACGGAGACCCCACCGAGGGAGCGCTGCTCGTCTCGGCGGCGAAAGCCGGCCTGAACCGCGAATACGTCGACCACTGCTATCCCCGGCTGGACACCATTCCCTTCGAATCGGAACATCAGTACATGGCCACCCTGCACCGAATGGGGGATGGCGTCGGCGGGGGGTGCATAGCCTTTGTCAAAGGAGCGGTGGAGAAGGTGGTGACCCGTAGTGCAGTCGAACTGCGAGAAGATGGCTCTACTGTCCCGATCGAACCCGTGAGGCTCGAAAACGCCGCCAGAGAAATGGCCGCGCAAGGTCTGCGAGTACTGGCCTTCGCCCAGAAGGAGTTTCCAGCTGATACGACCGAGATCACTCGGAGCCAGGTGGAGGACGGCTTGGTCTTCTTGGGGCTACAGAGCATGCTCGACCCTCCCCGCCAGGAGGCTCTCGAAGCCGTCGCAGCCTGTCACAACGCGGGCATACAGGTCAAGATGATCACCGGCGATCATGCCCTGACGGCAGTGGCCATCGGCCGTCGGTTGAATCTAGGCAAACCAGGTTGCGCAATCGCAGACGAGGTCAAAGCCGTCACAGGCATAGAACTCGCAGCCCTAGCCGATGACACTATCGCCGAAACCATTGAAAACACCTACGTTTTCGCCCGAGTGACCCCTGAACAGAAACTACGGCTGGTTAACGTCCTTCAAAGCCAGGGGCACGTAGTCGCCATGACGGGAGACGGGGTCAATGACGCTCCGGCGCTCCGGCAGGCCGATATCGGGGTCGCGATGGGCATCACCGGCACCGAGGTGGCGAAGGAAGCGGCCGACATGATTCTGACCGACGACAACTTCGCCTCCATCGAAGCCGCGGTAGAAGAAGGCCGAGGCGTCTTCGACAACCTGACCAAGTTCATAACTTGGACGCTCCCCACCAACGTCGGCGAAGGCTTGGTGGTCTTGGCCGCTATATTCGCGGGGGTGGCGCTCCCCATCACTCCGGTGCAGATCCTCTGGATCAACATGACCACGGCTGTGCTGCTGGGCCTCATGCTGGCCTTCGAGCCCAAAGAAGAGGGCATCATGCAACGTCCGCCCCGCTCCCCCCAAGCACCTCTGCTCGGTAGAGACCTGATGGGGCGCATCGTACTCGTAGGAGCCCTCCTCCTAGCTGCAGCCTTCGGGTTGTTCGAGTACTTCGAACGCGTGGAAAACCTGTTGCCTGAAGCGCGCACCGTCGCGGTCAATGTGTTTGTATTCGGGGAGATGTCGTATCTGTTCAACTGCCGGTCGCTCACCCTGCCATCCTGGCGGATGAGCCTGCGCAACAACCACTTCTTGTTCGGTGGGGTGGGGCTCATGATCGCCCTGCAACTGCTCTACACATACGTGCCCAATATGAACCGGCTGTTCGGCAGCGCCCCGTTGGGTTGGAGCCATTGGGTGT
>JAXGNF010000110.1:0-5216 GCA_040768135.1 Thermoleophilia bacterium | reverse complement strand
TACGGAGCGATGAGGAAGCCTTCATCGGCGTGCGATTGCAGCTCCACCATGGTCATGGTGGGCTCCCGTCTCTGGTTGAGGCCGGTGGTGGAACCATAGGTGTTGACCAGCAGGTCGATGAAGAGGCCCCGGCCGGCCTGCAGACCGGACCGCTGCAGGATTACTGGGGTGCCCAAACCTCCGGCAGCGAGGATAACCGTCTGTCCCATCGCCCGGAACGCCCGCCTGCCTGTGCGCCCCTCCACGCCCACGGCCCGGCCCTTCTCCACCAGAACGCGGTCGACAGCGGACTCATACCAGACCTCGCCCCCCCTCCTCCTCCAAGACATCGAGCCGCGACAAGGCCGTCCACTTTGCTCCATGCGGGCAACCGTGCGCGCAACTGCCACACCTCTTACACTTCTCGGCCGAGATGAACTTGGGCATGGGCTCCATCTGGTAGACGAGATCGCGGGCCGCCGTCGTCAAGGCCAGCGAGCCTTCGGAAAGGAGCGTCTCGTCGATGGGAGCGACCCCGAGCTCCGTCTCCATCTCTCTGAACTCCTGGTCAAGGGGGATGCCGAGGGAAGCAAGCTCAGCCTCCAGCGCCCGGACCCCGTTGCCGCAACTGACCACTGTGGATCCTCCGGCCATGAAGGTGCGCCAGAGAATGATGCCCTCCTTGGACTTATTGGGAGTCTGAGTGACGGAGTTCGTATCGAAGTAGCGGAGGTCATCCCGGAAGGTGCCCACCGTATGCTCGCGACGGCCTTTCTCCAAGACGAGGACCTGTTTGCCGCGCCGGGCGAGCTCGGACGCTACCGTGGCTCCACCCATGCCGGAGCCGACAACGACATAGTCATAGCGCCGCGTCCCCATCTTGTACGTTCCCCCGGGACCAATGCCGCGCTGGATGAGCCGTTGATCTTAGCCAACGAAATCATTATAACCGGCGTCTTTGGGCTGGAAAAGCGGCTACGCCCGTCAGTTTTGGTACGCTATTTGCCGACTGCGGTGTCCCGCTCCATTGTTGTAGCCGGTCGTTTTCCACTCGGCGGTCCGAGCCTCGTTGTGGGCCACGCGGCCGTCGCGCATGCAGGTGGTGGCCAACCGGATGCGAGCGCGAGCTTAGCGAAATGAATCGCCGTGTACGGGTCTGCGGGGGCCACCCGGCCCCTTATTGATGCCGCCGGTCTCACGGAGCCCAGGATCGGTTCGGACGAGAGGACTCCCGTCTCGCTCGGACCGGTCGTTTTCCATGCAGCTCACGATGGCTAGTGCGCCCGTGGGCGCTCTCCTTCTCAACCTCACCGGCGTTCCCGTAGCTCTAACCGGCGGCCAGCCTCCGGGCAAAGTCCAAGACCCTCTCGATGTCCTCCGGTGAGAGGTAAGGGAGGATCTCTTCCAGTTCCATGAGGGCTGTACGCAAATTCCTTTTGGGGCCCCGAAAGCTCGGCCGCATGGCGTAGTCACCGCCAGGAGCAGCACGCATCAGTAAATCCTGCTGGGCCAGTGTTGACGCCTCTTCGGCGCGCAGACTAAGAGGGGAGTGCCTCACCGGGACCTCACGCGGCGGCAACTGTCCCTGCCTGAGTTCTGCCATGTCGACGCGGTTCTCGGCCGTGTGTATGAGTTCGGACATACGCATGCCAAGGGCTCGGGCAATACGCTCCAGAACCGAGGCAGATGGTGGTTTGTTGCCGTTCTCGATCTCGGTCATATAGGAGTAGGAGATCCCCGCCCGCTCGGCCAGTTGACGTCGTTCTATGCCGAGATCGGTGCGACTGACCTTGATCTGCCGCCCCAGGGCTTGGGCAAAGCCTGGTGGGTATCCCAGCTCGTCGTCTTGGCTGCGGCCGCGTTCCATGGTTTTCCTGTCCGAGGCATCTGTCACACTTACTAGACATGATATCACACTATAGAGGCACTATTGATCCCAATGAGGTGGTTTTTATCGCGTTAAGTGTTATAATCACACTTCTAGTGATGCGGACGAGCCTATTCTCGGACAATCGGGAGTTTTGCACCAAGAAAGGGGGCCAAGATGTACGAAGAGAAGTTGAGAGAAGCGATAGGGAGGCTCCGACTGGGAACGCCGATGTCGGATGGTCCACTGTGCATCCTACCTCTCCGCTCCACGGAGAGAGTGACGGCTCGTTATGTGCTCCTCGACCAAGCCCTCTCCCGGGGCACGCTGACGATAACCGAGGTGAGCGACGCTGGGGCTGTTCCCTACCTGCAGGCTGTCAACAAAGGCCCTTGGCCGGTGCTCATCTTCGATGGCGAAGAGCTGGTCGGAGCCAAACAGAACCGGATCACGAATACCACGATCCTGGTGGGAGTGGGGAAGACGGTGCTACCGGTAAGCTGCGTGGAGAGCGGCCGGTGGAGCTATCACACTCGGGCCTTCTCCTCCGGCTCGTACGCCGGACACCCGGCTCTCCGCAGGGACAAAGAACGCCAAGTGCGCGAACATATGGCTCTGTGCGAGCGAGAACGCGAAGCCGAAGCGGATCAGGGCTGTAGGGTCAACGAACCTCAACACGTACGGGCTCAGCTCTTCAGTTCCGATCAGGGCGCTGTGTGGGAAGAGGTCGCGAGGACCGCCCGCACCCTTGGGTCACATTCTCCGACCATGGCCATGGCCGACACTTACGAGGCAGGCAAGGACGACCTCGAGAAGATTCTTAGGTCCCTGGAAATCACTCCATCTGACTCTAGCGAAGATGTGGTGGGAGCACTCGTGTTCCTCGATGGGGAGTTCGTCTGCCTTGACCTACTGCGGCCGGCCAAGCGCTTCCGTCGCCTGTACCCCAAGCTGCTTCGTGGCTACGCGTTGGAGGCTCTGCTTACCAGGGCTCGGGGGGCAATAGACTTCGACCCTGAGGCCTCTGCTCTGCGTCTGCTTGCCCAGGTTATGAAGTCCAAGGTCGAACAACACGCGGGGGCCGACTTGGGCTACGACCTGCGTCTCGAGGATGAGCAGGTCTCCGGCTCCGGGCTCCTTTGGGAAGAAGAGTTGATCCAGTTATCGGTGTTTCCGAAAATGGTCGCCTGACGACAAACACGCGCTGCGCGGCGGTCCGTCGTAGCCCACGGACTGCCGCGCGTCTGAATGTCGGCCACCCGGTCCGCGGTGACCGAGGTGTCAGGTTGAGTCGGGGTCTTGGGATTTCTCCAAACGGAACCCCATGCCGCGTACGCTTGTTATGGTGCCAGGACCGAGTTTTTTGCGGAGATAGCCTATGTAGACGTCGACGACGTTGGAGAACGGGTCGAAGTCATAGCCCCAGACACTGCTCAGAATCTGCTCACGGCTGAGTACTTCGCCTGGATGGCGGAAAAAGTATTCGGCCAAGGCGAACTCTCGGGCACTCAGCTCGACCCACCCTCTCTTGGCCTTAGCTCGGCGGGTGCGAATGTCGAGCACCAGGTTGCCTACCTCAAGGATGGTGACCTCGGTTGGTCGACCACCGTCTCGATCACCATCGCGCAACCTCGCCCGGATCCGGGCCAGCAGTTCGTCGAACTTGAAGGGTTTGGTGACGTAGTCGTCGGCCCCCTCTTCAAAGCCGGTGACCGTATCGGCAACGTCATCGCGCGCGGTCAGTATTATCACGGGCAACCGTCGGTCATAAGAGCGGAGTTCGCGAAGGACCGAGAATCCGTCTCGGTCGGGGAGCCCCAAGTCGAGGATGACAAGATCGAAGGATCCCGAGCGCGCCAGAGCAAGGCCCTCGCCGCCGGTGGACGCGACATCGGTTACGAATCCTTGTGCGCGGAGCCCCTTGACGAGGAAGGATACTATCCTCTCTTCGTCCTCGACGATCAGTATGCGTGTCAATCCTCGCCTCCTTGAGCCGCCTGAGCCGCCCCGGGTTCGTTCTGCGGCAGCACCGGCAACACGATAGTGAAAAGCGCGCCCTCTCCCGGCACACTGTCCACCTCAGCGTTCCCTCCGTGGGCCTGAGCGATGGCCCGGACGATGGAAAGGCCCAAGCCGGCACCGTCGGAACGTCGGCCGGCCGTGCCGCGTTCGAAGCGCTCGAAGAGTGCCGCTTGGTCGGCCGGTGCGATCCCTACACCTTGGTCGCGGACCCAGAGTCGAGCCTCGTGGCCTTTCACCGTCGCTCCTAGGGCAATAATGCCACCTTCATCCGTGTGGTGTACGGCGTTCGTTGCCAGCTCCATCATTGCTTCCGTCAGTCTTTGGCGGTCTGCGAGGAGTGACCCCTGCCGGTCGCCCTCCAGGAGCCACGAGCGGTTGGCCAAGACACCGGCCTTGGCGAACAGCTCATCGAACAGATCGGAGATTTCGACTGTCTCTAGGTGGAGGAAGTCCGGGCGCTGGGCCTTGGCAAGGAGGAGGAGCTCACTCACCATGCGGTTCATCCGGTCGAGTTCGTCGGTGACCAAAGCCACAGTCTCGGCCCGCTCCTGGGGATCATCTTCCAGCAACTCCAAATGACCCCGTACGATGGTGATGGGGGTCTTCAGTTCGTGTCCCGCATCATCGAGGAAGCGCTGCTGACTGGCGAAGGCGTTCTCCAGCCGGTCGAGCATCGAGTTGAAGGTCCTAGCGAGTTCGGCCAGCTCGTCATGACCACTCAATTGGATGCGACGCGTCAGGTCGGACTCGGAGATGGACTGTGCTGTTCCGGTGACCTTCCTAACCCCCAACAGGACTCTGTCGGCTACGAACCACGCGAGCAGGGAACCGAGCAGGAGAACCGCTATCCCCACAGTAGCGGCTGCGATGACTGCATCGCGGAAAGGGCCCGTCTGCAGATCGCGGAACTGGGCCACCACGAAGACACCTAGTACCTCGGCTCCGCGCCTCAACGGTACCGCCAGGTACTCCACTTTGCCCGCTGGAGTATTGAGTGCATCCCGCTCAGGCTGGGTGATGCTCCCCCAGCGTGAGATCAACTCGGGGTCGCGGTCGAGCCGATACTCGGGCCCCTGCCCGCTCCGCAGAAACGGAGTCCCATCCACGAACGTCAGCATGACCTCTCCATGGGAGGGGGCGTTGCGTTCGAAAAAAGTTGTGAAGAGGGCGTGCACATCGCCCGCGAAGGGTTGTCCGGTGGCCGGATCTACCTCTTCGGCCAGCCGACGCAGCTTGGCTACCTCATGCTGGAGCGCATCGTCTATGCGTTCGCCCAGCCGCAAATAGACGACTTCACCGGCTACGAACACCGAAGCTGCGGTGCCGAGCGCGAGTGTGCCTATGAAGA
>JAXGNF010000109.1:1821-5325 GCA_040768135.1 Thermoleophilia bacterium | reverse complement strand
ACCGAGAGCAGGGCTTCGCGGAAGAAATCGAACTCAGCGCCCTCGACCAGCTTGCTCAGCAGTTCCTTGGGGGTGACAATGGAATCGGCCATCGTGGTGTCCTCCTTCATAGGTACAGGTTCGTTGCCAATACCTACGAGAACACCCGATGGCTTTCCTTTTCTTGGAAGTCGGCTTCATGGACGACTTCCTGTTACACCACGTCCGGGGACGCTACCGCGTGCGGTACTGGGACTACGTCCCGACACTGTTCCAGTGGCCGGTTACTCACGACCGAGCGGAGTGCCCGCTTCGCTTCACGTACCAGCTTGCCCGGAATATCCTAGCGGCCTCCGTGCGCGCCGAGCCTGGGGAAAAGCCAGGTAACGCGTCTCCTACCAGCGGCCATGCGGTGCTGTTGTACGATGCCCGCAATCCGGCGTTCAGGGATGGCGGCAAAGGTGACAGAGCGTTCCGCGATGTCAGTAACAGCCTCAAAGACCCCCGGTCTCTTCGCAGGTGCTCATGGCAGACGTTAGCGGGGGTACTCGCCCGATACCCGGAACTGGAGTGGTTGGTCGACGGTCTGGCGCGCAAGTACGGCATCGAGGCGGGCGGGGCGTAGCCGGCGATGACGTTCTCTGTCAGAGCGCATCGATGCCCTTTTGCCACTATAGCCGGCATGTTTGAGGGCCACACGCTGGTGGTTGCTCAGTCATCTGCCTCTTCGATAGCGGGTGTCTTCATCCGGGATAAGACGGTCAAACAGCGTCTGGCCGATCTCATGGGGAGGTGAGCGAGATGACGAACAAGCACGTCGGTAGCGACTTCGACGAGTTCCTGCGCGAGGAGGGCATCCTCGATGATGCCGAAGCCGTCGCGACCAAGCGCATGATCGCCTTTCAGATAGCCTGGGAGATGAAAAGGGCAGATATCTCCCAGTCGGAGTTTGCCGGTCGGATAGACACGAGCCGCTCGGCCGTCGAGCGTCTGCTCGACCCGACCAATCCGTCGGTTACACTTCGGACACTTGAGCGCGCCGCGAGTGCGGTAGGCAGGCGCCTGAAGATCGAGCTTACTGTGTAGTGTCTGGAGTGGACCGAAAATCTACTATAGGACCTGTCGACACATGACGGAAATAGGGGGTGACCGGAACCGATGAGCAACGAGATCCAACTGGTCAGTGACGGCCTCGGCTTGGCGGTCATCGGGGCGCCGACCGATGTCGAGCGATTCTTCTTCGAGCAGGGTCTAGACCGGATCCCCTCGAAGGAGCTCGATCTGCCCCGTCTCGGACCTCTTCTTGGCGCCGGTGGGGCCACGGCTCAAGTCGGAGCGGAACTCGCTGCGAACGCCGGTCGCTGGGTGAAGTTGACCGCGGAGTCTGCGGAGGCAGTGAAGAAGTACGGCTTCATGCCTACCAAGACTCCGGGGGTCAGCCACGCGATGATCGGTAGGCCCGGCGAGATCAAGCAATGGCTCCAGATCGCCCAGGGGCCGGGAGCGCTTCTGAGCGGCCCGCTTGCATTGTCGGCGTTGTCCACCATTATGCAGCAGCGCGCTTTGCAGCAGCAGATGGACGAAATCGTCGAGTATCTGCAAGAGATCCACGAGAAGGTCGACGACATCCTTCGCAACCAGAAGGATGCGGTACTGGCGGACATGATCGGGGTGGATCTGATCATCGAGGAGGCTTTGACAGTCCGCGATGAGGTGGGGCGGGTGTCGGAGATCACGTGGTCGAAGGTCCAGACGACCTCGATGACCATCGCGCGCACCCAGGCATACGCACTCCGCCAGCTCGACGCCATCGCGGAGAGCCTACAGAACAAGGCCGATATCGGCGAGATCGCCAAGGCCACCAAGGACGCCGAACCGAAGATCCGAGAATGGCTCGCAGTGCTGGCACGTTGCTTCCAACTCCAGGATGGGATCTCGGTGCTCGAACTCGACCGAGTGCTCGACGCCTCGCCGGAGGATCTCGACCGGCACCGACTCGGGTTGGCCACCGCACGGCAGAACCGTCTCGGACTTATCGCCCAGAGCACCACCCGTTTGTTGACGCAGATGGACGAGATAGTCCGCAAGGCGAACTCCAAGGTGCTGTTCCACCCGGTGAAGTCTCCGGCCGCTGCCGGGGCCACCAACCTGGTCGCGAAGAGTCTCCTTAGTTTTTGTGAGCGGCTGGGGATCGAGTCCGGCCCTCGGGTGCTGGAGGCGAAGTTATGGAGCGAAGCGGCCGCAGAAGTGCGAGACAAAGCGATGGTGCTCACGGCGGAAGGAGCGGCCGCCGCCGGGCGTCTCTATGATAAGACGCGCGATCGGGCAGCCGATGCATTGCGTGAGGTTGACGTCGACGGCGTTCCCGACGCGACACAGGTCTTGTCGGCTGCGAAGAACGCCGGCTCGACGATAAGGGGGCTGGTCACCGGGGCCGCAGACACGGTCGGCTCCCGGCTCGGGCGAAGACGGGGTGCTGTGGATTCCTCCGAGGATGTTGATCCGCAAACCGCCGACGGGGACCCTCAAGCTCCTGGGAGCTGATTCTGGTCGGCTGCGTATATCCTGAGTTCGGAGGGTCGACTGTTATCTTTGCGGGCGCCCCGAGTCTCAGCCGACGCTCAAGTCCAGCCGGTCCCAGCCGGCAGTAGGCACGAGCGGCAACGAATGTCCGGGTAGGTTCTTTGACAGTTGGAGTACAAACCCGCGATATGTACGGCCAGTCGATGCTGTAGCCGGCACATATCATGGCCAGGTGCGGACCCATGATGGAAACGATCAAATCCATCAGGCCGGACTTTCAGAAAGCCCAGCTTGAGACTGGGGTGCCCTGGCGTTTCGGCGTGAAAGGCATTCCGAACAAGGCTACCGTCTACACCGAGGGGCAGTGAAATGTGACCTGGGCGTGATCGCGGAGGCCGCTTACTTTCTGTTCACCGTGCGCATGTTCGACCCGTCCCTCGCCCGCAGGAACACCGATCCGGAAGAGACTTGCTGCGTCGATCACGCCTTGATCACGCCGACGCCGTCTGGGATCCTGGCCAACCCGGGTCGCCTCGGTGAGCACCTGTGTTCGCGCCCCTCGGCGTCTGTACCACGGGATCTATTACTACAAGATCAAGACCGGCGGGGAGGTCGATTTCATCGTCCTGATATGGGGCGGCGCGGGGATGCTCATGCAGGTGTGCGAATCTCTGGGGGGCCGGCAAACGGCAAACGTGAAACCGCGACCTTGAGCGAGGTGACGACCGAACTGGGCTTCTTCTCCGGGACTATAGTGATCCGGAATGAGGGCGAGGGGAGCGAGGTCGGCCGTAGGACCATCAAGGTGGTCCCGGCCCATGGCGGTTCCTGCCTGAACTCTCGGATTTGGCGGAGTCGCCGCGGGCGATTCTCACCGATCGGCTGCAGAGACGCTTGAACTCCCAGGTCGCGTGCCCCGTCTCGGGTGGACCGCCGGAGCGGCGGTGGCTTCAAGACGGTCGTGACGACGAACCCGCCCCGACACCCGACAGGCGCACGCCG
>JAXGNF010000109.1:0-1721 GCA_040768135.1 Thermoleophilia bacterium | reverse complement strand
CCTAGTAGGTAACGAGGCTCGAGCGCCGACAAGGCTCGGTAGCGGTGGGCTACGAGAGTCACGAGGTTCGGGAGAGACGCATGGAAGTCAGCCCGCTGGCCGGTAAGCCGGTAGAGCCCTCTATGCTGGTCGATGTACCCAAGTTGATCACCGCTTATTACGCGGAAAAGCCGGATCCCGCCGTCCCCGCGCAGCGGGTGGCCTTCGGTACTTCGGGGCACCGGGGCTCCGTGTTCGAAAGCTCCTTCAACGAAGATCACATCCTGGCCATTACCCAGGCCATCTGTGAGTACCGCCGGGGGCAGCGTATCGACGGACCCTTGTTCATCGGTATCGACACGCATGCCCTTTCGGTCCCGGCCTTCACCACGGCTCTGGAAGTACTGGCGGCCCATGGGGTGGAGGTGATGATCGCGGAAGCGGACGAGTACACCCCTACCCCCGTCATCTCCCACGCGGTGCTCACCTACAACCGGGGGCGAAAGACGGGGCTCGCCGACGGCATCGTCATCACTCCTTCGCATAATCCCCCCTCCGACGGCGGCTTCAAATACAACCCGCCCCACGGTGGACCCGCAGAGCCGGAGGTCACCGGCTGGATCGAGGGGAGGGCCAACGAGTTGCTCGAGACGGGGCTCCGCGGAGTGAAGCGGACCACGTTCGCCAAGGCCCTGCGGGCGTCCACCACTCATCGGCACGATTACGTGAGCGCCTACGTAAGCGACCTGAGTAACGTGGTCGACCTGGAGACCGTGCGCGGCGCGAAGCTCAAGCTGGGAGTGGACCCCTTGGGCGGCGCCGCCGTCCACTATTGGGATGCCATAGCCGAGCGCTACGGGTTGGACCTCACGGTCGTCAACGAGGCGGTCGATCCGACCTTCCGCTTCATGACGGTGGATTGGGATGGGCGCATCCGCATGGATCCCTCCTCGTCCTACGCCATGCAGGGACTGCTCTCGCTCAAAGACCGCTTCGATATCGCCTTCGCCTGCGACACCGACGCCGACCGGCACGGCATCGTCACCCGGAGCGCCGGGCTGCTGCCGCCCAACCACTATCTCTCCGTTGCCATCTTCTATCTGTTCCAGCATAGGCCCCAGTGGGGTGCCGGGGCGGCGGTGGGCAAGACCGTGGTGAGCAGCAGGATGATCGACCTCGTCACCCAGAAACTGGGGAGGACGCTGTACGAAGTGCCGGTGGGTTTCAAGTGGTTCGTCGAGGGCCTGCTCGACGGCTCCCTGGGTTTCGGCGGAGAGGAGAGCGCCGGAGCTTCCTTCGTCCGCTTCGACGGCAGCGTGTGGACTACGGACAAGGACGGTCTCATCCCCGCCCTGCTGGCGGCGGAGATCACCGCGCGTCTGGACCGGGATCCGGGGGAGATCTACCAGGAATTGACCCGTGAGTTCGGTGCTCCCGCCTACGACCGCGTGGAGGCCCCGGCCGACGCCCAGCAGCGCAGCCTGTTAGGGCGCCTCTCTCCGGAGCAGGTACGGTCTACCGAACTGGCCGGTGAGCCCATCCGCAGCGTGCTCACTCAGGCTCCGGGCAACGGTGCCCCTATCGGGGGGATCAAGGTGATGGCGGATAGCGGCTGGTTCGCGGCCCGCCCCTCAGGCACCGAAGACATCTACAAGATCTACGGTGAGAGCTTCCACAGCCTGGACCATCTGCACCGCGTGCTGGGGGAGGCGCAGGCCATGGTTGATGAAGTTCTGTCAGGC
>JAXGNF010000108.1:0-5889 GCA_040768135.1 Thermoleophilia bacterium | reverse complement strand
GCGCTGCTCCTCATCCTCCAAGAGTTCGCGTTTCGGCACATCAACCTTACGAAGATCGAGTCACGGCCTTCGAAACGCAGGCTGGGTGACTACATCTTCATCGTAGATATGGAAGGCAAGGTGGACGACGGACCGATAGCCGATGCGCTACGCTGCCTTTGTTGCAAGCTTCCCCGCGTGAAAGTCCTGGGCAGCTACCCGGTCGGTCGACCCCTGAACCAAGGCTAGTACCGGAGCCCACTCGTTTCCGGTCGAGGAGGGTCTACATGCTCGATATAAAGCTCATCCGCACCGAGCCTGAAAGGGTGCGCGAGGCCCTGCACCGGCGTGGCACCCAAGCCGAGGCCGCCCTCGACAAGCTGCTCAAACTCGACACATCCCGGCGCGAGATACTGGTCGCAGTGGAAGAGAGGCGGAGTCTCCGCAACGCGGTGAGCGAAGAGATCGCCCGGCTCAAACGCGATAAACAGGACGCGGGTGACAAGATCGATGCCATGCGCGAGGTCGGAGACGAAATCAAGCGTCTCGAGGCCGATCTCAAGGAGGTAGAAGCAGCCCTCGAAGAGGAGTTGCTACAGGTCCCCAACCTTCCCGACCCCACCGCCCCGGCCGGGAGCGAGGAAAACTCGGCACTCCTCCACCACTGGGGCATCCCCCGCGCCTTCACCTTCGAACCGCTCGACCATCTCGACTTGGCCGCGACCCGCGATCTGATCGACATGGAGCGGGGAGCCCGCACCTCGGGCAGCCGGTTCGCCTACCTCAAGGGCGACCTGGTTTTCCTACAGTTCGCGTTGGTGCAGTTCGCCCTGCAGAAGCTTGCGTCCGAAGGCTTCCGTCCGGTGGTGACGCCGGTCTTGGTCAGGGACGAGGCCATGTACGGTACCGGCTTCTTTCCCACCGATATGCAGCAGGTCTATCGAGTGGAGGCCGATGGGCTCAACCTGGTGGGAACCTCCGAGGTGCCCTTGGCGGCGTTGCATATGGACGAGATCGTCGACGAAGCCGACCTTCCCCTCCGTTACGTGGGATATTCGAGTTGTTTCCGGCGTGAG
This sequence comes from Thermoleophilia bacterium, assembly GCA_040768135.1. Lineage (GTDB taxonomy): Bacteria > Actinomycetota > Thermoleophilia > RBG-16-64-13 > RBG-16-64-13 > RBG-16-64-13. The sequence continues at coordinate 4,834 of JAXGNF010000108.1, read as the reverse complement.
GCCGGGGCAGCCGGCAAAGACACCCGTGGGATTTTCCGGGTGCACCAGTTCGACAAGGTCGAGATGTTCAGTTTTTGCGCCCCCGATAAATCGGGTGAAGAGCACGACTTCATGCGCTCTATAGAGGAGGCCATCCTCCAAGAGCTGGGCCTACCTTACCGCGCGGTCAATATCGCCGCCGGTGATCTGGGCGCTTCTGCTGCCAAGAAATACGACCTCGAAGTCTGGCTGCCCACTCAGCAACGGTACCGAGAGGTCACCTCCTGCTCCAACTGTACCGACTACCAGGCCCGCAGACTCAAAGCCCGGGCCAAGGGTGAGAAAGGTGGTCCTTATCTCCTCCATACTCTGAACGGTACGGTAGTGGCAGTAGGTCGGACGATCATCGCCATCATGGAGAACTACCAGACCGAGGAGGGAACCGTGGAGGTCCCTACCGTGCTGCGACCCTTCATGCCCGCCGGTATGGAGGTGTTGGGCCGATGAGCGCCGACCCGAAGGACCCGGTCCGCGAGGAGGCCCACATCCCGGTCGCGCGTCGTACCACGGTCGGGGCTCCCGTTTTGACCGAGGCACGAGACGCCCTCATCGTCGTCGACGTCCAGCGTGATTTCTGCCCGGGCGGCAGCCTACCGGTACCGGGTGGAGATGAGGTGATCCCCGTCATCAACCGTATTATTCCCTTCTTTGGAAGATGGGTCTATACGCGTGACTGGCATCCCGCGAATCACATAAGCTTCTCTGACTCCCCCGAATACCGCGACGGCTCTTGGCCGCCCCACTGCGTGCAGAACACTCCCGGAGCCGACTGGTGCGCGACACTTGACATGCCGATGAATGCCATCCTGGTCAGCAAAGGCGACGACCCCGGGCGGGAGGCCTACAGCGCCTTTCAGGTCGATCGGTTCGATTTGGCCCAGTTTTTGAGGCTCCGCAGGGTGGAGCGCCTGTTCATCACCGGCCTGGCCACCGAGTACTGTGTCCGCCAGACCATACTCGACGCGTTGGCGGCCGGTTTCACCGTCTATCTACTCGAGGACGCTGTGCGGGGCATTTCCCCAGAGGGAGCCGCCTCAGCCCTGAGGGAGATGCGGGAGGCGGGGGCGATCGTCATCTCCTCCGACCAACTCGAAGATTCGGGAGAACGGCCGGCCGCCGCCTACGACGAGCACGGCAATCCCGTGGAGCACGACGACTGATGGAGACCTGCCACTGATGAAGACCGGCCACTGATGGAGGCCCACCCCTGATGGACCAAGACGTCTCCCAACGCTGGGCCAAACGAGAGAACCTGGCCCTACTTACCGACTATTACCAACTGACAATGATGGGCGGCTACTGGAAGACCCGCCGTAACGACCTCGAGGCCTGCTTCAACTATACGTTCCGCGAGCTCCCCCCGCACACCGGCTTTGCTATCGCCGCCGGTCTCGAGCAACTGCTCGACTTGGTCGAGAATCTCCGCTTCACCGGCCAGGACCTGGACTATCTCTCGAGGTTGGGTGCGTTCGACGATGCCTTTCTCGAATATCTGAGGGACTTCCGCACCACCTGCAGCATCGAGGCCGTCCCCGAAGGGACCGTGATCTTCCCCCACGAGCCCATCCTCCAGGTCGAAGGACCTTTGATCGAGGCCCAGCTCCTCGAGACGGCTGTGCTCAACACCCTCAACTACCAGACCCTCATAGCCACCAAAACCGCCCGCATCCGCTCGGCGTGCGGCAGCGATACGCTGGTGGAGTTCGGGCTACGCCGGGCCCATGGGCCCGATGGGGGATTGAGTGGTTCACGAGCGGCCTACATCGGAGGAGCAGACAGCACCTCCAACATGCTGGCCGGCAAGACCTTCGGGATTCCGGTCACCGGTACCCATGCCCACTCTTGGGTCATGAGCTTCGCCAACGAACTCGACGCCTTCAGGGCCTACGCCGCCTGCTACGAACAACCTATCCTACTGGTCGATACCTACGACACCCTGACGTCTGGGCTCCCCAATGCGCTCACCGTGTTCAAGGAGTTGCGCGCAGCCGGCAGGGCCGTGCGCCCGGCCATCCGACTCGATTCCGGAGACCTCTCCCGGTTAAGCAAGGCCGCTTATCGCATGTTCACCGAGGCCGGGTTCTCCGACCTCCTCATCGTGGCCTCGAACGAGCTCGACGAGGACCTCATCGCCGACCTTAAGCGCCAGGGCGCCCGCATCAATTCCTGGGGAGTAGGGACGCATCTCATCACTTCCTCCAATCACCCGGCTCTTGGCGGTGTATACAAACTGGTGGCGGTACGGGAGAACGGCGGTGCCTGGCAACCACGCATCAAGCTGTCGTCGAACCCTGCCAAAATGACCGACCCCGGCCACAAACGCCTGGTTCGCTACTACGACGGCGCCGGGCGGCCACTCGCCGACCTTGTCCGCCTCGACGATGAGGCTCCCGACATCGTGGAGTCCGGACAGCCGGCGAAGCCGGTTCCATTCACCGAGAGGCACGATCTATCGTTCATGCGGGCCGTCTGGGATGCCACCCGATGCGAATACCTGCTCCAACCGGTCATGAAGGATGGAGTGCGGGTGGGCCCCTCCCCCTCACTCGATGAGATCAGAGACAGGTCTGCAGCTCAGGTGGCTGTGCTTCCCGAGGAAGTGCGTCGTCTACGAAACCCCGAGATCTACGCCGTAGGCCTTTCCCCTCGACTGGCCGCTGAGAAAGTCCGCTTGGTCCGCCAGGCCCCCGGAGTGCTGCCCGGGCCTGCCGAATCTGGAGGCGCCTGACTCAGCAGGGCTTGTGGATCGGAGCGGTCTCGCCTACCGGGATGGCGGTGGCCTGCCCCTTAGCGAGCACCTTCCCCTCCGAGCCGAGAGCGAGGAGTTCCACCACCATCAGCCGCCGTCCCCCATGCAGTAGCCGGCATTCGGCAGTCACTTTTTCACCCAGCTTGGCCGAACGGAACTGGCTGATGCTCCACTGGACCGCTACCGCGTCCACCTTCGCGTTCACCGTGAGGGCGAAGGCGACATCCAAGAGCGCGAACATGAACGCGCCGTGAGCCAAGTCGTGGAGTTGCAGACAGTGCTCTTTCACCACGGCCGATACCCGGCTTATATCCGCCGTCGCCTCTTCTACCTCCATGTCGAAGAGACGGATCATGCTGTCGGTGGCGATGGCGTGCCGGATGCGCTCTGGTATGTAGGCGTCGGTCACGGTCTCCTCCCAAGTTCGGTTTTGTGCTAAAGCTAGCATCATGGCAGCAGGCACGCGAGAGAGGAGCAGTGATGTCGTCGCAGGTACGTATCGTGACGGAGGCCGGGGAACTGCTGGCAGAACTAGGCGACTCACCGACAGCTACGGCCATCATGGCAGCCCTGCCCCTTGAAGGCACAGTGAGTCGATGGGGCGACGAGATCTACTTCACGATCCCCGTGACTCTCCCAGAGGCACCAGATGCCCGTCAGGACATGACTGTGGGCGAACTGGGGTACTGGCCGGCCGGGGCAGCGTTCTGCGTTTTCTTTGGGCCAACCCCGGTGAGCGACGGGTCTTCACCGCGCGCCTACAGCAACGTCAACCCGTTCGGGACTATCACCGGAGATACGGAGAAGATCAAAACCCTCTTGGACACCGCCCAGGACGGGCAGACCATCAGGGTGCTACCCGCCTGAACCCGGCCGCGGAGCGGGCCACTGCCCGCTAGAACTGAACACCCCCAGCAAAAACGAGGGTCAACACGGCGGCCACCGTGACCATGATGGCCACTATGGCCACCTTTGTCCGAGCACCGGGGCGGCGCTGCTGGGTGACCGTCAGCGGATAGGCCAAAGGTGCCGTCCGCACCGGCGGACGGCGAGAACCGAAGTGCCGGTGAGTATGGATGCCGGTCCAGCCCTCACCCGGCCTATAGACCGCCGACTGATAGCCTCTGACCCCACCGAGATAGACCGGTTTCATCGTCGCCCTCCGCTTGTCCCGTCATCCGTTGGCTTCTGTTGCTACTGTCGGCAAGAATTCGCCGAGCTCAAGCCCATTCCTCTCTGTGCCGACCCAAGCAAAGGATCACTTCTGTCGACCTGAACGTCTATTATTACGTGGAGAGGGCCGCGGGATCAGCGGACCAGGATGGGGAGGCGAACATGTACTGTCCACGGTGTGGAGGCGCGAACGACGATACGGCCAGATTCTGCAGTGCCTGCGGTCTGGACTTGGCCCAGTACAAAGAGGAGTGGCAACGGACCGGAGGGACAGGAGGGGGGCACTCTCAGTCTTCCTGGGGGCAGCCGGCCGGACAGGTGCCCGTCTATCAACAACCACCCTACCAGCAGCATTACCAGCCGGCCTATCAACCCCCTTCGTACCAGCCAGCAGGTGGGTACAGGGCCATCCCCCACATCCCCAGCTACATGGGTTGGGCCATCGCGGTTCTCATCTTGTGCTTCTGGCCGACCGGTATCGCCGCTGTCGTCTATGCCAGCCAGGTGGGCAATAAGTTGGCAGTCGGAGACGTTGCCGGTGCCCAGGAATCGTCCCGCAAAGCCAAAATGTGGTGTTGGGTCTCGTTCGGCATAGCGATAGCCGGAATAGTACTGGCCATACTCATCTGGATCTTCGTCGCTGCCGCAGCCTTAACCATCTACTAGCGAGTACCCTCACCGTCCGTTGGCCAGGAGCTATACTCGACGCAGTCTGCGGGTCGAGCGCACTCGGGGCTTGCGCCGATCTCATCATCGGCCCCGGGTTATCCGCGCTTCCTTTGGGGCGGCCGGGGAGGCCGCCCGGACACCCGGAGGGGTGGCAGAGTCTGGTTGATTGCACCGGTCTTGAAAACCGGCAGGCCGCAAGGTCTC
>JAXGNF010000107.1:3277-5936 GCA_040768135.1 Thermoleophilia bacterium | reverse complement strand
CAGGAAGACGGCTTCGAGAGCGAAGACAAGATGTATCTGCATCTGGTCAACCTGCTCAATAGTCGCATGGGACCCAAGCACATGATGTACATCCAGGTGCGCTTCGATGACTACCGGACCCGCCGGGTGATGGTGGTGGAGTGTGGCCGCGCTGCGTCGCCGGTGTTCCTCAAGGACGGCAACACCGAGCGCTTCTACGTGCGCACCGGCGCCTCAACCACCGAGCTCACCCCCAGCCAGACCAACGAGTACGTGCGGCAGCGGTTTCGGGTGGGGGCGTAGAACGCGGGATACAGCGCACGGATGACGCGCCGCACCGTCGGTCGCACATCGTGCTGGATATGCCCCCCTTAGACACACAGCCGGCCGGTCTCCAAGCTCCATCCAAAGGCTGAGGCCCGGCAGGCACCTTATCGGGCATCCTCTCCTAGACTCCACGAACCTCTATGAGACAGGAGTAGGTGCTCTGAGCCGACCGATGGCCGTGGTAGCCCTTCCATATGCCGGAATCTGCGGCAAGCGGGGGACCCTCAGCTTCGCTTCGTCCACTCACTGCCTTCTTGCTTGGGCTATTCCAAATGTGGGATAATCCCAGCAGGGAAACGAGCCCTCGCAAAGATGTCGTCTGGGTCGCGTCATCTCTCGACGACCAGCCGAAGAAAGGCATGGCGACCCCTAGGCGCGACATCGATCTCATCAAAGCGCGATTGAGGATGGCAGGGCAGATTCATGAAGCGAGATCCAGTCAGAAGGAAGGCCCCTGAGATAGGCCCCGACGTCCCCGAACACACGATGGGTAGTGGCAACGTGTTTGCCGACCTTGAGCTCTCAGACGCGGAAGGACTCCAGGCCAAGGCGGCGCTTGCTAATCAGATCGCGAGGAGCGTGGCTCGTCGTCGCCTCACGCAAGTCGAGGCCGCTCAGATCCTGGGCACCCGCCAGCCGAAGGTCTCGGCACTACTTGCGGGCAGGTTGGACGGGTTCTCCATTGAGCGCCTCATCCGCTTCTTGAATGCGCTGGGCCAAGACGTACAGATCATTGTCAGTCCGAAACCGCGGAGCCGGAAACACGCCGATCTAAGGGTGACAGGCAGGTCGCGCTCTTGAAATCCCTTGAAAGTGGCCTCGCGAAAGACGCTTATCGCCAGACGGGAGCCCCTGGCGCAGGTGATCAAGGCGGGGTACGAGCGACTGCGTGGGGCAGAGGTTCCGGGTGGGGGCGTAGGGTGCATAAGGCGGTCATTGACAATCAGGTTTCCTGAATCTATGCTGTTTCCAGAAGTGGAAACGAAGAGAATTTAGGAAATATGAATCCTGATCTTGATCGAATTAAAAAAGCGATAGAAGAAGCGATTCCCTCAACCACAGCCAAAGCAACGCACCGGAATACCGGCAAGAAGACAACATCCGGTTTTGGCGTGACGGTTGATTTCAAAGGGATGCGCCTAGAAATGATCGGTGAATGGATCGAGAGTCCGAGCACGGCTGTGCTCAAGGATAGGGTGGACCGGCTTCGGCAGATCTCACAAGGCGCGCCGGGGATTATCCCGCTTGTCATGGCTCCCTACCTGACCGAATCGCAGCGGGATTTGCTCGTTAGGGCTGGTATCGCCTTCATTGACCTGGCAGGGAACGCACATATCGAGGCGGAGGCGGTCTACATCAGCAAGGTCGGACCAAAACCCTCTGAACCCCGCAAGGTATCGGCTCCGAATCCTTTCTCCGACAAGGCCAGTCTCGTTGCGAGACAGCTGCTCAGTCAACCAGATCGCGCTCCGGTGGGCGTACTGGAGTTGGCCGCCAAGATTGGCGTGACGCCGGGATATGTGTCCAAGGTCCTTGGTCGGCTGGACTCACTTGGGTACCTGTCCAAGGACCGAAACGAGAAGATGCTCCTGAGAGATCCGGCGGCTCTCCTTCAGGATTGGGCGGCGGCGTACGACTACACTAAGAACAGGATGACGGGGTACTTCTGTAGAGCCCGTGGAGCCGAAGCCGTTCTCGACAAGCTGCGGAAGGCGGTGCTCCCGGAAGGGTACGCGCTCACCGCCCAAGCCGGGGCCTATCTTGTTGCCCCCTACGCCGCGTTGGACAGGGTGGACGTGTACGTTCCGGGTCCTCGCATCACGGAGGCGCTCATCGCCGGCCTTGGCCTCGAGCCGGTGAGCAAGGGGGCGAACGTTGTGCTGTGGGATCCGTACTACAAATACTCGGTCTTCTTCGATAGCCGTGAGGTAGACGGGGTCCGAGTCGTGTCGGATATCCAGCTGTACCTCGACTTGATCCGGTACCCGCTGCGCGGGGCCGAGCAGGCCGAGCACCTCTACCAGACGTTGCTGAGGCCGGTACTTGAACCGGATGCCTGAGCCGACCCGCACCGTCGCCGATGAGTTCTTCCCGGGCCTTGTGGGGGTCCTGACGATACTAGAACCATACCTTGGCGATGTGGTTCTCGTTGGTGGCTGGGTACCCTACCTCATGTCACTGCGGCAGCGAGACGCAGCGTCTGGGCCGCCGTTGATGACCAGAGACATTGACATCGCAGTCCCAAGAAGGCTCCCGGCCGGCGGCGACGCGATGGATCGGATGCTCCGCGACGCGGGACTGCGGCATGACTACAGGTCGGTGTACGATCCGCCGGTGATCTCATTCATTGGAA
>JAXGNF010000107.1:0-3177 GCA_040768135.1 Thermoleophilia bacterium | reverse complement strand
CATTACACCAACGTCCTGCTGGACAACACTGTGGTGATGCCGGTAGAGACACCAGGCGGACGGTTGCTGCCGGTTCGGGTGCCGACGCCGGCTGCGTTTCTGTTCAACAAGAGCCTTACCTTCGTTCAAAGAAAGACCCCTCTGAAGAAAGCCAAGGATCTTTACTACATCTTCGGTGTGCTTGAGAGTCACGAGGAGGAGCTTCCCGAACTCGCAGCCGGCCTGGCCGGCCTGGGAAGGAGGTATCCGGCGAAATGGTTCAGCAGGCTCATCGCGAACCTGGATACGCACTTCACCGACGTGGAGGACATCGGAGTCAGGATGGTCGTGTCACAGCGGCCATCAGAGGCCTTCCCTGATCTCGATGATGAGCAGTTCGCTCAGTACGTTTTCGTGACCTTTCGCGACTTGCTCCGGCTCCTCACTGCGGCGAGAGACTCGACCGCAGTGAATCCGTGAATGGAAAAGGCCCAAGGGAAATCCACAGCAGATAGCCTCGCGATATAGCGACGGCGAAGTATATGGTGGTTTCGTCCGCAGTCTTTGTCAGTCTCCTGTCGGCACGTTTGTAGTGTCTCACTCTCATCGTCCGCGCGATTGCCTTCATGAAGCGCGAAGGCGCACTTTGCGACCAGATCAAGATCGTATTCTGCTCTCCTCCGAATTGAAGCCACCCAACAAACATGGTCGAATGAGACCAGGAGGTGGCAGACACGTCGGCACAGATCCCCGAGAACGTCCGGCGATGGACGGCGAAGAGAAGAGCGGCATTGCTTGTGAGCATCTTGAAGGGTGAGACTGAACCACCCCGGGCTCAGTGGAGACTCAGTTGTTGGAGTCCCGCTCCTTCAGCAGCTACTTGTGCACTAAAGAGCATCTCCTGAGTGCGCATGCCAGAAGCAGACCGCGTGATCTTCCGTCTCGTTCGGAGGAATCGAGGATCTGCTCGTGGGATTGGCTCAGTATCGTCCATGAACGGCACCGCGTGCGGGCTGGGATGGCACACGTAGGCTTTGAGGCCTTCGCCACATTACTTCGCTACGAAGGTCGCTCCCTCCGTCACCGACCGACCGTCCATCGATGCAGTCACCCAAACTGGATACTCGCCGTCTGCAGTCCTGCGGCCCACACGCCAAGTCCAAGACACGTTGCCGGAGGCGTCGGCCTCCTTAGGTTCAAGCCCCTTGGCGGTGCTTTCCCCGGAAGCACATTGAACAACGATAGAGCAATCGGCCCCCGGTGCGGTCTTGGCTTTCACTGTGGCCGATGACCCGGGGGATACTGAGGACGTAACCTCTACGATGATGAGTTCGAGGCTCGCGTCTGCTGTCGTAGTGGTGGTCTCGGTGGCGGTCTCGGTGGTGGTCTCGGTGGTGGTCTCAGCTTTGATGGTGGTTGTGGGCCTTAGGAGACTTATAGTTGTAGCGCCAGACGCGATTGTGGTCGTCGAGGACTCTGCTGTGGTGTTGGATCCGGAGACCGTTTCAACAGCGACTACCGGGGTGGCCGCCGCCCCTACGCTGCAACCGGCAAGAGCCGCGACGATCACTAACAGAACGAGCACAATCCCGTTGTCGGACACCTTTGAACTCGTTCAAACACCGTTGCAGCCACCCCTCTACGGGACTCCTCGGGTTCGAGCCGATCGCCGGGTTCGGTGTGATAGACGACGACTTCATCGATGTGTCTACATTCGATCGCCCGGGACTGGACCGTAGGCGATTGCCAGGGCCGTCACCCGGCACTCGTCGATTGCACCCTCGCCCTCAGGTCTCGCTATGGCGGCACGGTCTTGGGTCAAGGCCACTCTGCGTGGCGTTTCTTGATGATCAAGGTGATTAAGGCATTTGTGCCGCCTGTGGGCGGCGGAGGCCAAGGATCAACATGAGTGTGGCTGGTGAGCGTCTGGAGATCGAGCTTATCGCGTAGTGTCTGCCTATCCACCGGCGGGCTGCACTTGATCTTGTACACGAAGTGAGGGAATGCCCCCCAACCGGCCGGCTTTTGCGCCATCGGACAGAAAGAGTGCCCGCGAACGCCCCTGCTCGCGATCAAACCGTCCGGCTAAGACCCAGAGACCAGCTTGACGAACTCGCTTATATGGAACCAGTTCTTGTTGGGAGGTTCGGCGGAAGAGCTGACTTCGTACTCTCGGTTGCGCCAGTTGCCGCTGGAGATGTCTTCGGCGAGTGCTGGGCCTAGTAAGCCTCCTGAGCGCCCCATGACGCTGAGAGACGGGTCACTGCCGAATAGACTGACGATGAGGCTCCCTTTCATTTTCCCCTCCGCGTTTACCCCATACGTAAGCGGTTGGGAGCAGAGACTCTTCCAATGCCGCAGCGCGAGGTCGAGAACCCCGATGAAGTAGTCGTTGCTGGGGCGCACCCGGCGGTAGCCATCGAGCAGGTCTTCCCAACGGACGATGGGGAATCCCGGGTCGCGCCGGCCGGCCGGTACTCGGTCCTCGAGTTTCGGCAGGAAGCCCCTTGGGAGGAGCGCCGAATGCCAGACCTCGTCGATCGACAGACACTCTTGTAGGTAGCCGAGTTGTTTGCGCTGCGCCTTCAACTGCTTGACCAGCGAGAGGAGCTGGGGCTGGTGGTACATCTTGGCTTCCAGGGCAATGAGGACGGTCGTAGCTCCACGAATCAAGATGACGATGTCCGGCGTGTCTTTGGTCGTTGGGGGATGAGGGAAACGCTTCTTGGTCTGCTGGTCGTAGATCGACTCGACCAGACTGTACTCCGTGAAGAACTGGATGTTGGCTCGGGCAGGGTCTGATTCCACTGCCGGCAATTGTCTGATGCCCATGAGTCGGGCCAAGATGTTCAGATGGCGGAATTGCTCTGCACACACGATCATGGGGAAGACCGTACCCGTGAAGAAGCGCTCCTTGCGGTTCATGGGGAGGCCGGTCTTCATCATGTTCTCAAGGGACATTGGTCTCTCCTCCCACCGATCAGCCGCTACTAGAGAGCCCTGCGGAAATACCCACCCAGTTTGCGATGGTTCATTCTAGCGCAGGGGGTCGGCCAGGGGGCGATAGCCATCGGTCCTGGTCTAGAACAACGCCGCCGGCAGAGTCTTCAGCATCGAGAAGGTGGGCGACGAACTGAAAACCGGTGCAGATGAGTTGACGGAATTGGCATCCAAGCTTGGGCAGGCCTTCCTTCTGAA
>JAXGNF010000106.1:0-6130 GCA_040768135.1 Thermoleophilia bacterium | reverse complement strand
GCAATTCGGTGGCAAACACAACGGCACCCATTGAGACTGGACGGACAGAAAAACACGGCGCAAGAATGGCGGCGGAACCAAGAACATCCCAGTGTAGTCGAATCGAGTAGTCGTCTGGGCGTGGATTAGAGGAAACAAGCCGGGTGTCCTCGTGGTCCGGGTAGCGCATTTTCGCTCCTGCCGGACATCTGATGGAGCGAGGGCGAAGATCAGCGAAGGCGTAGGATGAACGCGGTAACCTACGAGCCGACCCAGCCGTCAAAGACCTGGCCGGTCTCAGAGCCGGGGGTCTGAAGGGAGCACCGATGAGGCGTGAGTTTTCTGGGCTGCTGGCGGTCCTCGTATTCGGGCTGCTGCTTGCGGCTACCACCATCGGCCTCCTCGGCTGTGGGCAGTCTATGTCCTCGTCAACCTCCTCTGCCGCGACCTCAACGCCATCAGCCTCGGCGATCACGGCGAGCGCAACCACCACGACGACCGGCGACCCCAACACCATGACCACCTCTCTCGCTTTGGGCTTCGCATCGAGCCGGGGCGTAGGTGTGGTCCAGGAGTTCGGCGACGCCGTGGTCTCCTACTTGAACGGAAAAGGCGATCTTGCCGCCGTGCAGGCGCTCGTTACTCCTTCGGCTCAGGCAGGTCTTGACCAGGTGCTCTCCTTGCTCCATCAGCCTACCCGGTGCAAAGTGATGGGTGCGTCCAACTACGGTTCGAGCAAGGAGAGCGAAGTCGACCTGCTCTTTGCTGGGGGCACGACTGAGCCCACCCACCTCTACGTCACCATCCTGGTCGACATCGACGCAGAGACGATAGCCATAACGGCGTTCAGCTTCGACCGCATGGAAGACCTTCTCGCACCGACCACTACCACCCTCAGTACCACCGTCACCACCATCCTGGAGCAAAGCGCGACCGGCTCCGATCTTCCCGTGATCCAGATCCAGACCGGGCCGATGCTTGGGTATATGTATCTGAGTTGGCCCTACTCCTACTACACCGCCGAGGCGGTCGTCCTGGGGAGGGTAGTCGGGGTCCTTCCTTTTCGCCAGAACCCTCTCGTAAGCACGGGAGAATCCGACGGACCCAACGAACCCCAGCCCATCGTCTACAAGGGGTACGTCCTAGAAGTGGAGAGGGCATATGGGCCGGACACGATCCCCAAGCGGATCACCATCTACGCCCTGGGGAACGGCACCGTCGAGTTGGACGGCGCCACCTATGAAGTGCGGGAGGAGTTCCCCCTGGACGCTAGTCCCGGTGACAGGCTCTTTCTTCCCCTCGTGAAGGTGGCCTACTTCGGGACGCCGGAACTCCAGGAGGACGAGTATTGGGTGCAGGCCAACTGGGCCGTCTTCGCGGTGGACGACAACGGTAACTGCGCTCGGGTGACCGGGGCCGACATAGACCCTGAGGTTCGGAGCGAGTTTCCGCTGTCACTCCTGGAAGACGCCGCCGTGGAGGAAGGCAAGGAGCCGAGCGTTGTCCGCTAGACTCGGCGTAATCGGGGGCCGGGCTAAGAGACCTTGGGGGTAGGGGAGCGTACTGAGGATCATGTCGCACATAGTGACCACCTTGCTGGCACTTTTTCTGCTCGTCTCTATCCTCGGGTGCGGAACAGACGGCGCTGAAAGCACTTCGACCTCGGTCGCTACGACATCCTCCTCCTCTGTAGCTACAGTGCCGGCGGCAGCCTCGTCCGGCAGCGCCCTTTCACTGCCTACGGGAGAGCCTGTCGAGATCCAACGTTTCGAGCAGGGCAAAGAGCTGTGGAAGGCATGGATCGAGGGCGACACCGTGGTCTGGATGGAGAGCGCCGGTGCAGCTGCCAAGACCGGCCTCGCCTACTCGGCATCGTCTGGTTGGGACACCGTGTTCCGCGTGGCCTCCGTAGGTGGCGGTGACGTTCAGGAGATCCCCGGAGTGCGGCTTCTGGCTCCCAAGATCCCCGACGTCTCTCAGTGCAGCCTCACCCTGCCCCTTGCCTGGGCCGAGGTGCTGCCCGGGAGTGCTGAGGCCCCATTCAAGCTGGTGTGGGCATCCCCGCCGGAGACGCTGGCCGAGACGTACCTATTCCACGGCCTCTCTTCATGGAACCCGGGCGGAGCGCCATTGGAGGTGCTTCCGCAGTCTTCGGTCTCACTTCGAGCCCAGGCCTCTGGTGATGCGATAGCGATCCCCGTACCGGTCGCGTCCTTCTCGGAGATGGGCACAGACACGAACGACCCGGCCAATTGGGAGAAGCTCCTCATGATGACGGCCAACCCGAGCGCCCCGGTCGAGGTTGACCCGGGGGCCCCAAAGCTAACCGACTCGGCGCTGGTCGGCCTCTCCCCCTACTTCTCGCTTCTTGTGCACGACGATCCAGGCGGCTCGGGAGTGAAGTTCTTCGACCTGCGCACGGGCGAGGAGCTGGCGCTGGACTTCCCGGCGTCCTGTCCGTATCCGATCATCGCGGGCCACTATGCCGCCTGGTGGACCGAGAACGGTGATGTCTATCTGGCCGACTTGGATGCCAGGAGTACGGAGAAGGTACTGTCTCTGGATACCGACCAGAACTCCTGGCCCGCCGTCGCCCTTGATGATGAATGGCTGGTCGCCCTGAGGCCCTGGTCGTCCTTCGACCGAGAATCCGCGATGGCCGATCCCTCACAGCATCCGGGATCGGACCTCATAGCCCTACACCTTCCTGGTCTGCGGCGGGTAGACATCGCAGGCGTGGTTCCCAAAGGTCAGGTGGGGTCAGTGCAGATCTCCGGCGACACCGTGCTGCTCACCGTTACTCCGGCGATCGAACCAATGTCTCACAACGAACCCGACTGGGTGGCTCTTCAGGTATCGAGACTGGAGTAACCTTGTGTCGCAGGTAGCGAGTCGCGAGCTACATGGCCGAGACGTGGACCAGATACGTTTCTTCTCCCCTCTGTGCCAACCTCACCTGCTCGTTACCTTCGAGGGCCCGCCTGAGTCCGGCCCTAAGGTGGCAGGCTTCATCCCCTCGATGGTCACCTGCATGAACTCCGTCTCCTGAGCCATGAAGTCGGCGATGACGTCCGCGTAGAGGCTCTGGGTGCGGCACACGGGGACCGGGCTCTCGACTGAGACGCACAGGGAGTCTCGGACTCTATGACTGACGATACGCCACTAACCGAAGGCACACATGGTGAGATACTCGTTGCAGCAACACGGTTACCACAGACACCGTAGGCCCTGCGAAAGGCGGAAAGACGATGGCTGCACTCCCAGACTCGGTACTGCAGGCGTGGAAACAGCGCAGCGGTCCGGCGATCCTGGCCACCGCGGACAGTGACGGCATGCCGAATGCGATCTACTGCACATGCGTACGCATCTTCGACGAAGACACCATCGTGGTGGCGAACAACTACTTCGACAAAACGCTAAGAAACATCCTTGGAGAAAGCAGAGGCGCCTTGCTCTTCCTCACAGCCGAGGAGGAATCCTTTCAGATCAAGGGCACGATCGAGTACCACGTGGATGGACCGATCTTTGAGGACATGAAGTCATGGAATCCGCCCGAGCGTCCCGGTCGTGGTGCGGCAGCGCTGAAGGTCGAGGAAGTCTACAACGGAGCCAATAGGATCCTGTAGGACTCAGGCAGTCTCAGCGTCCTGCCTGCGACCGGATGGCGCTTCTGCCCGGAACTTAACACCCCCGGGGCTCCCAAGTCCATGGTCCCGGGGGTTCGGATCCCCCCTCTCCGCTCATGTGCAGGAATTTCTTGCCACGAAGCCCGGCCGCCGAGGCCGGGCTTCTTTTGTCTTCCAAACGAGTTCGAGGGCGAGTCCGGGGCAAACTCAACGGCACCTACAGGTGTCTGACGGACGGACTAGCACGCCAAGCGGCACACAAGGGTCCGGCCACGAGTAACATGGACGGGGATGGACAGGGGGACCTTCGAAAGCTTATCTGAGTGCCATGGGTGGCGGCGATCCCGATGGACACCTGGATGCGCAGGAGAAGAGGGGGAGAAGGTGATCTCCAATAGGATCTCCGGTGTGACGGTGATCCGCGCGGGCGTGGCCCTGCTCGCCATCGCGGCCCTACTCGCCATCGCGGCGCTGTTCGCCGCGCTGCTTGCCGGATGCGGTGCTTCAGACGGCACAACGATCTCGACCGCCCTTCCCTCCACGACGGTCGTCTCAGCCGCCACCACTGTTTCCGCGTCGACGACGACGAGTACGACGGAGCCCTCGAATCAGGGCTCGGAGCCTGCCTTGTTCCCCATCCGGATCGAGGGCAGATGGGGCTATATCAACCGGGAAGGCGAAGTGGTCGTCGACCCTCAGTTCGACGACGCGACGCCGTTCCAAGAGGGGCTCGGACGTATCCGGGTGGGCGACGAAGACACCGGCAGGTATGGCTTTGTCGACGCCACCGGGACGGTGGTCATTTCGCCGCAGTTCGCCTGGGCCAACCCCTTCTCCGAAGGACTGGCACTCGCCCGCGAGGAGCCCAACGGTCTGATCGGCTACATCGACAAGAGCGGAGCCTGGGTGATCCCGCCACAGTTCAGAAACTCCGCCGACTTCCTGGAGGGACTTGCCCCGGCTCAGACCGAGGGGAGTGACCTAACCGGCTGCATTGACCACAGCGGCCGGTTCGTGATCGAGCCCCGCTTCCGTGACTTCCTGCGCTTCTCGGAGGGACTGGCCCCGGCAGAAGAACCGCCTACGCCCGGGGAAAGACTGAGGATCGGCTATGTGGACAAGACCGGGTCCTGGGCGATAGAGCCTCAGTATCTGGGGGCGGAGAGATTCTCTGAAGGGCTGGCTCTGGTAGGCCTGTCCGGCGGAGCGGGTGAGAACCTGGCCTACGTCGACACAAGGGGCGAAATCGCCTTCTTCATAGACCTCCCGGAGGGGGGACCGACTTCGTCTTTTGACTTCAACTTCTCAGAGGGGCTCGCCGCCTGGCCGGGTGAGGATGGCCGTCTGGGGTTCATCGACAAGACCGGGAGCTTCGTGATCCCTCCAAGGTTCGCTCGGGTCACCGCCTTCTCCGAAGGCCTGGCCGCGGTCAGCCTGGATGCCGAGGGAGAGGGAAGCGCCTGGGGCTACATAGACGCCGACGGAGCCTGGGTCATCGAACCCCAGTTCGGCTACGCGAGGGCGTTTCAACACGGCCTGGCCGAGGTCAACCTGGAGACGCGACCCGGATATAGACCGGGCTACGTCGACCACTCCGGCCAGGTCATCTGGCAAACGCCCCGAGGTCCGAACTAGTGTGCAGCCGACCGGGACCCACACCGCAAGGGCGCGACCCACCCGGCCGGCTTCTCGCATATGAAGCGACGCCGCGACCGGGGACCCGGGCGGCCAAGAACCGGGTCCTGCGTCGGGTCTTGCGTCCCGGATGGAGCGGTGCTAGAACGTATCATATGGGACTTCTAAGCCCTTCGCTGCGGCCCCATACAGAGAACCGGTCACCGCTGCGAGCAAGGAGGGGAATTGAAACGCCGTCAGACCCACATACATAACGACCACCATGAAGCTCCGAGGCCGTTCACGCGCTATAGGCGTGAGCGGACGGCCTCCGGCCCGCGACCGGAGTCCGCCGGTTCGATGCACACCTTCCGGGGGCGCGCCTGTTTGCTCCTGGGACTGGCGTTCCTGATACTGACGGGAGTGTTCTTCGGCCCGGGGAGTTCAGGCGCGCTCGCGCAGGAGTCGTTCGCGCTGACGCACGGCGACCTGTACTGGAATTCTCCGAAGTCGGACAAAGAGTCGGACGACACATGGCGCATATTTCACAATGCCCGCCTGAACATCACAAGAACTACCGTTCAAGGGTGGGGCTACGCTGATTATGACTACTACCACCGGTCCGGGACTCACTTCGTCGGTAGCGGACAATGGTCGGCTACCGGTGCCTTCGATCCCGCCACGGGAAGGCTTTCGGGACGCTTCTTCTACGTTAGCTCCTACACGACCGAAGTCGACGGCACACCTGTTTCGCGCGTACGGTATGAGACCGATTTCGACTTCACCGGCCTCGTCGCGGGGCCGGGCAACAAGGTCCGGCTCGCAGCCAGCAACCCGATGGGCACTCTCAAGATTGAGCAGCGGCAGCCAAAGTCGGGTCAGTGGATCACGACCGACGACTACCCCAGGCG
>JAXGNF010000105.1:1723-6423 GCA_040768135.1 Thermoleophilia bacterium | reverse complement strand
CGCGATCGTGGCGGCTGCCGATACGGTCTATACGCCCGTGGCGCTGTACCAGACGCATAGGGTTCCAGGGTAGGTCATAGTTGATGATGTGGCGGGCCTGCTGCAGGTTAACGCCTTCTGCCAGCACATCGGTGGTGACGAGGATGTCGTATCTGTCTTGGTCTCTTCCGGCAGGAGCGTCCGTGGTCTTGGGCGCAAATCCCCAAAGTACATCTGAGCGGTCCCCCCCGCGCCCGGAGATGGTCACCACGCGCCCAAGGTAGGGCGCCAACCGCGGGTCCGTCTTTGTGACTTCTTGGAGATACTTCTCGATCCAATCAGCCGTGTCGGCAAAGTACGAGAAGACGATCACCTTGCGGGCATCACGCACCTCCGAAGGCGTGAGCCCCTCTTCGTGAGCCTGCGCGGCAATATCGGCGAGCTCTTCAGTCAAGGCGGCCAGTTTGGGGTCGGTGCAGGCAGTGATGCGGCGGGCTTCGGCGGCAAATGCCAAAAGCAGTTCCTGATCGGCCGCCACATCGGCTCTTAGGGCGGCAACATCATAGGAAGAAGCGGGCTGACGATCGGTCAGATCCAGACCCTCCACATCGAGTTCATCGCTGAGTTTATTGCTGAGTTCGTCGCTGTCGGTCGCCATCCACTCGGCAAGCGCGGCTCCGGTCACCACCCAACCCTGGTCCAACAGCTCCAGAAAGGCCCCGTGGGAGGCGGCCATGCGCTCGCAGGTGAGCGCAAAAGCATGAGAGGAGGACTCGAAACGTTTAAGCAGCCCCGAACGCAGAAGCCCTGCCAACTGTAGCTCATAGGATTCGGGATGCCCGGAGAGCGAGTACCCCGAGGGAGCGTAGCGGGCAAGACACAGGGTCGGTTGCTCCTCTAAGTCGTGCCCACAGATGCACCTGCCGTTGCCGCAATCGAGCGCATGGGCGAAACGGACAAAGAAGCCCGGCAGCGTCTCTTCTAAGTCGTAGGAGACCCGCTGCACCTTGGGCTGAGGGAAGCGAATGGCGACGCTCTCTCCTCGGATGTTCACCCGATCGTTGGGATAGTAGAGCTTGACGAAGTGACGCGTGCGCCGGACCGCCACCTCGTCTAGGACATCGAACAGCTTGTCTGGCGAGAGGTCGTCGGGATCCAGGGCCATAGCTTGGGCGAAATGGCCCCGCAAGGACCGTATGCCGGCGTGGGCAAAGGCGGCGTCGTTGCGGATGAAGTAGCCCAGGAGGTAGTAGAGGTCCCAGAGACTGTTGTTGACGGGGGTGGCGCTCAGCAGCACAAGATCTTTGGGAGGGGTACCTTCGAGCAACCTGCGCAGCACCTCGGCCCGCTCGGTATCGGGGTTGCGGTAGGCTTGGGCCTCGTCGATGACCACCATGGCAAAATCGTCTATGGAGAAGTGCAGATGATCGCCATCACCTTTTGGGTTCAATTGGTGATCCCGGGAGAGCTCCTCGTAGGAGATACTACGGATGCCCAACTGGTGTTGGCCTAAGAAGTAGCGCCAGGGCCCGTCACGCAGGGCGGCCGGGCTGACCAGGAGCACCCGTTGACGCCGCTCCTGCACCGCTTGGCGGATGAGCTCGCCGGCCACAAAGGTTTTGCCCAGTCCCACCCCGTCTGCGATCAGCACCCCGTGGTGTTTGTCTAGGATGCGTTTGGCCCGCCACACCCCGTCATGCTGAAAGCTGGTGAGATGGATGCCTGCCGCTCCTTGGGCCTCCTCTTCCAACTCGGCGCCGTAGCGCTCATAGAGCATGCGCAGGTAGATCAGATAGGGGCGGTGGGGCAGATAACGGGCGGCGTAAAGCGAGGCGAGATCGAAGGGGGCCGACTGTTCCCAGACCTCGTCGAACCAATCCCTCACCTGCGCGACCACGTGCGGCTGGTACTGCCCTAAGTTGAGCTCGTTGTTGGTGGCCAGACCGGCGTAGGTGAAGTTGGACGATCCCACCACGGCACCCTGAGCATCGGTGCCCACCAGAAAAGTCTTGCCGTGCAGAAAACCGTGCTCGAAGCGGCGAATCTCCACCCCCTCCCGCCCAAGCCAAGTGATGAGGCGTTCGGCAAGCTCGTCGGTCTCAAGAGAAAAACCCAGCAGATCTCGGTCGGCTTTAAGCGAGCGGGTGTGCCCCTCCAGCGCCCGACGGAGTCTGGCCCGCTCCATCTCCTCGGGCCCGCTCACCGGATCAAGGTGCCTAAGTTGCCGCTCTTGGCCCTCAGGCTCCGCCCCCAGCACCAGCCGTACCCGCCCCACCTTCTCCAGCACGTCCGCCAGCAGTTGGAAACCTTCGGCGTTGAAGTAGGCGGTGGAGATGGCAAGCTCGAAAGGAGCGGCCAGAGTAGCCAGCAGATGCTCAAGGTAGCCACTGATGGCGGCGGCCACGGTGTTGTCGGAGCGATTGACGAGAAACTCGGGCCTCATGCAAGCCGCCTCAATCTGCGGTAGTGCTCCAAGACCCCATCCAGGCGAGGTTGATAGTCCCAACCTGTGTGGAAGGTCTCGAAGATGATCTGGATGTCGGGCTCTTCCAGGCCGTAGAGCAGGGCGACGGCAGCATCGAGCTCAGCTATCAGGTCTTCTTTCTCCTCTGCCCCCACACTCCCCACCGGCACTCCCACCGCGGCCGCCCAGTCGGCCCAGCGCTCATCGACGGCGGCCAGAAGACCGGATATCTCCTGCACCCGCTGGCGCAGCGGCGCGTCCACGGGGGGATTGGGGATGGGGAAGGGATAGAGGATGTGGAAGTTCAGATTCACTTCCACCCAACGGCGCGCGTACCAATCGAGCGGTATAGAGCACATCACCCCAAGCAAGAAGGCTTGGTCGCGTTCATCGCCTCGGGACCACACAAACTGCGGCCCCTTATTGGTTATCACCACCTCCGGCGGTATGAGAGCAACTCGCACTGTTCGACTATCGGTAGCCCGCGCCACATCTCTGAACGCGATGCGGGGAGAACGACAAGGCAGCGTGCGCTCATCCGCGATCACCCCGGCAGGCAACTCGGAGAACGCCGAGCGAGACAGGCGGGCCTGCCTCACCCTTCGCTGCTGAAGGACATCGCAGATGTACTTCGGATCCACCCACGCATAGTACTCGCCTGTGTCCGGCTCCCAGATATCGAAGGAGGCGCCTTTGTAGACCGGCCACAGGCCATCTGTGGAGGGTGGGTCAAGGATCATGTGGCGCTTGTCGTTCGTCGCATGCAGCTCAGTCACTGCTCTTACCTTCCAGGGGTGCTCGTCCGAATCCAAGCGGGGATGGCGGCGGAGCTTGAGGAAAACCTCGCCCGACTCGGCACTGGGAAGGAGTGGGAAGGCGGCGCCGGAAGACCAGGTCTTGAACTCATCCACCGAAAAGGCCACTCGGGGCGTATCTACCCCCGCATCGTAGGACGCCCGGCTGTTGAAGGGTCCGATAAGACGGACCTCCGGCGCCTTCCCTCGCCCCTTGCGGATGCTGACAAGTCCGATCGTGTACCGATGCTCGGCGTCGTCGAAGACCCAACCTCCGCGATTTAGCAACGTGGTCACGTCGGCAAACCGGCCTTGGTCTAGGATCTTCTCTCGCCACAGCGCTGTGCCGGCGGCGGCCAAGGCGGAGCGGGGAAGGACCACGCCGATGCGCCCGCCTGGGCAGATGAGCTGCCAGAAACGCCAGCAGAAGGCTTTGTAGACATCTGGATCGCCCTTCCCCATGCCGGGATAGGGTCCGGCGAGTAGCACGCGGCGGTACACTTCCGCCCGACCCAGCTCCGCCTCATATTCAGCCACGAGGTCTGGACGCTCGTCCTTGAGTTCTGCGATGGTCCGCCGCTGCTTAGCCTGAGTCATGCTCTTCAGGCCCGGATAGCGAAGCGCCCAGAAACCCAGCTCCTCGACCGTGGCTTCCTCCCACGGCGGATTGCCCACAATGCAGTCAAAACCGGACTTCTCTCGCAAGAACACCTCTGGGAAGGCGACGGGGAAGTGAAGAGCCTTTAGGCTATCGGCCAGCTCAGCCGCGGCTCCCAGTTGCTCGTGGCCACAGATGGACTCCTCGGAGATCTCAAGCAAAGCCT
This sequence comes from Thermoleophilia bacterium, assembly GCA_040768135.1. Classification (GTDB taxonomy): domain Bacteria; phylum Actinomycetota; class Thermoleophilia; order RBG-16-64-13; family RBG-16-64-13; genus RBG-16-64-13. The sequence continues at coordinate 2,362 of JAXGNF010000105.1, read as the reverse complement.
CCGCCTCTCCCAAGCGGGCAGCCACGGCAAGATCGAAGAGGTGGTCGGCCGTCTTAACGGCTTCAGTCGCCTCGACCTGGGCTTCCCGCGCCTCTTCGATATCCCGGGGAGTGGCATCTACGATGCGTCCCAGTCGTTGCAGGGGTATGCGTGCCCGGGCCAGGAACTGCTCGATCTGGTCCACGGCCAAGGACATGTGCCCCCGTGGGCCGCCGGAACTGCCTTCGATGGCCGCGGCCGCCTCCTCGAGCGTGCCTATGCCGGTCAGGCTGTTGCCGCATACCAGGGTACGGTCGAGAAGGCTTAAGGGAAGCCCGGGGACGAAGGTGTGGATCCAAAGCGCCAACCGGGCCAACTCCACCGCCAAGGGGTTTATATCCACCCCGTAGATGCAGCGGCGGGCGACCAGTCGCCGGATGAGAGCCGCCTGCTCTATCTGGACCTCGGTGCCCAGCTCCCCCAGCCTTCTTAAGGCTTCCTGACGCAGGCGCTCGAGTTCGTCGGAGATGGCAGGCAGTGGATGAGAGGCCAGAAACGACGACAACCTGGCCTCGATGTGATCGACGGCATCCACCAAGAAGTGCCCGGAGCCCATAGCGATATCCGCCACCCGGAAGTCGAAGAGCTCCTCGGCGGCGG
>JAXGNF010000105.1:0-1713 GCA_040768135.1 Thermoleophilia bacterium | reverse complement strand
CAACGCCGGCTCCAGCGCCTGACCCAAGAGGTGCTCGACGGCGAAGGGTTTGGTGAAGTAGGAGCCGCTTGATTTGCGTGCCCCTGAGCGGTTGTGCAGATAAACCTGGCCGGCGGGCACGACCACTTGGTCCTTGGGGCCGGCAGGGATGTACGTACCCTCCTTGTCCAGCGCAAGGTCGGTCTGGGCCAGGGCCAGGCTCGATTCCAGCAGCCCCTCATATAGGGTGCCGAACTCGCGTACCGACAGACTGCGAAAATCGATAGCTCCCCAGACACCGTCGTCTCCCATATCCACCAGAAGAGCAGCGAGCGCCGGTCCGAACTCGCTGTTGGCAAGCTCCAATGAATCGATGTCTGCCCCCACCCGGCTCACCCGGGGATCGGAGCTGAAGAGTCCGCCGTTATAGGCGGGCACCCCCCACTCGAAGTTGCCCCGGTCGACGGCGCGGAACAGCTGCTTGGCTTCCGACCAAAGATCAGTGGAGCGCTCGTCGAAGACGAGCTCCCCATCGGCGTTCCGGCGTGCGGCCAGTCGCTGCGCCCGCGAGCTTAGGGCGTGGTCGCGATAGGTCTGGTTGGTCGCGTAGGGCAGGAGTTCCCGATCTTCTGCGTAGGCGATGAAGACCAACCTAAAGAGGATGAAGAGGGCCTCCTCGTAGATGAAAGCCAGATCGTCCTCGCCGGGTTCGGTGCCTTGGAGAGCGCGACGGGCGATAGCGCCCGCAAGCTGGGGCACGACCTCCAGGTACACACGTTCGCGCAGGCGCCGACTGAGCTCAGCGGCGAAGTTGCGCGAGCTCTCCAGGATCTCTTCGAAGCTACCCTCGGGACTGAGGGCACCGGCCCCAAAGATGAGGGGCAGATATCCGGCGGAGCGCTCAGGGAGCAGCAGCAGATTGGCTTCGATATAGGTCTCGGTGCGTCCTTTGCGACCCACACCCACGATGCGTTTGTCGGCCACATAGAGACGGATCTGCGGACCCCGCGTGATGACCACATAGGGCAGACGATCGGCATCGGCGTTGGCCAGGGCCAAGGTGACAGGGCTGCTGCCGCCAAAGCGAGCCGCCGCCCCTTCGTAGGTCTCATCTTCGTCGAGAAAGACGGCGACGGCGGCCGACGTACCGTGGGCACGCAGCACCGAGGTGGCCGCGTCTCTGGGCTCCACCGTGAAACCGAGCGCCTCCACCAACTCACGGCCCCGACGCTCGAGCATGCCTTGACCCACTTTTGAAGCGGCAGCCCAATCCCGGCGCGCCGGCACCCCACGCTTCAGCTCGTGGGTGGCGAGCAGGCCCTCGTTGCGGAGCCCGGGAAGATCGGCCTCGATATCGCCCAAGGCATCGGCCAAGAAGCGCACCGCGGCGTGTCGGTTCGGCTCCGCGAGAGCCGCCCGGGCCAGTCTCTCGGCATGACCGAGCTCGAGGTCGCGGACGATGGTGGGCGCGTCGCCCTGCGGACCGCAAAGGGTTGCGGCCACCCCTTGCGTCGTCGGGTGGGTGATCACCAGCAGCAGGGGGCTCGGCCGGTTACCGTGCCGGCGCTTCCAAAGGGTGACAACGTCAGAAGTGGTGGGCCTGGCGCCTGCTGAGACGACCGCCACCTCTAGGGGCGGCTGCCCCTGCCCCAGCCAGTACTTGTCGGCCCTGAAGCCCGCCGGAGTACCATCGGGCAGCGTCAGCGGACGAGCGCCGGGCTGCTCCGCCAGAAA
>JAXGNF010000104.1:0-6835 GCA_040768135.1 Thermoleophilia bacterium | reverse complement strand
AGTAGACCGACGAGTTGTACGCAGCGAACCCGCCTATGGCTGCGGCCAAGACGACGACCACAGCAACAGCCGTGACAAGCGCTCGCCGCCCCCGCTTCTTAGACGGAGCCGGCGCCGCCGGACCCTGGTCGGTCGAGGGGAGGGCCGCAACAGACGGCACCTCGGACACCGAAGCGCTCTCCCCGGTCGATCTCGACACCGTCTTTTCCGTTGACCCGGCCACTCTTAGGCCCCGGTTAGATCCCGCTCCGACCGGGCGCACTACCGGCGTTGTCTTGAGGCCGAGCCGTTCGCGCACTGCGGCGCCCGCCTTTCGACCCCGATGCGGCTGCCCCTGTGACAAGAACCCGCGGTCCGTGGGCCCGACGACTATCCCTTCATCTGCCTCCGCATCCTCTCCTGCATCCCCATCCGCACCCTCCTCGGGCACGACATCGACGACCACGACGGTCACATTGTCTTCGCCCCCGGCGGCCAGAGCTGCTTCGGTCAGAGCAGACGCCGCCTCCTGCGGGCTGTGGTTCTCTGCGAGCAACATCGCAATCTGCTCGTCGGGGACCATGCCGATCAGACCGTCACTGCAGAGCAGGACTCGGTCACCTTCGCCGATACCGATCTCGTCAAGGTCGGGTTCGATCTCGCGGTCGACACCGAGCGCCCGGGTAATGACACTGCGGTGGGGATGAACGGCCGCCTGCTCCACCGTCAGTTCCCCCCGGCGAACCATCTCGCCGACCCACGAGTGATCGTTGGTCAACTGAACCAGATCACCGGCACGGTACAGGTACGCCCTCGAGTCACCGATATGCGCGAGTATCAAAGAGCCCTCTTTGAACATGACGGCAGTCAAGGTGGTCCCCATACCGAGCAAGTGGTCCTCGGTCAGGCTGCGGCTAACTATCGCCTGGTTGGTGTTGACCACCGCAGTGCGCAGTTCTTTTTTGCCCGACGAGGCCGGGTCGAGACCTATGAGACCGAGACAGGCCATCTCCGAAGCTACTTCGCCTGCCCGGGCCCCGCCCATACCGTCGCACACCGCATAAAGCCCGCGGCGCACAAGGAACGAGTCCTCGTTGACCGGACGGATCAGCCCGCGGTCGCTCACCACACCGGCGCGTAGATGCATCAGCGCACCTCGACCCTGAACACCGTGTCACCCACTTCGACTTGGTCTCCGGCCTGCAGAACGACCGGATCGACGATATCGACCCCGTTCACCTGGGTGCCGTTGGTGCTCCTCAGATCTTCGACGCGGAGACCATCGACGGTCGTCTCGAATAGAGCGTGCTTCGCCGAGACGAAGGTGTCGTCCAGGTGGATATCGGCATCCGAAGACCGGCCGGCCAACGCGCGGGTGGCCGTCGGAAACGCGAATACCGCGCCGGCAGACAGACACGGGCTCTTCTGCACCACCAGCGTCCATACCCCACCCGGCCTCTCCCCGGGGCCCCCTGCCAACACGGGGCCCATGCCCACAGGGTGGGCTGCCGCTCCACCCGGCCACTCGCGCTTCTGCATGACCGGAGCCGCCGCCCTCAACTCCCGCGTGGCCGAGCGGACCACCTTGTAGACGAAAAGGTAGAGAACAATAAGAAATAGGACTTTGCCCACCAGTAGGACTATCTCCAGCATGGCCCCGCCCTCTCCCGGGACCCTATCTGGGCTCCACAGTGATGCGGCAATCGCCGATCGCGATGACGTCTCCAGGACGGACCACCGTAGTCGAGATCGGGTAGCCATTGACCATAGTCCCGTTGGTAGAGCCGAGGTCTTCAATCATCACCCTTCCCTCGGCCCAGAAGATGACGGCGTGCCTGCGCGATACGTTGGGATCTTCTACCCGAAAGTCGACGTCACGACCTCTCCCCACGATCACGCGCCCCTTGGTGAACTCACGCTCCCGGTTGCCGGCCCTGACAACGAGGGTCTGCCGGGCAAGGTCCATGTAGGAAGCATCTTCAGGGCGGATGACCTCCGTCGCTCCAGAGCGCGGCCGTCCGGCCGGTGCCGGCAATTGATATCCCCCGATATCCCTACCGGGCTGCGCCGCCGGCGCACGCCGGGCCTCTCGCATATTCGCAGGAGCGATCTGCTCCGCCCACGGCTCTTCGTCCCAACCCTCCGATGTGCCCCGTTCGGCAAGGATCCCGAACTGCCCGAACTTGAGATCTGCGTCGAGCACCAAGTCGACCATGATGTCTCCGGAAAGATCATACTTCTTAGCGCGAACACGTGCGGCTAAGTGGCGCTCCAATTTGTCAGCAAGAGCAGCCCTGCGCTCATATACCCGTTCGAAATCCTCAGGGCACAGAAAAACGGTGTACCGGTTGGGGACCGATACGCGCGCGGCCCGAGAGACCTTGTGGTCTTCCATCTCTTTGACCAGTTTACGGGCCAACTCCGCCGGCTGCACGTACAGTATGGACCCCCTTCCCGGGCGCTGTCCGGCCCTCCGCCTCGATCCCATAAGCGTCCTCTCCTAAAGAGTACCCACGCGCTCGGACGGGATGAGAAGGGCGACCAGGTAGCCGATTATAGCGCACGGCACATAGGCCACTAAGAAAGATCCCATCCCGACCGGAACCCCAAGAGCCAGGATCGGAAGCAGGACAAAAGCAAGAAAAACCACCGCAAGATAAGTGCTCGCTCCCCACATCCGCCTGACCGCGGAGCGTCCCCACAGAGCGTACCAGGGCAGCGACAGCACGGCAAAAAGCACCACCTGCACCCCCAACTCCGGCCGCGAGTCAAGGAAACGAGCGAGCTCGAGCAGGACCTTCCACGGGGATGCTGCGTGCTCGGCCCCCCGCAATACGGGACCGGGCGCAGGGTTGAAGGTATAAGGCAGGGTCTCCCACCCCGCGAGCCCACCGGTCACCACCACTACAAGGCCGCTCAGAAACCCCAATAGTGCTCCCCAGCGCCGCGCAAACGCACCGGCCAGAGGAAGCACGGCAAGTCCCAGGCCCAATGGGACCGCAAACGGCATGACCGCCGGCAACAGTACCACCCACTCTCGTCGTCTCCATCTAAGCAGCCCTAGAATCGCCACCGCCAAGATCAGATAGATGACTCCCCAGCCCGCTCCGAAGGCAAAAATCGGAGGGGCCAACAGGGCAAGAGTCAGGACCGCGCCCCCGAAAGGCCACAGTAACGCCACAAAAGCGGGTACGGCAATCAGAGGAACGATCACTCCCGCCGGATAGAAGGGCACCCTCGGCAAAACGTACAGGAGGGCGAAGAGCGCAAATGCCGCGCTCGCCAGGTGCTCCCCCAAGTAGCACAACCGATCCCGGTCTACCGGACCTGGAGTCAGCTTTTCACGCACACGGGTGACGAAGCGCTCGTCGACGGTCTCCGCCTCCTCTGGAAGCCATTTGGCGGCGCGGCCCAGCATGCGGCCGAGCGTGCCCGCGTCGGGACGTGCGTAGCTATCGATGGCCATGGCCCGCTCCAGAACATCACTGAGCTCGCTCGGTAGATCGGGGCGGTTCTCCGAGAGAGGGGGGATGTGCGGGCGGGATACGTCTCGCAGTAGCTGTTCCAACCGCCTGCCTTTGAGCGGATTCCTGCGGGTGAAGCCCTCATAGAGAGTCAAGGCCAGCGAGTACACGTCGCTGCGCGAGTCGACGTTCTTGCCTTCCCCCTGCTCGGGCGACATATAGGCAAGCGTACCGACCAAGTCGCCATCTACCGTGATCGAAGCGCGGTCTTCCAGTTGAGCCACGCCGAAGTCCATCAGTCGGACGTCGACGACATCACCTTCGAGCAGCATGATGTTCTCAGGCTTGATGTCCCTGTGCACCACCCCGCGTTTGTGCGCGTGATCGAGAGCGCGGCAGAGCTGCGTCCCCGCCTCCATGAGCTCGGCGTCACTCAGACTCTGTTCCCGATAAAGTTCACGGAGGGTCTTGCCCTGAATGTACTCCGTAAGGAGAAACGTCTTGTCCGGTTGTCGGATCATCTCGTAGACCGTCAGGATGTGAGGGTGGCTGAGCTTGGCGGCAGCCTGGGCCTCTCTCACCACCCGATCCTCCACGTCGGCACTGACCTCCACCACCTTGATGGCCAACGGACGCCCCATCTTCAAGTCGTCGGCAAGATAGACGGTGGCGAACGCTCCGCTGCCCAACTTGCGGACGATGCGGTAGCGGTCGAAAAGGAGGTCAGACCCGGCCATGTGTTCAGTATATCGGCTGACCCCATCATGCAGTCTGTGTGCATGGTCCCGGCGCTGCCGAAAGAGGCAGGCCTAACCCCAAGACCGCTCACAGTAAGGCTGGGTGCCGCCAGACGCTATGTTATACTCGTCGGCACTCCGGGCGAGTGGCGGAATTGGCAGACGCGCTAGGTTCAGGGTCTAGTGAGCTTGCGCTCGTGGGGGTTCAAGTCCCCCCTCGCCCACCATCACTATTTCTTGATGCCGCTGCGTATGACCGACCTGGATTGGGACGACACTTACGGTGACTTGGGCACGGCCCGGCGACGACCGCGTCGAAAAAAGGTCCTACCTAGGCCCCTTCTAAGCCTCCTCTTGGTTCTGACCGCCATCATCGTCGTCGCGGTGATCATCGTGTTCGTTGCGAAGGGTGCCATCCGTACGGGTGAAGCCGCCGCCTACGAGAGGTACATGACCTCGGTCGCCGATATCTTGCAACGCTCGGACACCGTGGGTGAGTCTCTGACCGAGTTGCTCACGAGTCCAGGCGACACCAACCGTATTGAGATCCAGGCCCGACTCGACGCCTTCGTAGCCGAGTCCGAGAAGCTGCAGGTCGAGGCCGAGGCGCTCGAAGTGCCCAAGGATTTCATCAAACAGGGCGTCCACCAATTCTTCTTGCTGGTCATGAGCTTCCGGCAGACCGGCGTAGCCGAGCTCAAGCTCGCTCTCATGAACGCCTTGGAGGTCGAGGATACTGAGGTGCCTTCCGAGCAGATCGCGCATGCTTTGCGCTATTTGACCAATTCTGACTTCATCTACAAGGAAGTCTTCATTTCCCGAGCCGCCGACCTGTTGGCAGAGAAAAACCTCGCTGGGGTCAACGTTCCCAGCACGTCGTTCGTGGCTAATCCCAACCTCGCTTCAAGCGCCGAAGTCCTCGACATCTTGGCCAGGCTCAAGACCACCGGCAGCCTTCAGGCCGTCCATGGAGTCGCCCTCGATAAAGTGGTGGCAATGCCCGACAACAAGGAGATCACTGCGGGGGGCACGTTCAACCTGACATTGACCGACGAGCTCACTTTTCTCGTCACCGTCGAGAACCAGGGCAACATGGACGAGAGAAACGTACCTGTGTTCATCACTCTACTGGCGCCTGACTCCCTGCAGCCCAAAAAGGCCACGGCAGAAATCCCTCAGATCAAGGCGAAGGCAAAAATAACCGTGGAGGTGAAGGGTCTTAACCCCACCCCTTACGGCGAAGTGGCTTTGCTTCATGTTGAAGCAGGGCCGGTCCCGGAGGAGAAATACACCAAGAACAACTGGATCGAAGCCAACCTCATCTTCAAACTATAGAAAGCCGGGGAAACCGCAGTGCAGGCATTCGAGATAGTCGCCCTCGTGGCCATCGTTCTGGCGGTGGCGGCCGGAGCCGGGCTGGCTCTGGTCTATCGAAAGCTTCTGCGTTATCAGAAGAATCAGCACGTCATCATGGGCTCCCGGGGCACCGTCGACATCGTCGAACACGTCACTGCCATTGACGAGAAGCTTACCAACGTGCGCCTGGCCCTTGAGGACCTCACGCTGCTCGTCCGTGACCACGACGTGCGTATCGACAGCAGTCTGGCAGGGGTCGGTATCGTCCGTTTCGACGCCTATCATGATCTCGGCGGATCTCAGAGTACCGCGGTGGCTTTTCTCAACCACCTTGGCGACGGTGTCGTCATAACCACGGTCGTCAGTCGTGACTTCGCTCGGATGTATGTGAAACTCCTGAAGGACGGAGACTCCGACATCCCACTTGCCCCCGAGGAAATCGAAGCCGTGGAGCAGGCCCGGGGGAGTGCCCCCTTCACCATCAACCCGCGGACCGAAAGCGCCGCGACCAACGGAGCCGAAGGAGCCGGAGATATTGACCGAGCTTCGAGCAATACACCTAGATCCGGCGGTCTTCCCGGCCTCCGAGGCAAGGCCGAGCGCGAACTAGACAGGGAGAACCGCAGACGTAGGCGTCGCGGTCTGCCGGTCCTCGAAGACGAGCTGGTGCCGTCCGCGAAGGGCTGGGAGACACCTGAAACCTTGTCGACAGGCAGTCTGGCCGAGCGGTTCATCCGAGAGCGCAGGCAATCGCGGACACAGACCGACGGTACCACCGAGAATCGCCCGGCTGCTCTTGATAACGAGAATGGAGATGGTCGTGAGCTGTGATCCCACCGGACCGAGGCTATCCCACCCGCCGGTATCCTCTTTGAGCGATGCCCTCCCTGTGGCCGCTACGACCATCGGATTTCTCGGACCACGGGGGACCTTCACTGAAGAGGCCCTCCGCGCGACCCTTGACGAGCAGACCCCCAGTGGCAGGGTGCACCGGTTCCTCCCCTTCGCTTCGATGCCCGAGACCATCGAAGCAGTGTCCGGGGGCGAGGTCGATTGTGCCATTGTTCCCATCGAGAACTCAATCGAGGGCTCGGTCTCGGCCACGATCGACCTACTGGCTCATGAGGTAGACAATCTCCAGATTGTGCGCGAAGTGCGCCATCCAATACGCCACAGCCTGTTGGTGCGCCCCGGACTCACCCTGGACCAAATCACCAAAGTCGTTTCCCACCCGCATGCGAACGCCCAGTGCCGCATGTGGTTGCGTCGCAATCTGCCCGGTCGAGAAGTGGAGGCGGC
>JAXGNF010000103.1:4395-7020 GCA_040768135.1 Thermoleophilia bacterium | reverse complement strand
CGGGGTAGTCAAGAAACCGACGGTGGTCGTCCTTGTCCAGTAGGAGGGGCCTCGTTGAGAAATCTGTTGAGGGGCTAAGATGTGGGCTTGTGCGACACGGGAGATGTGGCTCTGTCCTCGAGGGGCCCCAGGTCGGATCCTGGGATTGCGGTGTCTCGGGCTGAAAGCTTCCGCTCCATCCACCTGTGTCGCAGGAAACGACAGTATTTCGCGACTAAGGCGGTAGCATGTCGAGTATCCACTACCGGCGCACCCTGACGGCGTGCAACCTGGCCGGTTTCATCCAGAGCGCCGCCATGAACCTCTCCCCCTTCCTGTTCGTGCCCCTCATGTTCCTCTATGGGCTCAGCTACACCCAGGTCGGATCTCTGGTTCTGATCAACTTTGTCGCTCAGTTCGCTGCCGACGTCTATTTTGGTTGGCCGGTGAACAAGTACGGATATAAGCCTTTCTGCATAGGGTCGCAGTTGGCGATCGCAATCGGCCTGATACTCTTCGCCTGCGCTCCCTGGATTGCTCCTAACAAACCCTTCCTCGTATTTGCTCTCGCTACGGCCATCTTCTCCGCGGCTGCGGGGCTGCTCGAAGTGCTTCTGTCGCCTATCACCAAGAGTGTTCCGTCCGACAACAGCGAAGCCAACTTCATGATGATGCACACCGCCTTCGCCGGGGGGATATTCGCAGCCGCCTTGGTCACCAGCCTGCTACTCCGGTTGCTCGGGAACAACCTCTGGCAGTACGTGGTGTTCCTCTGGGCCTTGCTGCCGCTCTACAACACGATCGGCTTCATCCGCTCGCCAATGCCGGGCATTGTGCCGGTGGAAAGACGCATGAAGCTCAGACCGATGCTGCGGAATCCGGTGTTTATAGTGGCTTTTCTTGCCATCTTCTTTGGCGCAGCCACGGAACTGCTCATCGTACAGTGGGGCTCCTCCTATTTGGAAAGAGGGCTCGGGCTCTCCAAGACTATCGGAGACGTGGTCGGACTCTGTCTCTTCGCCGCCATGCTGGCGCTGGCCCGTCTGCTGTACGTGAAGTGGGGCGAACGTCTGAATATGAACGACCTCATGATCTGGGGTTCCGTAGCCTGCGCGGCGCTCTATGTTGTGGTGGCACTTGCGCCCAGCGCCTGGCTGGTGCTCCTGGCCTTCGCGCTGATCGGCTTCGCCTCGTCGATGTTGTGGACCGGTACGCTCATTGTGGCCGCAGACAGCCTGCCCAACACGGGAGCGTTGATCTTCGCCCTCCTGGCCGGTGGTGGCGACTTGGGCACGGCTACAGTCGGGCAAATAGTCGGATGGTTGTCGGATTTCTTCAGCGGCCACGCGCCTGTCGGAGCAAACGCCGAGCAGTTCGGTCTGCAGGCCGCCATGGGAGTAGCCATCTCGGTGCCTGCGCTGTCGCTCATCACACAGTTGATCTTGAAGAGGCTGGCGCCCCACCGGGGCTCTGGTGTAGTGAGCGCGGAGGAGGTAGGGTAGCCGCGCCGGACCGGAGGCCGGGGGGAAGGCTACTATCGATTGGCTTCGATACAAGGTAAGTGGGCTACGGAGACGGAGAAGGGAGATTGGGCCATCTCGTCTTGGGCGTCGAAGGACGGACGGTCTGGTGCGCAGGTCTCCTCCTTCGGCAGCGGTGCCTGCTCCGCTACTTCACCGGACCCGTGAAGGTGCCGGAGATCTCACTCCACTTGTCTTTGACGTAGAAGGTTCCCGATACTTCGGTATCACTGACGGCCGTGATCTCGACGTCGCTCTCCATCTCCATGCCGTTGGAGAAAGTGACGGTTGAGCCACCGGGCAGGACTATCCCCGCCTCGCCGGTCAACTCGGCGCTCCCCTGGGAGACGGTGAAGTCATACTTGCCGGTGACATGCGGAGGTAGGTTGACGTCACGGGCAGTGCGCGTGAGCACCAGCTTGATCCGACCCTGTCCGGGGGCGGGATTAGGGAGTTTCCGGTACTCAGAGAGCGAGTCGGCACTTACATCGTCGGTGGCCAAGAGCACGAAGAGGGAAGCGACACCATAGGAAGCGTCGCGGAACGCCCCCACGAACTTGACCCGGTTCCAGTCGGGCACATCCTCAGTGGGATAGGCACCGTTGCTCGAGGAGACTGAGGCAGTGGCCCCTACCTGCCCGCTCGGTTCGCCCACGGATGAGGTGGAGGTGGTTGCGGCTTCTAGGGTGCTGGAGGGGGCCGGGGCCGAGGTGGGGGCCGGGGTCGCGGTGGTCGCAGTCGAAGACACCGCCGTGGTGGAGGAGGCCGCCGGAGAGTCACTTCCGCATCCAACCATCATCAGCAGCCCGGTCATCAACAACAGCGCTGTAATGGAAACGAGCTTCATACCGTGCCGCCCAGGCCCGCCTTTTTGCATCATCCCTCCCCAGATCGCATCGCATCTCAAACGGCCGGGAGTTCACCCGGCCGGCGGTCACGATAACGTATCTTTGGATGTCCGGCAACTGAAGGCGGGTTGGCCTCCTAGATTGCTAGCCGGCGCGGCCGCTTGCTGGAGGGCGCCACGTTTTTTCGGGAACCGTGAGCTGCAACCATCCGCTCGACGCTGGACCCCTCTTCCAGCGGCCCCTCTTCCAGCGGCCCCTCTTCCAGCGGCCCCTCTTCC
>JAXGNF010000103.1:0-4295 GCA_040768135.1 Thermoleophilia bacterium | reverse complement strand
CCCCTCTTCCAGCGGCCCCTCTTCCAGCGGCCCCTCTTCCAGCGGCCCCTCTTCCGGATGCTTCGCGAGCTTCGCGGGGATCTTCCCGAATTGAAGCCCCATCGCCCGCTTCGGGGTGTCGCCTTAGCCGGACAACACGACGGGTGGCAGGTGGCTCGGAGGTACATGCGCCGAGAAGCCTTGGTCTATGCCGTGGAGTCCCGGCCGGGACCGCCAAGCCCAGTATCTGTGCGGCCCGGCCTGGGGCCGGGCGGACTTACTCCCAGCCCACAGGGAGCTCGGGCCGGGTGTCGGACGTGTTCCGAGGAGAACGGTCGATGTCGCTAGACCTGGGTAGAGAGGAAGATCTCTAGTCCCATCTGCTCGATCTGGTCTTGGAGCGCCTCGATCTCGTCCACGTGGTCGTCTTCCAATCGAAGGATGCCCTCCAAGATCTCCCGAGTGGCGAAGTCGTTCACATCACCAGCCTGTTTGATGGCCGCGTTGTAGGCCTCGATTCCGTGCATTTCTAAGCCTAGATCGCCCTTAAGCTGGTTCGGCACATTGGCGCCTATAGAGAACTTACGCAGTTCGCTCACCGTCGGTCTGCCTTCGAGAAAAAGAATTCTCTCAATCAGTGTCTCGGCGTGTCTCATCTCATCAATGGACCGCTTCCTGAAAGAGTCGTGCAGCTTCGTATACCCCCAGTTTTCGCACATCTCGGCGTGGACCATGTATTGATTGATGGCGGTTAACTCATCGGCCAGCAACGAATTCAACGTGTCGATGAGTCCGGCGTCCCCTTTCATTGGAGCCTCCTGAAAAAGACGGTTAGGGGAGCGGGAGCGTGCTCTAGGCATGTCTCGTTCTCTCTACTTTTCCCGCGGACCAGTGGAAAGAAACGTCAAAGGACGCCATAGCGGACGAGACGGAATTCCTTGCATCGTAGGCCCCTTATCTCCGCGGGGCCATCTTCACCCGTTCAACTGTTCCGGCCTCGAAAGAGCGGTCGATTAACGAGAGATCGCGGAGGGGCGAGGACCTCATGATCCTCGGACTCTGCGACCTAGACCGGCTGGCACCCGGCGACGTTGGTCTCAACAAGATGTTGGTGGTGCAAGGGCCGCTTGACCTGGACATCGAATGCTTAGCACACCGGACAGCGAAGACGCTTCGGGGAGAGCAGGGCAGCGATGGTCGATCGGTGGCACTCGAAGAGCACCAACACGCTGGACGCTTAAACGAGGAGATCAAACGCTGGGCCTGAGTGGTGAGGATCTTCTCTAACGTCGATAGTTGCCTTCGGCTCATCCGGGCTCTGGCCGTCGAGACCTATGAAGGCCGGCTCGAGGACCACCGCTACCTCCACATGGACCTGCTTGTCGAGCACAAACGTGAACTACTACGACAACTGGAGGAGGCGCGTAAGAAGGAGACGTCAAGGAAAGGACCAGCGTTATACGGTGATTCGCTTCTGCACAATTTGACGTACACAACCACCGGCGCCAGCTTCATGTTGCCGGTGAACCGGGCGGCGGACTCCACGTTCATGCCGTTGACTGTGTTGGGACACGCTACTTATACTCGGGTTGTCGCCACAGGTATGAGCTGCAGGGGGCGGCATGGCCGACCGGAGCCCCACGAGAGACTGCGCCCTCTTCGCCGGGAGAAGGGAGGCACTCGCCGGGCGGGCCGCTTTTGGCGTAAGGGCGGCGGTCGTGGCGTGGGCGGCGTTCCTTGTTTGGGTGATCCTAGGCGCGTGGACGGGGGGACCTGCGCTGGCAGCCTCGTCCCCGGGGAAAGGGTTGGTCTACGCCGCAGACGATCGCCTCATGCTGGATGGCAAGCCGTTTCTCATGAAAGGCTACAACTACTACCCCCGTGACTACGGCTGGACCGCGATGGCCGACTGGGATTGGGACCAGGTCGACACCGAACTGGCACTCGCCGCGCAGTACGGCGCCAACACCATCCGCACCGGGATCGACTATGAGTATCTGACCGGTGATCCGTATGGGGCGCACTTCTTCACCAAGTACAAGGTCCTGCCCGAGAACCTGGAGGCGTTGGAGAAGCTCCTCTCTATAGCGGACGCGCACGGTCTCAAGGTGGTCTTCTGGCTGGGACCAGCCTGGGGAGCCGGCTGGGACCCGGAGAACTACCGGGTGGTCGAGAAGAACCTGGAGTCGATCATCCCTCGTTTCGCGGGGGACCCCCGCTTGGCTGCATGGGATCTGGCCACCGACTTGGACGGCTCAATTCTGCAGCCTCCCCCGTTGGGAGCGTACGGGGTTGATCCTCATTCCAATCGTAAGGACATGGTCACACTGCTCGAGAATATGGCCCGTACGGCCCGCAGACTGGATCCCGATCATCTCCTGGCGGTAGGCTTCTGCTGGCCGACAAGCAGTCTTCTCGTGCAGGAGTTCACCGACTTCCTCATGCCGCAGTTCCTGGGAGGCGACGTACCCGACGTGTTGACGTCCGAAGGTCCCGCTGTATTCGAGGACTACGCCTCCTGGTTCGATTACACCGTCGACCCTGAGACTGCCGTCGATCGCTTGGCCGCCAAGATCCAAGAGTTGAAGGACGGATTACGCCGCCCGATGCCGATAGTCCTTGCCGAGTACGGCTCCCCATGCAAAGGGGAGGGGTTCTCTGAGTCGGTCCAGGCCGCGGTCTACCAGGCCGTGCTGGAGACCGCCTTTCTTCGCACCGAGATCGCAGGGGCGCTCAACTGGGCGCTCACTGATTTCAACTGGCCGCCAAAAGGGCCTACGTTCGCGTTCCCCGACGGGTTCACTCCTGAGGAGCAGTCTTTTGGGATCTTCGATGTGGACTACCGGCCCAAGCCCTCAGCCGGAGTGGCCGCCGCCTACTACGCCGACCGACCAGAGATCTTCCTCCAAACCGGGTCTGACGAGCTCGGGTTTGTCTTCGAGAAGTCGCTCATCCCGGCGGAAGTGGAGCCCGGTTCAGATGATGAGCGGGAACTGAGCGTGGCGTTCGACTGGATCGAGTTCCGGGACCAGGAAGGCAAAGTCCTCCTTAGGCTGGATGTGGGTACGGCGGAAGCCCGTACTTCTCTGCGGAAAGGCTTCTTCCAGGACGAGAGCTCGTGGGATACCGCTACCGACAACTTCGTTTGGGCGGGAGGCGCCGGCTGCGACGCCCGGGTAGAGGTCGATTTCCCGGAGGGGACCCACACCGTGGCCTTCCGTGTCTTCACCGACCTCGACCAGAAGATGGATGTCCTGGTCGACGGAGACGTGGTCAAGACCATCTCCTTGCATGCCGGCCCCTGGCGGGTCGTGACCGTCGGCCTGGACACGACTGTAACGTCGACTGTGGGAGATGGCTATAGGCTGCACGGCTCCTTGAGCCTCCCCATATCCAAAGGGACCGTGGTGCTGGAGGTGAGCACGGACGGCGCCACCTGGAAAGAAGCCGCTTCCGTCACGCCGACGCGGGGCAGGTTCGCCGGTACCATCGAACCGGCTCAGGCAGGCACTCTTTTTGTGCGCCCGAAGTGGAGCGGGGGAGGGCTGTACGGGCCTGCGGTCGGTGGGCCGGTGGAAATCACGGTGGCTGCAGGCACCGCTACAACTGGGGCTTCGTGGTCCTCGAGCAGCACCGGGACGGCGGGCGTCTCCTCCACAGATGCGGAGAACGGCAACGTGGCCTCGGCGGGAGAGGACGGCGGTGTACGCTGGTACGTTCCGGTCGCCGCGGCGGTAGGGGCTCTGCTCGTGGTCGGGCTGATAGCCGGGTTCGTTGTGAGGGCTAGGCGAAGATCGAAGGGCACCGGGTAGCTGCGGCACAATCCATAGTGATGACGATCTTGCCCTTATGCCTGCTTTCCCCAAAGCGCTTCATGGCCGCAGCGGCATCGCCAACCCGAGCAAAGCCATCTGGGCGAGTAGGGCCGTGGAGCCGCCGACGGTAACGCAGACGCCGCGGGCATTCAACGCCCGCAGGTAGGCGAACGCAGATCGATTCGTCTTGACGTCGAGGACGAGATCGTAGTGTCGCCCGAGCTCGGTGAAGTCCTCCCGAGTGTAGTCAAGTACGTGGTCGCAGCCGATCTACCGGAGTAGATCCGGCTTCTCGCCGCTGTCGACGCCCGTGGTCTCTGCTCCGCGTAGCCTCGCGATCTGGAGCGCGAACGTACCCACCCCACCTCCCGCTCCGTTCACGAGGAGGGATTGGCCTTGGCGAAGCCGCTCTTTGTCGCGGAGCCCCTGCACGGCGAGCATCGCCGCCTGAGGTACCGCGGCTGCCTCCTCGAAAGTCAGGTCTCCCGGCTTCAGAGCTAG
>JAXGNF010000102.1:0-7051 GCA_040768135.1 Thermoleophilia bacterium | reverse complement strand
ATGATCTTTCTCATCCTCATGGATGCTCCTTTGTCATGGTCTTTGCGGACGTAGCATCACGGTCCCGTCCGTCTGCTTCTATCTCCCGGAGAGGCCCAGTTCGAAACACGGCTTACGGAGCTCGGCTCCTACACGCAGACGCTCGGTGCGGTTCGGCCATGATGTCCATCGCCCCTTAACAGGGTTCCCGAGCCTCAAATGCAGGGGCAGTACGTGCTTGACATCAGATGCATAATACGATATATAAGCAATTATGCAAGTAAAGGATAATAGCAGGGCTCCGTTGGCTGAGATGAGCGCCTTGTTCGAGATGCACGCGGAGATGTGTCAGGCCTTGGCCAATAAACACCGTCTGGCCATCATGTATGCGTTGAAAGACGGTGAGAAGTGCGTGGGTGACATCGCCCTCGAACTGGGCATCTCGGTTCATAATGTCTCGCAACATCTGCGGATACTCAGGCAGCGTCTGCTCGTACGCTCCCGCAAGGAAGGCCAGACGGTCTACTACTCGGTGACTAACTCCAAGTTCGTTGATGCCTGCATTCTTATCCGGGAAGCGCTTTTGGAGGAGCATCGGGCTGAGGGTGAGTCCTTGCAAGGAGCCCGCCTGATGGGTGCGACTGATGAGACGGCAGGGTAGAGGGCCAGTTTACGTGAGGGTGTGCCCCTAGGGGTGCTGAAGGCGATTGGTGGAACGGTCGCGGTTCGTGTGACCAAAGAGCTTGATCGGGAGAAAGGCAGGGATCATGACAGACGGATCGGTGGACCTCAGCGTGCTCAAAGGCGACAAACTGGTTGACGCGAGGGGCACCTCGTGTCCAGGCCCCATTCTGGCGGCCAAGAAGGGTATGGCCGACGTCAAAGTGGGTGAGATCATGGAGGTCCTCGCTACCGACTCGGCCACACAGAAAGACCTGCCGGCTTGGGCCAAGAAGATGGGGCACGAATATCTGGGGTTCGCGGAAGAAGCGGGCTACATGAAGTTGTTCGTGAAGAAACTCAAGTAAGTCCCGGAGACCGCGAGGTGGCCGAGAACGCAGGCTTCACGCCCAAGATATTGGTCTTTTCGACCAACAACATCTCCGATCCGGGCGTAGATCTGGCCGGTAGCTCTCATCTACATTACTCCCCTAAGGTGGTGGTCATCAGCCTCCCCTGCACGAGTGGGATCAAACCAGACTGGGTTTTTTACGCCGTTCGACAGGGCTTCGATGGGGTGTTCATCGCCGCCGACGGAGAGGAGTGCGCCTACCTGCCCGATTGCAGCGAGCGCACGGCGAAGATCATGGCCGATGCCCAGGCTTTGCTTCAACAGGGGGGATACGAGCCTAAGCGGGTGAAGATGGCGGCCATCTGCTCGGTCTGCGCCGAGCCGTTTGCGAACTACATGCACGAGTTCTCGGCGATGCTGGCCGACATGGGACCGGCCGGAGGATCATCCGTTGTGCCATCGGCGCCTGCGGTCGACGCGGTGTCCGACGGGTCGCCCACATCCTCCACATTGTCCGCCACAGTGGCAGGGGTCGAAGGCGCATGAAATATGACGCTCGGGTGGTGGGGGGTGGCATCGGGGGCATGGAGTCTGCCCTCAAACTCGGTGACATGGGCTACCAAGTCCTGCTTGTTGAGAAGGACCCCAGCGTGGGCGGCAAGATGGTCCTTCTGAGCAAAGTCTTTCCTACCCTGGACTGCGCCAGCTGCATCTCGACTCCTAAGATGGGAGCCACGGTCCATCATCCCAACATCACCGTGCTTACCTACTCCGAAGTGGAGAGCATCTGCGGGAACGGGGCGGGCGGTTTCCAAGTGAAGATCCGTCGTAAGGCCCGATATGTGGATGAAGAGGCCTGTACCGGATGCCGTCAGTGCGAGATGGTCTGTAATGTGGCCGTGCCGGACCAATTCAACGCCGACCTGATATCCCGCCGGGCGGCCTATATCCCCTTCCCCCAAGCGGTGCCCAAGATAGCTGTTCTCGAACGAGCCGGCACTTCTCCGTGTACGGCCGCCTGTCCGGCCGGTATCAAGGCTCACGGATACATCGCTTTGATTCGCAGCGGGCAATACGAAAAGGCCTTCGAGTTGGTCTGCGAGGCCACCCCTCTGGTCGGAAGCCTCGGACGGGCCTGCTACGCGCCTTGTGAGGTCGAGTGTACACGGGGGAGCCTGGAGGGCCCGCTCGCCATACGCCGACTGAAGCGTTTTGTCGCCGATTTACACTATGAGAAAGACAGGCCTCCCGTCGAGAAAGCGGTTCCAAACGGCAAGAAGGTGGCGATCGTCGGGTCGGGCCCCGCCGGCCTGACGGCGGCCTGGCATCTGGCCCGGAAGGGTTACGGAGTCAAGATCTTCGAAGCCGCATCGAAAACGGGGGGCCTGTTGCGTCTCGCCCTGCCTCCGTACAGGCTGTCGAACGAGGTAGTGGATCAAGATATTTCCAACGTCACTGCGCTGGGGGTGGAGATCGTCACCGATTCACGCGTGGAGGACTTCGAGTCTCTCAAGGCGGCCGGGTACGATGCGGTTCTGGTTGCCATAGGCACTCACAAGTGCGTGAGCTTAGGGATACCGGGCGAAGATCTACCGGGCGTAGTCAAGGCCCTCGATTTCCTGCAGGCCGCCAAGTGGGGCGAGACGGAGGATCTGTCCGCCAAAGAAGTCGTGGTGGTGGGGGGAGGAAACGTTGCGATCGATGCGGCGCGCACCGCCTTGCGGTTGGGCGCCAAGAAGGTGCAACTTGTCTATCGTCGCTCTCGGGATGAGATGCCCGCCAACGCTTGGGAGATCGAGGAGGCTGAGCGGGAAGGAGTACGGTTCGTCTACTTGGCCACCCCGACCCAGTGCGTAGGGGAGACCTGCATCGAATCGTTGGTGTGCCAGCCGATGGAGCTAGGAGAGCCGGACGAGAGCGGCCGACGGAGACCGGTGCCGGCCGACGTTGCCCCCTTCGTGCTCGACAACGCGTGTGCCATGCCCGAGCCCGCCGACGGGCCGGACGGTGGTGGGTCGCTCCGTGAGCAAGATTCGGCCGGCCTACTGGTGATCGTGGCCACAGGTTTGGCTGCAGATACCGCCGGTTTTGGGCTCGCCCTGAGGCCTGACGGCACCATACTGGCCGACCCGATCACCCTGCAGACCAGCGTGCCCTACGTTTTCGCGGCGGGAGACGTTGTAGACGGCCCCTCGTCCATTGCCCAGGCTGCTGGGCAGGGCCTGCGGGCCGCATACATGATGGATCGGTGGCTTTGCGGAGAGACGCTCGATCCTGCCGGCCTGGTCGCAATCCTGCCGGTGGTTGACAAACAAGCGGTTCTGGCAAGGCAGGGGACCCACACCCAGGTCGAACCCTGGGGTCCGGGTCATGAGTTGCACTCACGCCCGCTGGATTTCTCCGAAACAGAGCCGGCCGTGACGGAAGAAGAAGCCCTCCGGGAGGTAGGCCGCTGCCTCGACTGCGGTGTTTGCTCAGAATGCCAACAGTGCGTGGCCGTCTGTCCGCCTCAGTGCATCGATCTGGAGATGAAGGAGAGCGAAGTCGAGACTGAAGTGGGGGCGGTCGTCCTTGCCACCGGTTTCCGCCTCTTCCCGGCCGACGCCAAGCCGCAGTACGGCTACGGCAGGTACAAGAACGTCATCACCGGTATGCAGATGGACCGGCTTCTGGCGCCGACCCGGCCGTATAACGCGGTGCTCCGTCCCGGCGATGGGAAGGTGCCCGACAGCATCGCCTACATCCTGTGCACGGGTTCGCGGGACGAGACGGTCGACAACCCCCTGTGCTCCAAGGTCTGTTGTATGTACTCCATCAAGCAGAACCAGTTGATCATGGGAGCCCTGCCGTTGGCCGACGTCACCGTTTACTACATGGACGTCCGCTCGGTGGGTAAGGGATACGACGAGTTCTACGAGCAGGCCAAGGCGATGGGGGCTACCTTCGTGCGCGGTCGTATCTCTGAGATCACCGAGAAAGACGACGGCAACCTTGTCCTTCACTACGAGGATATCGAGAACGGAGGCGCCATGGTCCAGGCCGAACACGACCTGGTGGTGCTGGCAGTGGGGGTGCAGCCGAGTCCTGACATAGGGCGCATGTTCCCCGACGGCGGTCCTTGCCTTGATGAGTATTTCTACGTGGGCGAGGCCGACGAAGACCTCGATCCGGGGCGTACGGACATACCGGGAGTCTTCGTAGCCGGCGCCGCTGCGGGAGCCAAAGACATCCCCGACTCGATCCTCCATGCCGGAGCGGCAATTGCACAGGCCGCGGCCTACCTCGAGAAGGCGAAGGTTACAGCATGAGCGGGCGCAGGATCGGCGTCTACGTGTGCGGGTGCGGCGGCAACATCTCCGACTACGTGTCGATCGACGAGGTGGTGGCGGCCGTCAAAGACGAGCCCGAGGTGGTGGTGGCCCGCTCGGCCATGTTCACCTGTTCCGATGCCACCCAAGAGGAGATCATCCACGACATTGAAGACCAAGAACTCGACGGCATCGTCGTCGCCTCGTGTTCGCCCAAGTTGCACACGTTCACTTTCAGGGAGATGTCTAAACGGGCGGGACTCAACCCGTATAAGTACACTCAGGTCAACATCCGTGAGCAGTGCTCGTGGACGCACACCGATGACAAGGCGGGGGCGACGGAGAAGGCGGCCCGTCTGGTCAGGGCGGGTATCGCCCGCACCCGGTTGACGGAACCCCTTGAGCCTGTCGTGGTTGAGACGGTCCCGAAAGTTGTGGTGGTGGGGGGCGGCATTGCGGGACTGCGGGCAGCGCTGGGCCTTGCCGAGATAGGCCTGTCCGTGGTCTTGGTGGAGAAGGAGGCGCGGCTCGGAGGTTGGACGGGCGGGTTCGAGGAGATGTATCCGCACGGGAAGAGGGGCCGTCGGATGATAGACACTCTGGTCGCCAATGTCCGCGAACACCCGGCCGTCACGGTGTTCGTGAATGCCGAAGTGGTCGGCAAGTCGGGGAGCTTTGGCAACTACGAAGTGATGATCCGCGTGGATCGGCAGACGTCTGAGACCGTTGCTGTGCAGGCGGGAGCGATCGTCGTCGCTACCGGGTTCGACACGTACCAGGTCTCTGAGGGAGAATTCGGGTACGGCTTGGAAGGTGTGGTCACGCTGGCCGATTTCAAGAGGATGGTCGACGAGGCCGAGGGGCCCTTGGAGTTCCAGGGTAGGCCGGTCAAGAGCATCGTCTATATCTACTGCGTAGGGAGCCGGCAACCGGAGGGCAACCAGTACTGCTCGCGTTACTGCTGCACGGCGGCGATACATGTGTCGTTGCAGGTGGCGGCTAAGGCGGAGGCCGATAGGGGGGCCGGAACAGACGGCTTAGAACGGGCCGTCGGAATGCCGGGTCAGTACCACTTGTACCGGGACATCCGTTCCTACGGCAAATATGAGCTCTTATACAATGAGTCCCGGGAGAGGGGTATCCTGTATCTGCGCTTCCCCGATGACGAACCCCCTGTGGTCGAGCGGGCGAGGGGCGGGACCGCGGCGACGAACGGTGCCGGTCTAACTGTCACCACCCGCGACGTTCTAACCGGAAACGAGGAACTCACCATCCCTGCCGACTTGGTGGTTCTGGTCACCGGTATGGTCCCGCGGGAGAATGACGACCTGGTAAGAGCGCTGAAGCTGCCATTGGACAAAGACGGCTTCTTCAATGAGATCCATCCAAAGCTCCGGCCGGTAGAGACGGTGGTGGACGGAGTCTTCATCTGCGGCGCCTGCCAGAGTCCGAAGAGCTCTGCGGAAGCCGTAGCCTCGGGACTGGCCGCCGTCAGTCAGAGCGCAGCCCTACTCAAACGCGGGTTCGCGGAGCTGGACCCGCTTGTCGCGGTGGTGGACTCCGAGACTTGCGAGTGGTGCGGGGCGTGCCTGGCGGCGTGCCCGTATGAAGCCCCCAAGCAGGCGGAACTGAGCGGGAAGACGGTGGCCGTCATCGATAAAGCGGTTTGCAAAGGCTGTGGCGGCTGCGTCCCGGTCTGTCCGAAGGACGCTATCGACCTCCAGGGCTATACCGACGCCCAGATACGGGCCATGATCGACGGGTTGCTGCGGGAGTGGGCGCCGTGTTAGCCGCGGACAGGGATGTCAGGGAAATCATCCGTGACGAACACATCATGCGCCGGCGCATCCTCGAGACACTGCAGGCAGGACCGTTGACCGTTCCCGAGATCGCTGAGGCCCTGGGGCGACCCACGCACGAGGTGGTGTTCTGGGTGATGGGGCTGCGCAAATACGGTCACGTCACCGAGAGCAAGGAAGCGAACGACGAGGGTTTCTACCAGTACGAGGCTGTGGAAAAGGAAGGAGCATGAGCACCTTTGTCAATCCGGCCCTGATGGCCGAGGTGGGGGCCTACGACGGGTTCAACGCCTCTGCCTGCATGAATTGCGGGGTCTGCACGGCCGTGTGTCCCATGGGTATCGAGGTTCTGCCGCGGAGACTGTTCCGCTACGTGCTTCTGGGGATGGAAGAGCAGGTACGGGGGGAGCTCGAAAGCGTGTACTCGTGCCTCCTTTGCAAGATGTGTGAGGTCAATTGCCCGGCGGGAGTGCGCATCGCCGATAATGTCCGCTCCCTCCGTCATTACCTCAATCGCAGAGTCTTCGGGTTGTAGGAGAAAGGTCATGCCTCTGCCCACAGGCGACGTCATCGGCATCCTAGCGGACAACCTCCGTCTACGCAAATCCGTGCTGCCCATATCGAAGAGAAACGCCACTCGTTGGGCGCGTGGTCTTGATCTTCCTCGAGGGGGTGAGACGGTTCTCTATACGGGTCTGATGTACCAACTCATCCCTTACATTGAGGGGTTGGTCAAGGCCGAGATGCGGTTGGGCGATTCGCCCCTTTCTAGGCTCACCTCGCTGGCGCGTAAGATCAACAAGCTCGTCAATATCAGCGCGTTCATGGTGTGGCCGTCATCTGAGCTTAAGACGACCTACGACCAAGTGCCAATCAATGTTGCTCTTCTACTGAAGCAGGCCGGCGTGCAGTTTGGCTACCTCTATGAAGATGACCTCTATTCGGGGGCCTTG
>JAXGNF010000101.1:269-7151 GCA_040768135.1 Thermoleophilia bacterium | reverse complement strand
CAAGAGCCCAGGGATGACAAGAAGAGGCATCGCAACGACGACGCAGAACAACGGGACGAAGCGGCACGGTGTTGATCAGGGGGACCACTGCAGTGAGGGAGAAGGCTGTGCGCAGACAGGGATGGTATTCAATCGGTATGGCGACGATCGTGACGGTCATCGCCACCGCGATGATAGCGTTCTCTTTCGTAGGGTGCGGCGCCGCAGGCAATGCAGACGACGGTGTGATCAAGATCGGCGAAGCAGACCAAGGCAGGACTTTGGCGGTCGAGGTCGGCGGGACCATCGAGGTCTCCCTCGCAGGCAATCCGACCACGGGCTATGTCTGGGCGGCGGCCCTCGACGACAAGGATGCCGCGTTCTTCGAGCAGGTGGGCGAGCCCGCCTACGTCCAAGGCTCAGCCGAGGACGGTGTTGTCGGCGCCGGAGGCACTTATACGTTCACCTTCAAGCCGGTGGCCAAAGGCAAGGCGACGCTCACACTGGTCTATGAGCGGCCTTGGGAGTCGGTCACTCCCCTACAGACCTACCAGGTGACGCTCGTCATCGAGTAGACGGCGAGAGGTACTTTCTAGAGAGGGTGCCGCCCCAACAGGCCGGGGCCCTCCCGGAGGCAGAGCCTGCAACTATGTGCCCTTGCCCTAGCCGGGGCACCGGCTCTCAGTCGGCCGCCAGCGTCACGGAGCCGATGTCCATCTCGACCGAGATGCGCAACATATTGCCCTTGCCCGCGGCCTCGACGGCAGTCGTGTCATATGCATCGCCTTGGACGGTCCAGGCCCCCTCAGTGGACACTTTGTTGAGCGAGCCCTTAACGGTGACCCGCGCAGGAGTCGTTCCCGGCACGGCCACACGCACTCTGCCGGCCGCAGCCTTGATCTTAACCGTGGCATCGGTGCGCAACCGGCCCGAGAAGTCCAAAGAATAGTCCCCGGCCTTGCCGTCGAGCGTCATAGTCTTGAAATTGGCGTTTGCCAGACCGATCAAGGTGACCGACGACGCTCCCGTCTCATACTCAAGGCTCTCCATCTGCCCAGGGTTGGGCGTGTTGAACGACACCCGGGTCTGCGCGGCTCCATCCTTGAGAGTCAGCCTCTGCAGAGTCAGGCCGCTCAAATCGTATTCCCCCTCATATGCACCCGCCGTGATCTTCAATCGGAGGGGAGCTCGTCCAAGCTGCAGATCCCAATCGTTGACGAGCCTGCTCAAAGGGCCACCAACGTCTTTGCGGGCATTTTGTTTGATGGTCAGACTCCGGTCGGTCCGGGTGATCTTCGGTTTCCATGACCCGATGTTGTAGCTGATGACTCCCGAGGCCAACCCGGAAGCGCCCGGCTCGATCGCAAGCCTCCCGGCTCCCATCTCGATGTGGACGTCGGTGATCGCGGTCGCCCCCAGCGGTTCATCGATCACCAACTCCTGAGTGAGGGCGGGTGTCTCCGCGCATCCCCCCAAGATCCACCCGACGACCAGCAGTGTGGCGACGATGACAGCGCCAAAAGCTGCGCGCCCGGCCATGCTTCTTGTCATGTCTTCTTGCGGACTTCGACGACCGTGTGTGGAAGAACGCTCTCCGTGCTCTTCCCCATGAATAGCGACAGATGGCTCTCCGCTCCCGCCGGAGGCAGAGGGAGCCGCTTCAGTCGCTTTTTGAGATCCGGCGCCAGGAAATCCCACGATATACCCCTCCTCTCGCGCTCCCACTACAGTCACACGCCCGCTCGGTCACCAGCGCATGACGCCGAGCGCCTGACTCTTCTAACCATACCACCAGACCCCCTGCCCTCCGCCTGGGTGAATGGACACGAAACTCAATGGGTACTCTTCACATCGATCCCCGACGGTCCCAACCACACATGCAAAGGAGGAACCATGAAGGACGTCCCCAAGCCATATGCCCAATTCAGGGCCAGATTCCCCCACATCCTCGAAAAGAACGAAGAATTGGGTACTTTCATCCACGAGCACGGTGGGCCGCTCGATGAGAAGACCCGCTGGCTCATCAAGCTGGGGATATCGGCGGCAGGCCGCCATCAGACCGGCGTCGCCACTCATGCCAAGAAGGCCCGGGAGGCGGGCGCTGCTGAAGAAGAGATCATGCACGCCCTTCTGTTGGTCATCCCCACCTGCGGGTTCCCGACGTTCATGGAAGCCTATAACGAGATCACAGGAGAGTAACAGCACGACCTATGAAGAATACGTTGCCGGAGCTCCGCCCACCGGACGGAGACCGAGCCCCTAATGCGCCGGCACATCCCGGCCGGGTCGTTCGCGACTTACCCACCTGCGGGCGATCTGTTCACGATCGGCCCGCGTAGGATTGATTGCCCCGTCCCAGGTCGGTTCGACTTTGGTCGGCCCGGCGCCGCTTGGCTCACCTTTGGCGGGCCCTATGCCGGTTAGCTCACCTTTGGCGGGCCCGACGCCGGTTAGTTCGCCTCCGGCCGATTCGACTCAGGCCGGCTTGATTGCGGCTGGCAGTTCGGACATACGAAAACGTCTCCGCCGCCCAGACTGAGCTTCTGTATGGTCGAGCCGCAGGCAGGACACGGCCGTCCTTTCATAGCCGGGCCCATGGCCGGTTCGTAGTTGCCCGGCACTCCGTAGAGATCGCGGAAAGTGCTCTTGCCACCCAGACGGAGCCGCTCGGTAACGACGAACCGCATGGCGTCGTACAGCGCCCTCTTCTCCGCCGGGTCGAGGTCGGAGGCTCTGCGCTTGGGATGGAGGCCGGCCCGGTAGATGATGTCTTGAAAGGCGCTGTTGCTCAACCCGACCACGATCGCGTCCTTCCCGACCAACACCGGCTTGAGTTGTCGATTCGCGGCAGCGACAAGGACGGTGAATTCCTCGGCCGTCAGCCGCTCGTCGGTCGGCTCCATCCGTAGAGGATCAAAGTCCCGATTGACAAGATAGTGCTCGGAGAGCCCCTCATCAGAAGTCGCGTAGATCCCTCCCATGCTCTTGATCCAGATGGTAAGCGCAGATGCGTCGGCCAAGCCGAGACGGAGGTGAAACCTGGCAGGAGGAGGGCGATCCCCAGTGTGCAGGAGGATCTCTCCTCCGTATTCCGGGCCGATGACGAGGTTCTGTCCAGCGCTCAGCTTGGCGATGAGAGTGTTGCCTCGAGAGACGACCGACTCCACTATGCATTCAACCAGATCCTGAAACGCCTCTGGGTTCTTGTTGACGAACCCCATGCGTTGCAGGCTCTCGCAGTCGCGGAGCTCGACCTCGGCGATGGTCGCCCCAATCAATTCTGCCTGCATCTGCCGAGCAATGATGGTGGCTTCAGGCATCTCGATGCTCATGCGCCCAGCTTCACACGACCACTTGGTGATTGCAAGTGCTTAGCCGACTTCGTAGCCACAGCGTGCGATCGAGGCCGCCGGCCTCTCCCACCCCCTACTCGTCGAGGCGCCTCAAGCCTGCAGCGAGAGTCGCCTGTACCGCCTCCCGATATTCGGCAACGCTCACCGGCCGCGAAATGGCGGGGTATTGGTCCGCTCGATAGGCGGGGCGATACTGGTCCATGACGTTGATGTAGGTTTCGAGCGAGACCCGGGTCGCGAGGAAGTGAGCGACCTCAGCCGTCCCCGCCAATCCGGCCGGCAGGACAAGATGGCGCACCAGAAGACCGCGCCGGGCCACACCCAGTTCGTTCAGCAACAAGTCGCCTACCTGCCGGTGCATCTCGAGGACGGCCGCGCGATTGCGGTCCACATAATCGGGGACTCCCGAAAGGCGCTCGCCGATCTGGTTGTCGGCGTACTTCATGTCGGGCATATAGATGTCGACCACTCCGTCCAACAGACGCAGGGTGGACAGAGAGTCGTAACCTCCGGTGTTGTAGACGAGCGGGAGTCTCAGCCCCTCGCCCACAGCGTGCACCAGGGCGGCCAGGATCTGCGGAACCACGTGACTGGGTGACACCAGGTTGATGTTCTCGCAGCCCATCTCCTGTAGTTTCAACATCGCCCGGGCTGTGTTCATGGGTTCTTGTTCTTTGCCACGGCAGAGGTGGCTGAGATCATAGTTCTGACAGAACACACAGGCCAGGTTGCAGCCGGCGAAGAAAATGGTACCCGAGCCGCCTCGACCCACTAGGGGCGCCTCCTCTCCGTAGTGAGGACCGGCACTTGCGACCCGAGCCAGAACGCCGGTGCGGCACTCGCCCAGTTCGCCCGCCGTCCGGTCCACTCGACAGCGACGCGGGCACAGGGTGCAGCGGCGCAGGCGCGCTTGCGCCTGCGCCGCCCGGTCGGCCAATTCACCAGAACTCCACAACTTCAGATAGGCCGGCTCCACCCTCTTCCTCTCCCCTCCCGCGACGAAACCCTCAACACGAAGAACGGATATCTGAACATGACGGTCCGTCCCGAAGCATCACGGCTTCATACTGAGTCTACCGCGACCGTGTAGCATAAGGATCGACCGATCTAGCTTGAGTCGTCGCCTAGATTATGGAGCTTCGTCGCCTGGCCCGCCCAAGACGAAAGATCTAAGCGCCGCGGCGGGGACGACACGGGCATAGGAAGGCCAGGTTATTGGACGTCAAGTAACTGAGCGAGACATGAATCAAGACGACATGAAAAAAGAGGCCGCTCAGGCCGCTCTCGCATACGTGGAGGGCGGCATCGTCGGCATCGGCACCGGTTCGACTGTGAACTACTTCATAGAGGTCCTTGCGACCATCAGGGACCGCATCGAGGGAGCAATATCGAGCTCAGAGGCCTCCACCATCCGGCTACGCCGCCACGGGATCCCGGTCCACGACCTCAACGACCTACTCGACGGAAGCGGCGGACCGGCCGTATACGTCGACGGCGCCGACGAGGCCAACCCCGCGCTCCAACTCATCAAAGGCGGCGGAGGCGCGCTGACCCGGGAGAAAATCGTAGCCGCTGCAAGCCGGCGCTTCGTCTGCATTGCCGACGAGACCAAGCTGGTCCAAGTCCTGGGGCATTTCCCTCTGCCGGTGGAGATCATCCCCATGGCCCGAAACTACGTGGCCAAGCAGGTGGAGGCTCTCGGCGGATCCCCGGTGTGGCGCAAGGATTTCGTCACTGATAACGGCAATATGATCCTAGACGTCCATGGACTCGAGATCCGAGACCCTGTCGAATGGGAACGTCGCCTCAACGATATCCCAGGAGTGGTAACTGTGGGTCTTTTCGCCATGCGACCGGCCGATATCCTTATTCTGGGCACACCCAACGGTCCCCGTATCCTGGAGCGACCTAACTAACAGCGCCCAAGCCGGCTACCTTGGGGCAGGCGACGCCATTGTGAGCCGAGAGAGCGCGCGAAGTCGCAATCGCTAGACGGGCCTACACCCCCTTTCCTTAGCAGGTGCAATAAGGTAGGCGACGGCAATCGCCAAACCATTCCTGAGTAGTGTGCTGCTTCAAGCCTACTCCCTCTGATTGAACATAGGCCGTCCAACTTCGGGTGGAGATAGGTCTTGTCATACGAACATTCGTTCGGTTATACTGTGCTCTCTACGAACATACGTTCGTGGACAAGCCATATTTTGCTTTGCTTATTTTCATATTTTTAATAATGCAACATTTATTGCAATGATTGAGAGTAATTCTTCCCCCCCACACGAGTGCCCCGACGGCCAGCCACACGGCTCATCCAAGCCGTCTTCCGGTGTGTCGCTCCATCGGTTAACAATCCAACGAATACCACCCAGTCACGACTACATCCGCCGACACGGCACCGGCCCCAGGGACGGATGGGCGCGAGGCCCGACAGACCCTGGGCCCATGGATCCCAGGGCAGAAGAAGCGTCCGTCAACTCAAGAACAGCCGCCGCACCAGGAACGCCCGTAAGTTCAGACATCCCTCGTTACGGCGCGATCCACAAATCTGCGTATACCCGTCCACTAAAACAACACGAGGAAGTATCAGGCGCAGCAGCATCGGCCGTAGCAGCGGCCGGCATAACAGATTTCTCGACACCCGCTCCCGAAACCTCTTCCCCTGCCTCCGAAACCTCTTCCCCTTTTGTTCATCTTCACGTGCACTCGAATTTCTCGTTCTTGGATGGCGGCAGCCGAATCGAAGAATTGGTCGCCCGCGCCGCCGAATTGAGACAACCCGCTCTGGCCCTCACCGATCACGACGGACTCTACGGCGCCGTCCGTTTCGCCAAGGCCTGCGCCAAACACGGCATCAAGCCGATCTTCGGGGCGGAACTGCGGGTAGAATCGCTGCTCGGCGATGAGTCCGCTCCCGGCCTCAACGCCGACTCACGTGCCGCGCCCCATACCGAACCTCACCATCTCGTGCTCCTTGCCGAGACCCGCGAGGGCTACGCCAACCTCTGTCGTCTTATCTCTGCCGCCCACCTCGCCGATCCCAAACGCGAGTGCACTCCCCTGGTAACCCTGGAATCATTGACGGCCCACGCAGAAGGACTCATCTGTCTCACCGCCTGTCGCCACGGACAGGTGGGATATCTGGTGGATGCCGGTCGTGACGACCAGGCCCTCCAGGCCCTTCTGCGCCTCCGCAACATCTTTGGTCCTGATCACCTCTTCGTAGAACTCCAGTATTTCGGCTACGAACCTCACCAAGAAGCCCATGCCGGCCAACCCGGGTCCCCCGTCTACCGTAAGTCCCCGGCCCTAGGCGGCAGGCTCCAACACCGCCCCACCGAAGGCCGCGCAGATGACTCGGGACCAACCGCTCCATTCTCTATCAACGTCACCACCGTTATCGACTCCAATTATTCTTCTATGCATAATCATTGTAATGCAACAATAATTGCATATAGACAGGGTCTGTTTCCGTTAAGGCCCGTGAAAAAGCGCTCTTCCCCCGTTCCGTCTCCGTCCCTACCTCAGTCTCTTTGTCCGCCGGATCGCCGCCCTG
>JAXGNF010000101.1:0-259 GCA_040768135.1 Thermoleophilia bacterium | reverse complement strand
CTCACGTACTGCCACCGCCTCCGTCGCTTGGCTCAGGCCTGCGATCTTCCTCTTGACTTCCCAGCAAATGCCCATTATGCGCGCGAAAACGACCGGGCCGTCCATTTAGTCTGTCGGTCCGCCGGGCGCGACCGGCCCCTATCTGACTATCCGGAACCAATTCCCGGCCTGCGCTATTTGCAGACTTTAGTCTCACTCAAGACTTTAGTATCACCTCTATTAAAGTTATTCGATTCCGTAAATGAAGTAGTTTACCCCG
>JAXGNF010000100.1:1613-7248 GCA_040768135.1 Thermoleophilia bacterium | reverse complement strand
GAATGGTTCATGAACCGGGTTCGCGCCGGGTTCTGCCACTGGATGAACCCCTTCGGCGGCAGGGTCTATCGGGTTTCGCTCAGACCGGAAGACTGTTTGGCGCTGGTGTTCTGGACTCGCAACGCCCGACCGCTCATGCCCCACGTCTCGGAACTCCGTGAGCGCGGGTTTCACTTCTACTTCCACTTCACGCTGAACGGCTACCCGAGGGAGATCGATTCTCATGCCCCGTCCGCGGAGGCTGCGATTGCCACCCTGCGCGGGCTGGCAGGGCTGGTTGGAGCGGATCTCGTCATGTGGCGCTATGACCCTGTGATCTTCAGCGCGGTGACGCCCATGGGCCACCACCTGGAGCGCTTCGACTCACTGAGCGCCGCCCTTCAAGGATCGACCCGTCGCTGTTACGTCTCCTTCTTGGATCCCTACGGCAAGACGGAGCGGAATCTGCGCAAGTTGAAGAATCAAGCCGGGCTTGAACTTAGGCGTCCGAACCCGGACGAGCAACACGAGCTGCTTGCACGATTGGTGGATATCGCTGATGCCCGAAACATGACCATTCACGTGTGTTGCGACGAAGCACCTCCCGACATCCCGGTACAGCAGGCGCACTGCATCGATGCGGACGTCATTCGGCACCTGCGCCCCGACAGCAGCCTCAGATTGAAATCCGTCCCCAGCCGGCCTGGGTGCGGTTGCGTCCAAGCCGTTGACATTGGCGCATACGACACCTGTACCTTCGGCTGTGTCTATTGCTACGCGACGAACAGCCGCGACGCGGCGACCAAACGGCGGGCAAAGCACGACCCGGCCGACTCAATCCTGTGGCGGCCGGAAACCCTGCAAGACGTGGACCTGGAGAGCATTGAGCAACGGCCCAGGGGGCCCGGGGACGGGCCGAAGCGAAGTGCTCGTGCGCTGACACTATTCGACGACTCCGAAGATAGCCATCTCTCTCCGACTGCCCACCAAAGGAGGTGCCTCAAGGAGGCCCAGATGAAATAGCGCTCCACGGTGCAGGGAAGGGGGCCTACTTCAACTCCAAGCGCATGGCGAAAGACCAAGATCAGGGTGAGGGAGGTAGCGCTGTAGCCTCCGCTTATCTTGCTGCGAATGATGCTCCCAGCTGGAGGGTCTGTATCGCCTGCCGGGCGATTTGCTCATCGGCTTCCCGCGCAATCGACGGCATCCGAAAGAGATCCACCTGCGGGCCACCTCGGGCAACCGATCCTCAAGTCGGGCCATGGCCCTTCTTATGTTGTGCCGGGACCTCTTCCGCCAAGCGCTTCCGCCAAGATGGTCCGAACCAGTCCAGCCACCAACGGCTGAGCCGTGCCTGGCGCGCGGCAGAGCAGGTTGCGCATGAAATGCGGGCGGCATCTCTGCCAGGCACATCCGGGAAGAACGGCGGCGATAGCGCCGGTGAGGCCCTGGGGGTCATCGGAGACGACCAGCCTCACCCCGGAGAGACCTCGGGCCGCAAGACCGCGCAGGAACTGGGTCCAGGTGGCTCCGTCTTCAGCCGTGAAGGTATCGAGTCACGGGATCTCGCGGCGACCATCGGCGAGAGACCACGGTAGTATCGACGGTGGCTGCGCCTATCACCCGGCCCTCCTCGCGGGCTTCGACCGAATGAGCGTCCAGCCAGAGGTAGGGATTAGGGGCCCTCGTCTAAGGGTCGGGAGCGAAAGGCGGCCACCTCAGTGTCTAGGGTCTCAGCCAACGTTCGTATCCTCTCGTGCAGAAGATCGACATCAGCCGTTTCCAGTTGCTTGCGCAGCCAGCTCAAAGGGTCCATGCTTACTTCGACCACTGTGTCCTCCTCGATCACGGGATTTACGCCATCCTCGAGGATGGAGCAGTGGTCACCTCATCCCAAGACCTAGGGTGACAGGAATCAGGTGACAGGAATCTTGTACACCACTTCTGTGGACACTAACCACGGCATCGGAGTGGACCGTGGCTCGACGAAACCCGCCACGAAAACCACGGCGAAAAGCACGACGATATTCACAAAGATTTAGTCCAAGAAATAAAAGTTTCTAAGAAGTGGGCCAGAAGGAAAATCAAAGAGATTGACAAGAGAGAATAAAATTAGCTACTGTGCTAATAGTTTGTGAAGATCCGCGGGCCGGTGGTAGGGCAGTGGCGGGAGTCACGCGGTCCGCCACCGGCCGGGCCGGCTCGCAGGCGCGCTGGGGCCACGCGATCCGGGTTCCACCAGCAGGCGAAAGGAGGCCGTCATAAGCAAGAACACACAGGTAGGGTCGAGGGGCTGTCTCAATCCGTTCCGGCCCGGTGCCGGGCACATCCCCCCGCATCTTGCCGGTAGGGAAGAGGAGAAGGGCGAGTTCGCCCGGTTGCTCGACCAAGACACCGTCTTCCAGAACTTGGTTGTGACCGGGTTACGCGGAGTGGGCAAGACAGTACTACTGGACACACTCAAGCCTATCGCCATCGACAAGTCGTGGTACTGGGTGGGGACGGACATGTCGGAGGCGTCGAGTCTGCAGGAAGCCGCCTTGGCACTGCGGCTGATCACCGATCTGTCGGTGGTCACCTCCAGTATCGCGGTGGAGAGGCCGAGAGGCACCGGTTTTGTGATCGATCCGAGGACTCCTCCGAAGACGCTGGATTTCCAGGCTCTTTTGGAGCTCTTCACAGGGACTCCCGGCCTCAATACCGACAAGCTCAAGGCCGTCCTCGAGCACGTTTGGACCTGCATCGACTACCTTGGTGTACGCGGGGTGGTGTTCGCCTACGATGAGGCGCAGAACCTTTCGGACCACGCGGTCGATGGGGAGTTCCCGCTCTCCATGCTGCTGGAGGTCTTCCAGTCGCTCCAGCGCAGAGGCATTCGCATGCTACTGGTGTTGACGGGGCTGTCGACCCTGACGGCCGGGCTGGTGGAGGCGCGTACGTACGCCGAGCGTATGTTCCGCATCCTCTCGCTCGAACGGTTGAGCCGGGAAGCCACGGCCGAGGCCATCCTCAAGCCGGTGGGTGGGGATTCACCCTGTGCGGCCGGCTTCACCGAGGGGGCCGTCGACGCCATCTATGAGTTCACTCGCGGTTATCCCTACTTCGTACAGTACGTCTGCCGTGAGGTGTTCGACCTGTGGGCCCAGGACGTGGCGGCAGGGGAGGAACTTCGGGAGATACCCCTGTCGGATATCACGCGCAAGCTGGACTCCGACTTCTTCGTGGGACGCTGGGCGAGGGCCACCGACCGGCAACGTGATCTCCTCGGAGTGGTCGCACAGCTCGAGACGAGCGGCGGGGAGTTCACCGTACAGCAGATAGTGGCGAAGTCGAGGGAGTCCTCCAAGAAGCCCTTCAGCCCGAGTCACGTGAACCAGATGCTCGTGGCCCTCTGTGAGGCCGGCCTGGTCTACAAGAGCCGTTGGGGTAGGTATTCACTGGCCGTACCGCTTCTCGACGGGTTCATCCGCCGGCAACTGGAAGACGGCCGCATGAAGGCGGGGCGTTGACTAGGCTATAGTGAAAATCTATAAGACATAGATTTTCGACGTATCAGAAGCAAGATCAAAGGGCCAAAATGTTGCTAATCGTATCGTGATAATCTATGAAAATTAGATTATGAATAGCAAAAAAGCAAAATCTGAGCCGGCCACCAGGAGTTTCATCGAACGGCACACTGTCTTCACGACGGCCGAGTTCCGCTCGACGTTCCCGGAGGGCACGCCCTCTTCCACCGTACTGAACAGGCTTAAACAAGCTCACGAAAGCGGGCATGTCGAGCGGATCCGGCACGGCGTATATGCCTCCCGCCTAGGTGCTCTCGCTACCACGATGCCCGATCCTCTGTTGGTCGCGTCACGGCTCAAAGAGGACTACGCCATCGCTTACCATAGCGCACTGGAGGCCCACGGGGTGGCCCATGCGCCTTTTCGCCGGGTGACAGTGGTATCCAATCGTACGCCACTCAGATTCGAATATCGCGGACATGAGTTCGTGGTCCGGCGACCGCCGAAGGCCCTCATGGCCAAAGAGGGAGACCTGTGGAAGACCATGGTCGTACCTCTCCGGCGGGGAGATGCCCTGATCAACGTCACCTCCCGGGAGCGGACTCTCGTCGACTGCTTCGAAAACCTCAAATGGGCCGGGGGTATCGAGGAAGTGCTTCGCAGTGTCGGAGGTTTCCCTTCTCTCAAGGTACAGGACGTGATCGCGTACGCAGAGTTGCTCGCCTCTCCCAGCACAGTCGCGCGAGTGGGGTGGGTGCTTTCAGCAGACCCCGACATGTGGAGAGTGACTGAGGAGGAGTTGAGAGCTTTGCGTTCCCTCCTTGGCAGAGGGCCGTATTTCCTGAGTGCCAGGAGCGGATCCATGCAGTACGTCCCTGACTGGCGTCTGTACGTGCCCGCCGGCCTCGACGCCGCCGAGGAGATGCGGGGATGAGTGCGCCTATCCTGCACCTGTCCGGCGACTTCGCGCCTCAGACTGTAGACAAAGTGGAACGTCTCTTGGAGCTTCTCTCCGAGATCCACGACCATCGTTATCTTGGCCCACGGTTGGTCCTGCATGGTGGTACCGCTCTCAATGTGTTTCACCTGGACATCCCCAGGTTGTCGGTCGACATCGACGTGCTCTACGTAGGCGCGGTGGAGCGAGAAGAGATGCAGAGGGAGCGGGGAGAGGTCAGGGCCGAACTAGAGGCGCTGGTAGGCCGGTTGGGGTATCGATACAACCCGCCTAAAGACGAGCACGCGGGAGTCACATACAAGCTGACCTACCGGACGAGATGGGGGGAGGACATGATCAAAGTGGATCTCAACTTCCTCAACCGGTCGCCGGTCTTGGGCTATGAGATGGTGCCCTGCCGACATTGTGTTCCTGAAGTGGTGTTCGGAGTCGTCCCTTACGAGGAACTCATGGCCGGCAAGGTCAAGGCCTTGGTGGAGAGACGCAGTGCGGCCACTCGCGACCTCTACGATCTCTACCGGGCTTCACAAGCTGGTTTCAGAGATTGGGATCTGCTGCGAGCCGTCGTGGTGTACTACTGGACGTTGGCCGACACTTTTCCGCGACCTCTGGACGGAACGGTGGTCGAGAGGTTCTCGGGTCACGAGCGAGGCTTGGAGTCGGACCTCTTTCCCGTACTTGTCCCGGCAGAACGGCCGCGGTTGGCCGAGATGATCGAAGCGGTAGCGGGCTTTGTTGAGAGGCTTGCCGAGCTTACTCCTGAGCAGCTTGAGTACATGGAGCTGATGGCAGCATCAGGCACCTACAGACCCGAGCTGCTTTTCGAGCAGTGGCCGGGCGTGTTGGAGAGAGCCAAGGCGAGTCCGGCGGCCGCATGGAAAGTGTACAACCTACAGAGGCGGTGAAGCTCGCGGCGCCCGCGGCCTACGCCGTCAGTTTCTTAGCCAGATACTTGGCCAGCGCACCGATGGTCAACATGGGCGGCAGCCCCGGCGCCACCGGCAAGACGCTCGCGTCGCACACAAACAATCCCGATACCTGTGTCTCCAGGTTCTGATCGACGACCTCCCCGATGGCAGCCGTCCCGCCCGGATGAGCGCCCTCAGCCTTGGACACCACGATCGATTTGGGGTCGGCCCCGGCCTTGATCATGATCTCCCTGCATCGCTCGGAGCCTCGCTTAAGCCTGGCT
>JAXGNF010000100.1:0-1513 GCA_040768135.1 Thermoleophilia bacterium | reverse complement strand
TTGCCGGCCTGCAGACCGGACCTCTGCAAGATCACCGGCGTGCCCAGGCCTCCCGCGGCGAGAATGATCGCCTGCCCCATGGCCCGGAATGCCCGCCTACCCCTGCGACCCTCCACGCCGACGGCTCGACCGTTCTCCACCAGCACCCGGTCAACGGTGGACTCGTACCAGACGTCGCCCCCTTCCTGCTCCAGGACATCGAGCCGCGACAGGGCCGTCCACTTGGCTCCGTGCGCACAACCGTGCACGCAGTTGCCGCACCTCATGCACTTCTCGGCCGAGATGAACTTGGGCATGCGCTCCATGGTGTAGCCGAGATCACGGGCCGCCGCAGCCAAAGCCAGTGAACCCTCGGAGAGGAGACTCTCGTCAATGGGAGCCACCCCCAGCTCCGTCTCCATCTCGCTAAACTCCCGACTCAGAGGGATACCGAGCGAATCAAGTTCGGTCTCCAGCGCCCGGACCCCGTTGCCGCAACTGACCACCGTCGATCCTCCGGCCATGAAGGTGCGCCACAGGATGGTGCCCTCCTTGGACTTGTTGGGAGTCTGGGTGACGGCGTTGGCATCGTAGAAGCGGAGATCATCAAGGAAGGTGCCCAGCTTGTGCTCGTGGCGGCCTCTTTCCAGAACCAGGACTTCTTTGCCGCGACGGGCCAACTCGGATGCTACCGTGGCTCCACCCATACCTGAACCGACAACAACATAGTCGTAGCGCCGCGCCTCCATTTTCTACCCCCTCGGAGTTTGTGCCGCGCCGGATGAGCCGTTGTTCCGTTTCTATCTCAATATTATACTCTGGGGTCGTAGGCGCGAAAAGCGGTTCCTTCTTCTTGAGCAGCATTGCCGTTCCCGCCGGCTAGAAGTCGGGAGTTAAAAAACAGCTGCAAATGATGCACATCGGCCGCTGGAGCCTGTTTCCCGACTTGGATTGATAAGCGCATCAGGCCTACGTACGCAATCGCTCAACGCACCGCGGCAAGTTCATCGCGCGCAATTTATGCACAGAGATGTCAAGGGTGTGCGATGACCGTCTTACCTACCGAGGTGTGAATGACATATCACATAGGTGCCGAGAGAGTCAGCCTTGATGAGTTGCGAAAGCGAATCGTGGAAACCGACCTCATACCAAGCCGGGCTGCACTGCTGGATGGGATAACTGAGAAGATGAAAGCCCTCGAACAACAGGGAATCACTACGCTTGCCGGCCTGCGGAATGAGCTGAAGAGTCCCAAGCGCTTGGAAGCTTTGTCAGAGACGACAGGTATCGACACGAAGTACCTAATCCTTCTCAGGCGGGAAATCGAAGGCTATTTCCCAAAGCCGTCTGCGTTGGAGGCCTTCGATTGGCTGCCGGGCAGAGAAATTGCAAAGCTTGAAGCCAGGGGAATACGGCATGCCGCTGCTTTGTGGGAAGCGGGAGGCAGCATCGACGGCCGAACCGAACTTGCGAAATCAACAGGCGTGGATGTTGCCGTTCTTGAAGCACTGGTGCGGTTGGCGGACCTGACGAG
>JAXGNF010000099.1:0-7453 GCA_040768135.1 Thermoleophilia bacterium | reverse complement strand
CGGCCGGGGGGGGCCGGGGGTTTTGGCCACCGGGGGGGGGCGCCCCCCCCCCCGGGGGGGGCCCGCCCCGGACTCATCGTTGCCGGCCACCGTCTTCCCGGGGGCGAAGGGCTGGGACGGAGCGGCGGAGGGTCCGTCGTCACTTCCGTTTGTGGCCGACGTCGGCACAGGAAGCGGAGCCATCGCGTTGAGCTTGGCCCAAGAAGCCGGGGCGACGGTTCTTGCGGTTGATAACAGCGCCGAAGCTCTAGCGGTAGCGGCCCGGAATGCGGCCGCCGCCGGCCTTGAGTCTCTCGTCCGTTTCGAGCGAGGCGACCTCCTTGAGAAGGTTCCCACCAGCAGTCTTCATTTGGTGGTAGGCAACCCGCCGTACGTACGGTCGGGGGACTTGGTCTCGCTGGCTCCTGATATCCGTCTGTTTGAGCCGGAAGCGGCGCTTGATGGAGGGCCGGATGGCTTGGCGGTCTTTCGCAGACTCATGCCGGAGGCGTCTCGGGTGCTACGCCCCGGGGGCAGCCTGATCGTGGAGGTCGGTGACGGCCAGGCGCAGACGGTCGCCGAGATGGCTCGGGCCGCCGGGTTCTGTCTCACCACTGTTCACGAAGATCTCACCCGGAGGGCGCGCATCGTAGAAGCGACTCTGCCGGGAGCAGAGGTCGTGGGCCTCGAAGATATGGACGAAGAGGGCGTATATCATTTAAGGGAGGCGCTTAGTGTCGGAGCGATCATAGGACTCCCGACCGATACGGTGTACGGCATAGCGGCGCGGTGGGACTCGCCTTTGGGGGTGCGCAGGCTCTTTGCCGCCAAGGGGCGCCCGCCCGACCGGCCTGTCCAGGTGTTGTTCCCGTCGGTGGAGGCCATCGAGGAAGCTCTGCCCGACATCGACGAGACGTCCGCACGGGTGTTGCGGCACATGCTCCCCGGACCCTTCACCTTCATCGTGGCCACTGATATCTCCCGACCCCCGGATATAGGCACCGCCGAGTCCTTAGGAGTGCGTGTTCCCGGCCATCTCCCCACTTTGGCGCTTTTGCGTATTCTGAATGTCCCCCTCGCCGCGACCAGCGCCAATCTTTCGGGGGCAGAAAGCGTCTCCACTCTTACCGAGGTCGACCCCGTGGTCCTGGCCCACTGTACGGTGGCCTTCGCCCAGGGAACGCCAGAAGTCCGTGGATCCGACGAGACGAGCGCCGCATCCACAGTGGTCGATCTTCGCCCCCTCTCCGCAGGAGGGCCGGCAGTGGTCATACGGGAGGGAGTGATCAAGGAACGAACGGTCAAAGCGCGTATCGCGCAGTTGCTCTGAACGCAGGTCGACTTCTCCAGGAGGGACTATGTAGCCGACTTCTCCGGGAGGGACTGCGTATCCGACCTCATCTGATATTCTTGACCATCGGTCGGGAGGAGGATAAGCGTGCGCTACGGGGTTGGCTGTCAACCTGCAGATTTCAAGCTCACCGGTGTCCTGATCAGAGAATCAGTCGCCGACGGACCGGCGATCGATCTACCCGGGGCCGGCCGTCGGAGGATTTTGAGGGGGGGCTGGTGTGCCGGGCGTCTGGCGATGGTGTGGGGTTGGCCCAAAGGAGAGGGTTGAGATTGGCCGACTATCCTGTTCAAGGAGACTCCATCGGACGAGGTCACGGCGGCTATGAAGCGGTCGTCGAGTCCGATGCTTCTTTGCCAAAGCGGACTGCAGTGCCCGGGGGCGCGGGCACGAATATCGTCCCGGTCGCTGCCGGTGGACGCGCCGGCGTCGCCTGTTGCCCCTCCCTTGGAGTAGGGTCGGCTTCATCTGCAGTCTTTTCTTCCCGATCAAGGCCGGGTGGCTGATGGCAGGCCCGAAGGAGACCCCGGCTCACGTGACCCGTCCGAGTTGGGAGGAATACTTTCTCGAGATTGCTCGGGTGGTATCTACGCGGTCGAGCTGTCTGCGGCGCCAGGTCGGGGCCGTGCTCGTCAAGAACCGCCAGATCCTAGCCACCGGCTACAATGGCGTGCCCCGGGGGATCGCCCACTGTGATGAGCGGGGATGTCTGCGCGACGAATTAGGGATCCCGTCGGGAGAGCGCCACGAGCTCTGCCGCGGGCTCCATGCCGAACAGAACGCCATCATCCAAGCCGCCTACCATGGGGTTGCCGTCAATGGCGCCGAGATCTATGTGACTCTGCAGCCCTGTGTGACCTGTGCCAAGACTCTCATCAACGCGGGGATAGTCGCCGTCTACTTCTGCGGGGTCTACCCAGACCCGCTGGCTATGCAGATGTTCGAAGAGGCGGGCACGCGCCTGGTGCGAATGATGTGAAAAAGAACTCGCGTATACATTGGCTGAACAACCGATATCATTTTTCTTGCGCCGGACCCGGACGGTGTTCTATAATGCGACCGGCGCACCGATGAGCACGGCCTTTGGCTACGGCTCGCGGTGGCTGGGGTCTTTGCGGACGCGGGTCTGGCCTGCACGGACTTGGCGTACACCGTCTTCTCGACCGGTTGGGGGGCCGAACGTAGGAGAAGAGTGTAGACGGGGACGACAGGCGGGTCGCTCCTTGTGTAGAACGGTAGGTCTGACGGGGAGGATGATCTGACACTGGCTCTCATATCGGTCGTGGTCGGGATCGCTCTCGCCTTGGCGTATCACTATCTGTCCATGCGCCTGCAGCGCTGGGTGTCGGGGAAAAAGGCCCTGATGCAACCCGCGATCGCCGTGCTTAGCTTCTTCATACGTCTCGCTGTCATCGTGGCCATTCTGATCGCTCTGGGCTTCTGGTCGCCGCTCAACATTCTTGCGGTCTGTCTCGCCTTTGTTGTCGTATTCACCATCCTGAATGGTGTCTGGCTCTATGTGGTGGTTACCAAACGACGCGGAGTGCCGCCTTCGGCGAATGCCGGTGGGGCGAACTAGGAGACTCGGATGCTGCTGGCTGAAGAAGGCGGGAGCAAGATCGTAGAGGCTCTGCACGATCTGAACGTGCAGACGGTCATCTCCATCCCCAAAGTAGGGCCGTTCGACTTCTCCATCACCAATGCCGTCATCTATCTATGGGTGGGCGCGGCGGTGGTGTTCGGCCTTTTCTACTGGGCAGCGAAGAAGGCGAAGAACGAACCCGACGGGTTACAGACACTCGCCGAGATCCTCATAGGTTTCGCGACGGGGCATCTCTGCGGCCAGTTGGGAGAGAAGGGGAGGAAGTACTATTACCTTATCCTCACCATCTTCACGTACATCATGGTCACCAACCTGATAGGGCTTATCCCCAAACCTGGGGTACTCAAGCCCTATACTCCCACGGCCAACATCAACGTGACGTTCAGTATGGCCATCGTCGTATTCGTCGTGACGCACTATTTGGGTGTCAAGAATCACGGCCGAGGCTATCTCCGGGAGTTCATGACCCCGCCGGGGGTGCCGAAGGCCCTAGGCAGACCTCTCAACATCATCTTCATCCCCGTGGAGATCATGGGGGCGGTCTTCAAACCCCTCTCGCTCTCCGTCCGACTTTTTGCCAATACCATTGCCGGCCACCTGATTATTTTGGTCATGCTCGGGCTCCTGCTTCAGTTCGCCGGGGCGATCATAATTCCCACGGGCCTCTTCATCGTGATAATGCTCGCGTTCGAGGTATTTGTCGCGTTCATTCAGGCATACATTTTTGGATTGCTCTCTACCGTGTACATTGAAACGGCCATCTACGGCAGCCACTAGGCACAACCCTGGAGCAAGGAGGACGACACAATGGCATTCGACGCTCAAACCGCCGCCAATCTTGGGGCCGGTATTGCTATGGGCTTCGCGACGATCGGCCCGGGCATCGGTATCGGCTACCTGACCGGCCATGCTTGCGAGGCCGTCGCCCGCCAGCCGGAAGCCTCTGGCGACATCCGCACGGTCTTCATCATCGGTATGGCTCTGACTGAAGCGCTTGCTCTCTACGCGTTCGTCATCGCCATCATCTTGCTGTTCGTCGTCTAGCGAAGAGTCGGCCTGGAGAGGGTAACGATAGTGAGGCCGACGGCAGGTTAGGCCGGGAGAGGGCATGCAGATATTCGAGATAGACCCAGGGTTGTTCTTTTGGTCGCTGATCACTTTCTTGATCTTAGTGGCCATGCTGTACAAGTTCGCCTTCAACCCGCTCATGCGTCTACAGAAGGCGCGCCAAGAACAGATCCACGAGTCGATCCGTGAAGCGGAGCGACTCCGTGACGAGGCGCAGGGATTGTTGGCCAACTACAAACAGCAACTGGCCGAGGCCCGCGAAGAGGCGGCCGCCATCGTCGAGCGTGCGCGCAAGGCGGGCGAAGCCGGTAAGGCCGAATTGCTGGAAGAAGCGCGCGTGCAGTCGGAGGCTACGCTGGCCAAAGCCCGTCAGCAGATCGAGCGCGACACCAATCAGGCCCTGCAGAGGATCCGGGAAGAGGTGGCCGATCTCACCATCGCCGCCACTGAGAAGGTCACCCGTATGAGTCTGTCGGGAGACGATCAGCTCCGTCTGATCCAAGAAGCCATCAACGAGATCGATCTGAGCAAGATCAGTGAGAACTGAAGGACGAGGTCGTGGCTGAGAGCAAGATCGCCCGAGTCTACGCCACCGCGCTGTACGAAGCTGCGGAGGATGAAGGTCGTGTGGACGAAGTACAGCGCGATCTCGGCGAATTCGTCCGGGCTATGGAGGAGTCACCCGAGCTGCGTCAGCTGATCGCTGCGGAGGAGATCTCCGACATGCGCAAAACCCAGGTCCTCATGGAGTTGACCGAAGGGGGCGATGAGCTGGTCCGGAACCTCCTTCGCCTTCTGGTGGACAAGAGCCGAGAGGGCGAGTTACCCGCCATCTATCGGGCCTTCGTGGGACTGGTGGAGGAAGCCCGGGGCATCGTCCACGTGGAGGTGGTGTCGGCTGTGCCTTTGAGCGCTCCTTTGCAGGAGGCACTCAAAGCCAAGATCGAGTCGTCGTTACACAAGACCGTCGAACTGACCCTGACGGTGGATGAAGAGATCCTCGGTGGCCTCCGGTTGCGCATCGGAGACCGGGTCGCCGATGCCAGCGTGCGCCATCGCCTGGATAGACTCCGTGCATTGTTGATCACCCCTATGGCTAGCTTGGAGGGTTCAGTTGAAGCTGCGTCCTGAGGAGATAACCAGCGTCCTTAAATCCCGCATCAAGAGCTACGAGACGGGCGTTGACATCCAGGAGGTGGGCACCGTCGTGCAGGTGGGCGACGGCGTGGCCCGCATTCAGGGGCTGGAGAATGCGGTGGCCTCTGAGATGCTCGAACTGCCCCACGGTGTCATGGGGCTGGTGCTCAACCTTGAAGAGGATAGTGTGGGCGCCGTACTCATGGGCGAAGACACCCTGATCAAAGAAGGCGACCAGGTGAAGCGCACAGGGCGGGTCATCCAGGTGCCCGTCGGTGAGGCGCTCGTGGGCCGGGTGGTCACCCCGTTGGGGCTCCCGCTTGACGACAAAGGTCCGATAGAGGCTACCGAGTACCGTCCGGTGGAGTTCAAAGCTCCCGGTGTCATCCGTAGGCAACCGGTGAAGGAACCGCTGCAAACGGGCATCAAGGCCATCGACTCGATGATCCCCATCGGTCGCGGCCAGCGCGAACTGATCATCGGCGACCGGGGTACAGGCAAGACCGCCATCGCGGTGGACACGATCATCAATCAGAAGGGCCAAGACGTTATCTGTATCTACGTGGCCATCGGCCAGAAAGCCTCCACCGTCGCCGGCTTGGTGGCCAAACTCGAAGAGCACGGAGCCATGGATTACACCATCGTCATCATGGCGCCGGCCTCGACTTCAGCTCCTATGCGCTATATCGCCCCCTACGCCGGTGCGGCCATGGGCGAGTACTTCACGTATTCAGGGCGTCACGCGCTCTGCATCTACGATGACCTCACCAAACACGCCGACTCCTACCGGCAGATGTCACTCCTATTGCGGCGTCCCCCGGGTCGCGAGGCTTTCCCGGGCGACATCTTCTATCTGCACA
This sequence comes from Thermoleophilia bacterium, assembly GCA_040768135.1. Taxonomy (GTDB): domain Bacteria; phylum Actinomycetota; class Thermoleophilia; order RBG-16-64-13; family RBG-16-64-13; genus RBG-16-64-13. Next base: position 1,455 of record JAXGNF010000099.1, on the reverse strand, counting down.
GCCGCCTACTCGAGCGGGCCTGCAAGCTGAGCGACAGCGAGGGTGGAGGCTCGCTCACGGCCCTGCCTGTCATCGAGACCCAGGCGGGTGACGTGTCGGCCTATATCCCGACCAACGTCATCTCCATCACCGACGGCCAGATCTTCCTGGAGAGCGACTTGTTCTACTCGGGTATCCGGCCTGCCATCAACGTCGGTATCTCGGTGTCTCGCGTAGGCGGTAATGCACAGATCAAGGCCATGAAGAAGGTGGCCGGATCGCTGCGCCTGGACCTCTCGCAGTTCCGGGAGCTCGAGGCGTTCGCCAAGTTCGGCTCGGAACTCGATCAGGAGACACAGCGGACTCTGGCCCGCGGGGAGCGTCTGGTGGAAACGCTCAATCAACCCCAGTACGTGCCCTGGCCGGTCCAGGAGCAGGTGATGATCATCTTCGCCGCCATTCAAGGGTATGCGGATGACGTACCGGTGGCTGATATACCCCGTTTCAACGCGGCGCTGCGGGAATATCTGGTCCAACAGACCCCGGAGATCGGCACCGAGATCGCGGCCACCAAAGAACTCAGCCCCGAAGTGGAGACGAAGCTCCGTTGCGCCATAGAGGCGTTCAAGGAGTTGTGGGCGACGGACAAGGTCATCCTCTAAGCGCAGATGGCTTCCCAGCGAGACATACGTCGTCGGATCGCCTCGGTTCAGAACACGAGGAAGATCACCAAGGCCATGCAGATGGTGGCCGCTGCGCGTCTGCGCCGCTCTCAGATGCGCATTGAATCGACCAGGCCCTACGCTCTGCATATGCTCGAGTTCATAGGACAGCTGGCTCGTTATCTGCAGGTTGACCTGAGTCTCCATCCCCTGCTCAAGCCGCGGGCTGAGATCAAAAAGGTGGCGGTGATCGCGCTCACCGCCGACCGTGGTCTGTGCGGCGCGTTCAACTCCAACATCATCCGCCGGGCCCTCGAGTTGGTGGATGGTTATGTAGAGCAAGGCGTCGACTATGACTTGGTCATCATGGGCCGCAAAGGCGTGAGCTCAGTGCGGTTCCTCAGAAAGTACCGGATCGACAAGGCCTATCTCGATGTGACCGAGCGGACCGCGTTTCTCGAGGCCCAAGCGCTCACCAACGGAGTCATCAGGCGTTACGCGGCCGGTACCATTGACAGGGTGCATCTCGTGTTCAATCGCTTCAAGAGCCCTATGGAGCAGTTTGTCACCGACCAGATCATATTGCCTATCCAGGAAGAGATCGCCGGTCTCTATACGCCCGATGGGGCTCGGGAACACATGGACTTCTTGTTCGAGCCGTCGCCTGAGGCGATACTGGCCGACCTGCTGCCCTCGTATGTTGAGATCACCATCCATCGAGCGATCCTCGAGGGTATAGCGAGTGAACACGGGGCCCGCATGACGGCCATGCGCAACGCCTCTGAGGCGGCCGACGAGATGATCGACGATCTGA
>JAXGNF010000098.1:0-7607 GCA_040768135.1 Thermoleophilia bacterium | reverse complement strand
GGGAGCGGGCCGTGCCCGCGATGGTGAGGTGGGGTTGGTGGTTGGTTGTGGGTGGCGGAAGGGGACGCTGGAGCGTCCGGGGCGGCGGGGGGCCCCGGGGGGGGGGGGGGGCCCCCCCCCCGCCCGGGGGGGGCCCCCGCCCGGCGGGCGCCCCCGCGTCCACCTGCCGGCACGCTCCGGGCCGGGATGGGCTCGGAGCGTCAAGGTCGCGACGATCAGTCGAACGCCTGTTCCGGCTTCCAGACCGTCCAGACCTTTCCTACCAAACTCGGACTGGGGGTCAGCGTTTGTTTGCCCGGCTGCCAACCGGAGGGAGTGACTTCTCCAGTAGACACTACATGCTGGAATGCCTTCACCTGGCGGATGAGCTCCGCGACATTGCGGCCCACTTCAGAGGTGAGCACCTCCATCGCCCGTATGGTGCCTTCGGGATCGATGATGAACCGGCCTCGGATGTCCACACCCGCGGCTTCGTCATAGACGCCGTAGACCTGACCGACAGTGCCCCCGGGATCGGTGAGCATGGGGTAGGGGACTCCCCCTTCGACCATTTTAGAGAGCTCCTCCTCCTGCCAGATCTTGTGGGAGAAGCGAGAATCGACACTCATGGCGAGGACTTCGACGTTCATGGCCTTGAGCTCGGGATACTTGACGGCGACCGCCGACAATTCGGTCGGTCAGACGAAGGTGAAGTCTCCTGGGTAGAAGCACAACACCACCCACTTGCCTTTGTAGTCCGAGAGCTTCACGTTCTTGAAGCCCCCGTCCAGGTAGGCGTTGACCTCGAAATCTGGGGCCGGGTGACCTACGCGCGCCAGCACTTTTTGCATCTCCTCTCCAGCCACTGGGGCTGCGGTTGCCGTTTCGGTGCTCTTGGGAATGCCGAGCACCCCTCCTGCGGGTTTGACACAACCGTCCTTGGGTTCAGCCATGGCGCTCCTTTCTCTTGTTCACTCGAGGTCAAAAAGGGTCAAGGCTGATGGCCTTGTTCCACACCCGTGCGAGGTTTGCAAACCGCCTTGCAACTTCATCCTGCCGGAAGAGCTCCATACCGCTTTGAGGTCTTCGGACCGTTGCGGACTCATGGCGGAGTACCTCCATCGTTGCTGTTCGCACAGTTCCTGCACAAACCACGGAGTTGCACCGTGATCGAGTCGACTCGGCCGAGGTCGGTTACTGAATCCGGCGCCTGTAGATGCTTATACGATTCGGCGTAGACATCGCGGATCAGCCCACACTGGGTACATATGAAGTGATGATGGTGCTCGAGGTTGGCGTCGTACCGGGCCGGTCCCCCTAAGACCTCCACTCTCCGGATGAGGCCCAACCTTTCTAGGGCCCCGAGCGTGCGGTACACGGTATCCAAAGAGATGGTTGGGACTCGCTCACGTACCCTTTGGTAGATCTCCTCCACGTCTGCATGACGGTTGCTTCCCGCGATCTCACGGGCTACTTCCAACCGCTGGTGGGTCAAACGGAGGCCTCTCTCTCGCAAGGCCTGCGTGAAGAGAGAAACCCGTTTATCGATGTCTTCTTGACTGGGGCTATCCGCGCCAACCACGTAGACCTTCTTTGTTAGTAAACAGTTCCTATATAATATAGACGACCTCTCTGAAGGGCGCAATGTGCCGTTGACGCTCACTGCAGGGAGGCGATCCCCGGCCGCGGGCGGATTCGCTCCCCTCACGACCCTCACCATGAACTCATACCCGGGGACGACGGGTTCGAACCTCACCCAGCCTCGCTCTGCCTGGGGTTGCCAGGGGCCATCGATATGTCCCGCAGCCTATTTCTGTTCGCACAGGATCTCTGCCACAACGTCGGGGCAAAGGAGGTCGATCGACTCCAAGGTGCGGTCGGCCATATCCACTACATTCGCTTCGAGGACCTCCGAGGGAGCAGGGACGGCTATTATCTTCATGCCCGCAGCTTTGGCGGCTTGGACCCCGAAGACGGAATCCTCCACGGCTACGCAGTGCTTCGGCAAAATCCCCAGTCGCCGGGAGGCCTCCAAGTAGACGTCGGGAGCCGGCTTGCCGCAAGGCACTTCGTCTGAGGACACCCATGTCGTCAGGAGTTCACCCAGGCCCGAACGTTCGAGCACGAAGGCGATAATCGGGCGTGGTGATGAACTTGCCACCGCCAGCGGGTAAAAAGCGGCCAAACGAGTCATCGCCTCCTCAGCCCCCGGCAGGAGCGGTAGATCTTTCTCATAGGCGGCGAGAATGGAGTCGACTACGTACGCGATGATGTCTTTTTCATCAAGGGGTAGCTTGGCCGCTTGACGGAGGAAGGAGGCCCACTGTTCAGATTTGTCGCCTTCCAGGGTGCGCGGTCCGATGCTGCTGGGCAGTCCCCGGCTGCCGGGAATCAGGTCGGTGATGACCTGTTTCCAGATTCCCATGGAGTCAAGCAGGACTCCATCCATATCGAAAACTACAGCCCCAGTCTTGTCCATAAGCGTGATCGTGTCATCCCTTCTGCTTGTATCCGGCAGAAATCCGGCCCCACCAGTCGAGCGCCATCGCTGCTACAGACTTCATCCCGGGCGACGTAGTAAGCGGTGGCCTCGTCAGCGGCCCGTCCGTCATTCGTTCTTGAGATCGGCGGCGTACTTAGCCTGTTTTCCCGCACAGGTCCAGTGTTTGTGGACGAGATTCTGTTTCTCGGCTTCGTCGCATACGGCGAGGGCGAGGTCGGGGACATCGATACCCGAGGGGATGCCTTCGTCCCAGATCATGAAGTCGACGCCGAGGACATACGAGCCGGTGCCGGGACCCGGTCGATACATCCAGGGCGGCGACAGGAACGACCAGCCGAAATCAGTGCGCCCCTCGAACATGTCGAGCGCCACCCGGCATCCCTCAAGCAGTGCTACGTGCTTCCAGTCTTTCACCTGCTCTTCCAAGATGGGGTCGGACTCTCCCGGTTTGATCAGACCGGACTCTTTGCGGTCGGCGGAGTCGTGGAAGATCTGGGCAGGGATCAGATCGCCGAGCCAGCGCTGGTGCAGGGGAGGTTGAGTGCCGTAGAACCAGCGCGGCCAACGCTCGTCCTCCAAGAACTGCACTCCGGGTCTGGTGTAGAGGGACGCGGCTCCACCTATGTAAATGAAGTACGGCACTTTGGCCTCTCGCACCGCTTTGATCATGCGACGAGTTCCCTCCGCCTGGCGATAGTAGACGTCGATCTCTAGTCCGTGTCCCCCCGAAAAAGCTGAGATCACCACATCTTGGCCTTCGAGCTGTGACCGTAGAAGCTCACCATCGAACACGTCGGAGAACAGGTGATGTACGCCCTCGGGGGCGGGAACGTCGCCGGCGTTGAACGAGAGCCCTGTAACCTGGTGCCCGCGGCGTACCAGTTCCGCGGTGACGGCGGCCCCACCCATGCCGGTGTGGCCGATGACTGCGATTTTCATTGACCCTCCTTCGTTACCGTGGTGGTCGACGCCGACGCAACCGGCGTGTCCGCATGACGACTATTGTCGCAGGGAAACGCCGTTTGGTGGTGGCGTTCAACACCGTTCACTGAGTCAAGCTCAGAAGGGCGGATGGCGGCCGCGGCGCTCTTGTACGCGGGCTGCCGCGAGTAGGGGTCGACAAATATCGCGAGCGCTTCGTCCCAGTCGATCGGCTCGAGCCCGTCGGCGTTGCTCCTGAGGTATGGAGTCCAGGCTCGGGTGGGGGCATTGAGATAGGCCAAGAATTGGAAGCCCTTGGGGCAGGCTTCGCCTCGGTTGACCGGATGGTCGGATGTCGCGGAGACCTTGGGAGGAGTTCCCTCCTTCATCCCGACCGTTGGGCTGCACCCTGTGGAACATTAGCCGCAGGTGGTGACCACTTCCCGTGCCACTGCGGGCAGTCGGCCTATCACTTGCTTCCCCCATCACGACCTTCTCGGGGCTCTCGTTTCCTCGACGAGCCTTCGCAACCATTTGAGGCCGTCGTTGAGCGTCACCAGCAGCACTACACCTATGACGATGACCGCAGCATCCCACGCGGTATGGAAAGTTCCCAGCGCCACCAGGAGGGTGGTGGCGGCCGCCGGTGGATGGCCCGATCGTAATAAGTGGTTCAACAGCACTGTCAGACCTATGGCCATGGCGGCGGCCCCCAATCTGCTGAGGGTCACATCGTATAGTGGGACGATCGGTGCGTCCCACGCGCTGAACATCGCCACAGCCGCGAAACCGCTACCCATGCCGACCAGATGGCCGATCAAACAGTTATAGGGGCGCGACGTAGATAGCTCCGGATAGGCGGCGATGAGATAAGCGGTGGGCCCTAGGCTCGGAAACAGCCAGGGCTCACCGACAAAATAGGCGGTCGCCCCGACGATCAGGACCAGTACGGCGGACCAGAGGGCGGGCCCGAGTCCGTGACCTACCCGACCGAGCCTCTTCACCCGGTGTCCTTTCTCGTTATGGGCTGTCCGGCTATGCGCGTATCAGAACCAGCATCATCTTGAAAGGCGTCAACGCGGTAAGGGCATGGGGGATATTGGCCGGCATGATGATCAGCTCTCCTTCGGCGACCTCATGGGCTTCGCCCCCCAAGGTTATCTCGACGCGACCCTCAAGCGCGTATACCAGCGCGTCGAAGGGAGCGGTGTGTTCGCTCAACCCTTCGCCCTGATCGAAGGCGAAGATGGTCACTGTGCCCTGGGGTTTGTTTATCACTTCGCGGCTGACTACGGCGCCGGCCTGGACGTCGACTAGAGAGGCTGCTATGACCTCCTGTCCCAGAGCGGGTCTTGGATCCTCTGACATGAAACACCTCCTCGAAATACTGCTACTGGGCTCAAATCCCCGGCCCGGCTCAACGCCAAACGTCGAGAGGCGGTCCTCCGCTCCGGGCCGAGGCAGACACGGACCGGACGTGGTTGCGGACTATGGCATTCGCCGGGCCCGGGGGAGCGCTTCGCTCCCCTGGGCCCCAATCGATATTTGTGGGTCGGACCGGAATCGAGGGTTCGGTCCCCGGCAGTGAAGGGAGGGAGAAACAATCAGGTGGTCGATGGCGTACGCTCACCGACTGTGATGCTAAGACTCATAGTCTGACCGTTGCGGTCCACGGTCATCGGCACCTGGGTTCCTGAGCGGAGGTTGCGCAGTGCCAGAATCATGTCGGCTTCGGAGTTTATCGGTTTTCCCTGCATTTCGGTAATGATGTCACCCCGCAGGAGCCCCGCCGCAGCCGCAGGACCCTGAGGGTCGAGAGCGGTGACGAGCACCCCCGTATTCCTCGAAAGCCTGTATTGTTCTTGAAGCATGGTGTTCACCGTTAGATAGTTGATCCCCAAGTAAGCGTGGCCGGCGCGGCCGTTGGCAATCAGTTCTTGAGCAACTCTGACGGCGGTCGCTGCTGGGATGGCGAAACCGATGTTCTCCGCTCCGGACGTGTTGGGCGGCATGTAGGCTACGTTTATCCCGATCACTTCGCCCGTGGCGTCGACGAGCGCACCACCCGAGTTACCCGGACTGATGGCGGCGTCGGTTTGGATGAGGTCCACGAGCGCAGTACTACCCGCGTTCTCTATGCTTCGGCCTAGGCCGCTCACGATGCCGAGTGTGACCGAGTTCTTGTAATCGAGAGGGCTGCCAATGGCGATGGCGTACTCGCCGATTTTCGGCACCCTATCGGTGGCGAAGGTGGCCGGTATGAGCCCAGATCTATCCACCTTGATAACCGCGATATCTGTGAAGGAATCTATGGCTACGATTGTGGCCGATGCCGTTTCACCCGAACTGAGAGTCACCTCGACGGTGTCCGCAGGCTTCCCATCCTGGGTGACCACATGCGCGTTGGTGATGATGTAGCCGTCGGGGGAGTAGATGACGCCCGACCCTACGCCCTCATAGGGCTGGTTGCCGAAGAAGGGACTTATGACCGTCCCTGATACCCGGACGTTCACTACGCTGGGTCCGGTGCGTGCGGCGACGGACTCAGCCGGGCTGACCCCCAACTGCTCGGAAGTCGTTGCCGATGGTGAGGCTGTCCCGGACGTAGCGACCGCAGTGGGAACCGGGAGGGCGGCCGAGGCCGGCCCGGGGCCGCATCCGCCGAAGAAGCTCGCTGCTGCGACGACTACCAAGGCGACCATAACGATAATTGATAGTGATTGATAGAGACCACGTCTCATTGGACGCCACCTTTCGTTGGATCTTACTGTATTTGAATCATATCCAGGCCTTTCTAAGGTCTGCGTAAGGGCGAGGCCGAGCGGCGTAGCGGACTTCATGCCCTCGGCTCCTCCTGATTGACAAGGCGGCACGACCGTGATATTTGCTGAGGCCTCACCGTGATACTGACTGCAGACGGCAGGTGAGGAGCGACCGATGTTGGAGGAAAGAAATCGGCGCCGTGAACACCATCGACATCGATCTCGAGACCTGCAACGGCTGCAGGCACTGCTACAGGGCCTGTTTCGTGGACGTGATTCGCTGGGACGAGAGCGCGAAGCGGCCGGTGGTCGCCTACCCGGAGGACTGCGTGCAATGCAACCTCTGTGAGTTGACCTGCCCGGTCGATGCCATCCGCGTGACCGTTGACTGGGACAAGCCCTTCCCGTCGGTTCTCGAGCGCGGGGGGAGGTACCCGGTATGAGCGCCCTGGAAGAGTTGGGGACGGTCCTCGACACCGATATCCTCATCGTGGGCGGCGGGATAACGGGGCTGGCGGCGGCGATCGCAGTCAAGCAGGAATCTCCTTCGACCCGTGTGCTGGTGGTCGATAAGAACTTCAGCGGCTGGGCCGGGCAGGCCAACAAGGGGGCGGGCATCTTCATGTTCCTGGGCCCGGACGACCCGGTCGACCGGTTCCTCGACTATCACACTCGTAACATAGGGATGTTCCTGGAAGACCAGGTGCTAATGCAGGCGTTCGCCTCCGATTCTTTGGCCACGATCGAGAGGCTCGATTCTTGGTGCCACACGTTCTGCCGCAGGGCCGACGGTAGTCTGGCCACCGATACCTTCAAGCCAGGTCTTCCCTGGCGCCTGGCGGCGGCCGAACTCGACACCCAGATGAAGGTTCGGCGCTACGCCATGAAACTAGGGGTAGACTTCCTCGACAAGACGGCGGTGATCGACGTGCTCAAGGAGGGCCGCCCCGCCGGGCGCGGGCGCGCGGCCGGAGCCATCGGCTTCAGCATGCTGGACGGCTCGTGCTACCTCTTCCGGTCCAAGGCTGTGATCCTTGCTACCGGCGGCCAAAGCTACCGAATCCTCTCCATGTGGAGCGGGGCTCGGGGAGACGGCATTGCCGCCGCGTACCGGGCGGGGGCACAGATGAGGAATGCGGAGTTCGGCGCCTTCATGCAACTCGTCCAGAAGCGGAGCAAGGAGCCGCTTCTCGGAGCGGAGGATGCTCTGTACAACGCCAAGGGCGACTTCCTCTCCACCTGGAGGCGGGAGTTCGAGCCCGACGTAGACTCTATGGTAGGCGCCGTGTGGTATCGGGAGATGATGGCCGGCAACGGTCCTATGGTCACCCATAACGATGAGAACTGGCTGCTCCAGCACACCACCAAGCACACCGAAAAGGGCGGCCACGGCGACGATGCGCCTGAACTGTGGCATCGCCCGAAGGCCGAGGCCTTCTGGG
>JAXGNF010000097.1:5237-7733 GCA_040768135.1 Thermoleophilia bacterium | reverse complement strand
AGTCAAGGTCTCTCACGCGAAGGCGCAGGCACTCCATCAGTCGCAGGCCGGAGCCATACAAGGTCGAGACAATGAGCCACTTGTCCCCGGTGAGTTGGGCAAGGACAGCTTGGACCCGAGCACGCGTCATCACCACCGGAACATGGACTCCCCGTTTTGCACGTATGACTTCCTGCAAATCTCCTAGTCAGCGGTCGAGGACATGGCCGCAAAGGAAGAGCAGTGCCCCCAGAGTTTGATTCTGGGTGGAGGCGCTGACATTCTCACGTACCGCGAGATGAGTGAGAAAGGCGTTGATCTCGGGCTCACCCATATCCGCGGGATGGTGCATCTGATCAAGGAGTCTGGGCGGTCGATCCATCCGAACCACGTTGGCCCATGGTTATACGGCGGAGAATAGGGATTTGGGTCGACGATGGCCTTGCGCACTGTGCCCGGAGCACCATCGGAGATGTGCCGAGAATCGCTCCTTTGTTCACGGTCCAGTCCGACACCGACCTACCCCTTGTGCGAACAAAGGCGCTGTCGCCGCCGGGCGCAGCGGCCGTGTACACAACATTAGAATCATGCCTTAGGCCCCTGGGTGCGGTTGCCTAAGCGAAGGACATGAGCATGTATACTCAAATTCATGCCGCTTTGGCGGCTGGGTTCTATAGTTCTATATTAGGCGGTGCTCGAACCGCTGAGGGGTAAGGCCGTGCATCGGGGCGCCATTGCATGACGGCCGACGATGACAGATGGCGGCCACACGACAGCCCCGTGCAACGGCTCTCCCGGCCCTCCTTCGGTTGAAGGGAGCCTCATGCTGCATTTGACTCAAATCCTGGGGAAGCCTGTGGTCGACGTTGCAGGCCATACCGTGGGCACGGTTAGTGACATAGCCGTGACTACCGGTGACATCTTCCCCCGCGTGACGGCTCTCGCCTTTTTGGGCCCCGATAGGACTCCTTTCATGCTGTCGTGGAGAAAATATGTTTCTTCTATCGACGATGAGAAGATCGCTCTCTCTACGGCACGTGCTGATCTGCGCTTCAGCTATCTGCAACCCGACGAGATACTTCTGGCCCGCGATCTCCTCAACAAGGAGATCGTAGATACTCAGGGCAAGAAGGTCGTGCGGGTCCACGACCTCAACCTCTCCGAAGGTAAGAACCAGTTGCGTCTCCTAGGTGCGGAAGTTGGAATGCGCGGCTTCCTACGGCGTCTTTCCCCGCGGCTCGAAAGAGGGGTGGCCCGTCTGGCCACATTGTTCGGCAGGGCCATCCCCGACGACCTCATCGCGTGGAACTACATGGATCTCCTGGACCGGAACCTCTCCCATGTTCGACTATCGGTCACACACAAGCGTCTAAACGAGCTCCATCCCGCCGACATCGCCGACGTCTTGGAACAACTGTCGCCACCACAGAGGGCCAAGGTCTTTGAACACCTCGACAACGCCAGCGCGGCCCGCGCCGTGGCCGAGCTTGAGGACGAATACCATGCCGATGTCATCGATAGCTTGGGGAGTGAACGCGCCTCCGACCTGCTGGAGATAATGGATCCGGATGACGCCGCGGACATCATAGGCGATCTTCCCTACGAAAAAGCCCAGGCCTTGCTCCGCCTTATGGGAGTCAGAGAGGCTCGGACCATCAGGTCTCTACTGGGCTATCAGAAAGACACGGCCGGCGGCCTCATGAACCCCTCGTTGGCCACTTTTCCCCAGCGGATGACGGCCCAGGAATTGATCAACCACCTGCGTGATAACCCGTCGGCCATCGATGAGTCCCAGCACCTGTATGTGGTCGACGAGCAGGAGGCGAATCGTCTGATCGGGCGGGTTTCTTTGAAGGATGTGATCACCGCGCCTCCTGCGGCTCCGCTGCGGGAGATCGCTTTGCCCGATCTGGTGACCGTGGGCCCCGACAAGGACCAAGAACAGGTTGCCGAGATCATGACGAAATACGACCTTCTCTCGGTGCCTGTAGTGGACGAGTCGGGGGTGTTGCTCGGTGTGGTCACGATTGACGATGTCATCGAGCTGGTCCAACGCGTTCGAACCGGTCGGGCCCCCGGGGGACCGGCAAGAGCCGCACCCCGTGTAGAAGAACGAGACCTACTACTACAGGTGGCTAATGTCAGTCCGGCCCAGGCCTTGTCGGTATTGGAGGCCGAGGCGACGGGGCTGGATGAAGATGTGGCTCTACGCCGGCTGGGACACTACGGAGAGAATACCGTCAGTAGGCGCAAACGGCTGCGGTGGTATACGCAGCTCGCACGATCGTTTGTCAGCCCGTTCAATGCCATCCTGGCGGTGTTGGCAGTGGTCTCCTACGTCATCGATGTGCAACTGAGCGATGAACCCAGCTATGCGAAGATCGTCATATTGGTGGTCATGATCGCCGTTGCGAGCTTGGTCCGCTTCTTCCAAGAATATCGTTCGGCTGTGGCTGCCGCCGGTCTGGAGAGCATTGTGCAGACCTCCGCCGCCGTTCTCCGTCGCAAAGGCGAAGA
>JAXGNF010000097.1:0-5227 GCA_040768135.1 Thermoleophilia bacterium | reverse complement strand
TGTGTTGCGTCATACGGAGGAGATACCAGTGGAGCATCTGGTACCGGGAGATATCGTATTCCTCAGTGCAGGAGACATGGTGCCGGCTGATGTGCGGCTCTTGGTCTCCAAGGACCTTTTTGTCAGCGAAGCCTCTCTTACCGGAGAATCGTTGCCCGTGGAGAAGCATGCGCAGTTGCTGCGTCGTTCTCTCCGCGATCTACCTTCCACGGCTTTAGAAGCCGAGACCTTGTGTTTCATGGGCACCAGTGTCACGAGTGGGAGTGCCGCCGCCGTGGTCGTGGCTACCGGTAGTTCTACCTATCTCGGCGTCCTTGGTCAGGCTCTTGCCAAGGCCCCGGGGCCGACGGCCTTTGATCAGGGCGTCCGCCGCGTGAGCTGGGTGTTCGTCGCCTTCATGGCCGCCATGACGCCGGTGGTCTTCCTCATCAACTGGTTCACGAAGGGCGATCTGTTGGGCGGGCTTTTGTTCGCGCTGGCCGTTGCCGTCGGTCTGACTCCGGAGATGCTCCCCATGATCGTTTCCACCAATTTGGCGAAAAGGTCTCTCCTCCTCTCCAGGCATAAGGTTATCGTCAAGCAAGGGTCGGCCATCCAGAACCTGGGGGGCATGGACGTGCTTTGCACGGACAAGACCGGCACCCTGACCGAGAACCATGTGGTCCTGAGGAGACATCTTGATTTGGAAGGCAAGGAGTCCCCTGAAGTGCTGAGGCTGGCATACATCAACAGCTACTTCCAGACAGGCCTCAGGAACCTGCTCGACGAGGCGGTGGTGGAGTTCGCCGCTCAAACGGGGATCACCGATGCTCCCGATGGGCTGACAAAAGTCGACGAGATCGCCTTTGATTTTTCGCGCAAACGGTTATCGGTCGTAGTCCGCGACCAAGAGGGCCGCGAGTCCCTCATCTGCAAAGGAGCGGTGGAAAACGTTCTTGATCTTTGCACTGAGGCGCAAATCGGTGGTGAGTCGGTCCCGCTCACGGGCGCGTTGAAACGCGAGGCCTTCACGCTGACCAGAAGGTTGAACGAAAAGGGGATGCGGATCATTGCCGTAGCGCATCGGGAGATCGACAACCGGAGACGTCGCTACTCGGCGGATGACGAGAAGGAACTGGTGTTGGTGGGGCTCATCGGTTTCTTAGATCCGCCTAAGGAGTCGGCGGCTGCGGCTATCGATGGGCTCGAAAGGCTGGGCGTAGAAATCAAAGTGCTCACTGGAGACAATGAGGTGGTTGCCCGGGCCATCTGCGAGCAGGTGGGGATATCGGTGAAGCGCACCCTTACCGGGCCTCAGATCGAACGTCTCTCCGATGGGGAGCTACGCGAGACCCTTCGCTCAGCCAACGTGCTGGCCAAACTCACGCCCCTTCAGAAGTCGCGGGTAGTGCGCCTGCTCCAAGACCAGGGCAAGACGGTGGGATTCATGGGGGACGGGATCAACGACGCGGCGGCTCTTCTGGCTGCAGATGTGGGGATCTCTGTAGATTCGGCTGTGGACATCGCCCGGGAGTCGGCTGACATCATACTTCTTGAAAAGAGCCTGACTGTACTTGAACGCGGCATCGTCGAGGGACGCAAGGTGTTTGTTAACACCATGAAGTACATCAAGATCACGGCCAGCTCGAATTTCGGCAACGTCTTCAGCATAATCCCGGCGAGTATCTTTCTCCCGTTTCTGCCTATGCTGCCCCTGCAGATACTCTTTCTCAATCTCATCTACGACCTCTCCTGTCTGTTCATGACCGTCGACAAGGTCGATGACGAGTTCGTCGAAAAGCCCAAAAGATGGGAAGCGAGGGGGCTCGTCCGGTTCATGGCCTATATGGGGCCGGTCAGTTCCGTATACGATCTTGCCACTTTTGCGATCATGTTCTTCGTCTTTGCCGCATCGACAGTGGCACAGCAAGGCCTCTTCCAAACCGGGTGGTTCGTTGTGAGCATGTTCACGCAGGTGCTGGTCATCCAGATGTTGCGCACCGGGAAGATCCCGTTTTTCCAGAGCAGAGGGGCGGCTCCCACGCTATTGTCCGGAGCGGGAGCTATTGCTGTGGCCTGTATCGTACCGTTTACGGCAGTGGGGCGGGCACTGGGGCTTACCGCCCTGCCGGCAGCTTTCTGGCCTGTACTTATAGCGATTGTCGGAGCTTATTTGGTCCACGCTCAGCTGGTGAAATGGGCTTATCGTCGCCGTTTTGAGGGTGAATGGTTGTGAGAAGACGCGCTGGTGTTAGAAGCTGGAGCCGTAGACGGAGTCGAAGAGTAGGCCTTGGAGTGAGAGTCACACTTGTATCGCCGTACATAATCATCGCGATACTCGTTATCGCCGCCGTGTTGCTCAGCGTGACTGACTGACCGGGCGTGATTATCAGCCAACCGATCTAGAAACCGTTTCCAACGCTTCGCGCTCAGCCCTCTACAGTTTGGAGTAGGGGGATTCGGCGAGGGTCGTTGTCCGGACGCGATCAGATTCGTTTGAGGCTCCTGTGACGAACAAGGAAGCGACCAGCGCGACCCCTACCACGATCGCAGAGACAAGAAACGCAGTTCGTGCGCCCTCGGCGAATGCTACGACCCCGGGGGTGCCGGCGGCCTGAGCGGCGACTGCGACCCGGCCGTAAATGGTGATAATGACCGCCGTACCGGTAGCACCGGCCAACTGTTGGAGCGTATTCAGGATGGCTGAACCATGGCTATACAGGCGCCTTGGAAGTGAACTCAGCGCGGTGGTTAGTAAGGGGGTGAACGTCATGGCCAGTCCGATGGAGAAGATGATGTGGATGACGATCACAAGGCCTACTCCGGTGTTTTCGTCAACGGCGGCCAGCCAGAACAAGGTGCCCATGGTGAGAGCGACGCCGGGGATGACCAGCGGACGGGGACCCCAGCGGTCGTAGATTCGACCCGCCAGAGGCGACAACAGGCCTTCGAGCAACCCGCCAGGCAACAATACCAGGCCGGTAACCAGGGCGGTGACCAAAACAGAGCCTTGCAGATATAACGGGAGTGTGCCGAGCGCCCCAAACAGCGCCGCACACAGGCACATCAGAACAATCACGGAGACGGTGAAGTTGGAGATGGCAAGGGGCCGCAGATCCAGCAGAGCCCGCCACCTTTGCCCTCGGATCAACTGGCGCCAGACAAATAGCGCCAGACTCACGAACCCGACGACGAGAACGATAAGAGCCCTGAGCCCGTCCGCCCCACGCTCGACGATAGCTCCGATCGAACTTAGGCCGTAGACCAGGCCGCCGAACGCGAGAATCGACAGGAGCACCGATAATAGATCTAGGTTGGAACCACGTGAATCGCCGATCTTGGTGAGTTTGAGGGTGCCGATCAGGGCGGCTATTGCCACCAACGGCATCATGCACCAGAAGATCCCTCGCCAGGTCGTGAAGCTCAGGACTAATCCGGCCACGGTGGGTCCAAGGGCCGGTCCAACCGCCATCGCGACTGAGATCATACCCATGACCGCACCACGGCGTGAGACGGGCACCAGCGTCATGGTCACGGTCATCAGAAGCGGCATCACCACTCCTGTGCCGATTGCCTGGCAGACACGCGCCATCAGCAGGAGGCCGAAAGATGGAGCCAGAGCTGCCGTGATCGTACCGGCGAGAAACGCTGAGGTGGCGAAGATGAAAACCACTCTGGTGTTGAAACGGTCGACCAACCAACCGGTGATGGGCAGCACCACGGACGTGGTGAGCAAGAAACCGGTGAGTAACCACTGGGCCGTGGCCGCAGAGATCGAGAAGTGCGCCATTATCGACGGTAAAGCAACGGCCAACGTCGTCTCGTTGATCATCATCACGAAGGCGGTGAACACAAGCACTACCAAGATGATCATCGTAGAGCGCGGGATGGTCGTCTGACCGGCGCGAAAAGAAGTGCTCGTAGCAGGTCTGGTGTCTGAAACGTTTGTAGGCATTATCTAGGCCGACCCAAGGTTGATGGGACCCCATGGCGGGGAGGGAAGGTCGACGACGGGGACGTGGACCGGAGAGAAGGCTAGCACAAACGAGGGACAATGGAATTCGTTGCTATCGACCTAGAGACGGCCAATCCAAGCTACGCATCCATATGCCAGGTGGGGCTTGCCCACTATTCCGGGACCGATTTAGTGGACCAATGGGAGTCATACGTGGACCCAGAGGATCATTTCCATCTGATGAACGTCCGCGTGCACGGGATTGATTCTCCGATGGTGCGAGGAGCACCGCGGATTCCGGACGTGCACCAGGGCTTGTCTATCGGCTGAACGGCCGGGTCGTGGTGTCACACACTGCCTTCGACCGGGTTGCACTGCGACAGGCCCTGGGCAAATATGGTCTGTCCGCGCCCCAGTGTCGCTGGCTAGACTCCTCTCTGGTGGCAAGGCAGACAGGGGCTGAGTGCGCTTGCTCCGGATACGGACTGGAGTCAGTCTGTCGGCTCGTCGGTTTCGACTTCGTGCATCACGATGCTCCCGAGGACGCCGAGGCGGCCGGACAGGTTTTGCTTGCGGCGAGCGCAGATTCGGGCATCGCCGTGGAAGAATGGTTGACCCGGGTTCGAAAGCCGATCAGGAATGGGACTTCATCTCGCCATACGGCGCCGGCCGGCTACGAGGGTAAGCCAGAGGGTCCGTTGTTTGGCGAGGTGATTGTGTTCACCGGTGCATTGAGTATCCCCCGTCGTAGAGCTGCCGAACTGGCATCGGATCTTGGATACGAGGTGGCAGACGGTGTCAGCAGACGAACGACCATCTTGGGTGTGGGCGACCAGGATGTAAGAAGGCTTACTGGCCACAAACGCAGCTCCAAGCGTCGACGGGCCGAGGAACTCATGGCAGCGGGACAAGAGCTTAGGATTCTGTGAGAGAGCGATTTCAATTCTCTTGTTGCGCTTCACTGGAGCGCAGAGCAGGCCTAACGAGGGATTGGATCGGATGGTTCAGACCCCCTGCCCGTGGAGGCTTGAGTTGACGGGCGGTCTGGGACGACCCTGTACGGCCCAAGCCATGGTCACATCTTCATCGGGGAGTATCCGGCCTAGGGAGCCTGTGAAGACACCACTCGACGACGGGGCGCAGTGGTCACGTTGTCGCCGTCACGGCCGCATAAGCCAAGCCTGGGCGTCGCGGACTGCCTCGATATCGCCCCAACGGTGCCAAAAACGACACTCGGTCGGGGTAGTCAAGAAACCGACGGTGGTCGTCCTTGTCCAGTAGGAGGGGCCTCGT
>JAXGNF010000096.1:0-7950 GCA_040768135.1 Thermoleophilia bacterium | reverse complement strand
CTAGACCACTATTCTGCCTGACTTGAATCCGAGCGTTTTCGCCCGCCTACTCGTCGTACTCGACCTCCGGATCAGGGAGACCACAGGTGCCGTCGGCACACTCCCCTGCTGCGACACCTGGTCGCCAGTGATCCACTGATTGCGACCCCCAACACGCGTAGTCGCTGGTCTTCCAGACCGGACTAGTCTCTCCGCCCACTACTACTAAGTTGATGTTCTCAGGGTTGTGATAGTGAGGTATGAGTTCGTCGTCCGCCAACTCCTTCCAACCGGCGTACGGCTCGACCCCGGCCTGCGCGAGCGGGGCCACCAGCATATCGATGTGGTCGGTGCCCCAGTACCTTCCGGCGGGAATCTTCGCGTTCTCCGCCAGCCACCGGCTGAAGTCCTCTTTGCTCGCGAATCCGTCGGTCTCTTTGAGTTGCCTCGCCACAAGGGGGTCCATCATGATGGTCGCACTGGAATGAAGGGCAGGGATAACGCTCAACTGCAGGTCGATCTCTTCACCGATGGTGCGCTTGGCGGCTGCCTGTAGGCTGTTCATGACGAACCAGCCCTTGAAGACACTCACCACGCTCTCTTCCGGCCCAAAACCCTTCTGCACATGGAAAGGCGTCCAGACGCTCCGTTCTTCGTTCTCGGCGAAGCACATATTGTTGTAGAGGAATCCGTTGCCTTGGGAACTCCACAGGGTCACCTTCGGCCGAGCATATCCCCAGCAGATGGACATCAAAGTCCAAGCCCGGCCGATGACCGCATTGGCCAGGTTGCCCGGACTGAAAGCAGCGACCCCGGAGTTCATGTTGATCTCAGTCCGGATGGGCCCATTGACCAAGAGCATGCTGCCGAAAGGCGTGGTCGAAGGCGTGAGCGACGATTGTCTGGTCGCAGCTACGGCCAAGATCACGGGGAGGTGCTCAGGACGTGCCCCGGCCATGACGGCCACCACAGCGATGTCCAAGACGGTGTAACGGATCACTTCTTTGGTGTCGTGGTTGAAGATCTCCCCGACCAACTCGTCACCGGCGCGACCGGTTCCGGTCATCATCAAGGCCACCCGCTTCTCAGTGGGCAAGATGACAGGGAGTCCGTCAGTCCAACCCCGCTCGTAAAACAAACGCTGAAGTTCATCTTCGGTGCCCGGCCCGACGAACTCTTCACGAGAAGCGACTCCCTCAGACGGCATGGCCACGGGACCAGGCCCAGACGCGACCCCGTCCTGGCTTTCTGTGAGCGCGGCGATGATCTCGTCGATGACCCGGTCGCCGGTCAGTGGATCGGCGCTTTCGAGATACTCGTACAGGGTCTCCGGCGGCATGCTGACCACCGGGTGCGGTGTCCAGACGAAGGGTAATATCGCTCCCAACGCCCTCATCTCCCGCCGGACATGGTCGGCATACTCGTGGGTGGAGAGAGGGGCGGTCGGGATGCCGTAGGTGCGTTCAAGCTTATTACTGCTCGCGGCGACCGCCGCGGCGCAACCCGGTCAACCCCCAACGCCAAGGATGACCGCATCGCCTCCCTTCTCCTTGATCTCGTCCCAGAGCGCGTCTCCGTCATCGGAGAACGGACCCCCCGGTTTGCGCCTCCTGATAGTGGTAACCGAGGGCATGTGCTCGCCCATCCACCTCTGCAGTTGCTGCATGAACCGGTAGCTACCCCCGAATCCGGTGTCGACAAGATAAACGGTCTTGCCGTCCAGGGTGCCGGGCCTCGGCGCGAGCGCCGTCGGAGCCGACTCTAAGGACGCCGCTTCGGCCGTGCCCACCGTCTGAACGAGCCGGGCTTCAGGATTGTAGACGGAGAACCGCACAGAATGTGGCATCGATAACCTCCTGGTGGTGAAGGTCTTCATTCGCTTCAGAGTATTGGGAGAATAGCAGGCCTGCCGTCGCGTAGGAATAGGGAAGGGGCCATAACATAGTGCCCAACGAGTGATCAGCCGCACCGACCGTCGGCGCGCTCCCCTTCGTGGCCGCCGTCCTGAGGTCGCTCTTATCCCGTCTTGGCGTTGCGCAGATGCCTTCCGCACCAGGCGACCACAACCTGATCTTTGTGCGTGGCAAAGTGGATGCGCAGACAGTATTGGGGATCGAACGAGTCCCCGAGGCAGAGGTGCTGCTCAGCAAAGAGGGGCACACCCTCAAATATGACGGTGCGCTCCTCCCGATACTTGGTACCGGCGATCTGTCCTTCTTTCGCGGCATAATCCACGCCTGGGGCTTCTTCCTGATGATCTTTGAACCACTGCCGAGCACCGGAGAACCTCTCTCCCAGCAGCTCGGCCATTTGTCGTTCGGTGGCATACCGGCCCAGGAGTTGAAGCGCCTGCCAAGCCTGCGCGACGTCCCGGTATGGGGAGACCGCAGCACTCTGCAACGCGCGTTCATGGATAACGAGTGGCCCTGCGAAATCGATCTGCACCCGCCGTAGAGCCTCCGAAAGGTCTTTCGGAGGGGGCTCGACCACAGGTGGGAGGTTACGCTCCAATTCGGCGATTCGGGCGTCCCGCGCAGCCAGCTCTTCGAGCAGGACCTCGCGTTCGGCCTCCAGCTCAGCGATGCGGGCCTGGGCATCGAGAACAGCCCGTTCGGCGTCCTTGGTAGCCTCGCGCGTCTTCCATGCCTGTAGGATCCCCTGGGCGCGCGTACGTACCTCCAGAGGCTGCCCGGGATCGGCCCCCATCCAGCCCAACCGGTCAAAGAGCGCCTCCCGGATTTCTTTGGTCTCCACCAGCCCCTGCTGCCCCCCGATGTGTCGCAGTGACGAGATCACCGGTCCAGAGATCTGCTCCTCCAATGTGGGGTCCATGACTCCGGCAGCAGCCGCAGCCAAGGAGACCGACTGTACCAGCTTCTTGGTACTGAAGGGCTCTTCACCTCCATTGCGCTTCTGGACGATGAAAGCACACGCGAACTCCTGGGCCAACTCACGTAGTCGTCTACACGCATCGTCGAGGGTGTGAACCGGTTTCTCCGGAACCACGAGACCGTTCAATATGGCGTTGTCGATGTGGTTAGGATCAACGAGCACCACCGGTTTGCCCTGATGACGGGCCCGAATGACTCCCAAGGTGGTGCCAATGGACTCCTTCCACATGTTGGCGAGTAGGATGTCGCAGGCCTCGAGCTTGGACACCTCACGGGAGAGAACGTAGTCGTCGGTCCATTCGGCCGGATCTTCGAAGTCGAAATCCTTTCTGAGGGCCTGCTTGATCTCGTTCCGCCAGCGGGTGCGTTGAGCATCGTTACACCCTCGGATGGGACCGGCAAGATAGACCCGCAGCTTGGCCACCAGACATCCTTTCTCGAAGGTAGCGGCCTGGACCGCCTCCTATTTCGCAGCGCGTCTGAGCACATAGCAACGTCCGCCGCACACGACAACCCCTTGACCAACCCGCAGGCGGATGTCACCTTTGGGTCGAAGACCGCCTCGGATTCCACGGGGCGTTCCGTGCACAGACAACGTATTCTTCGTCACAAAGGGGCAAGACCATGAATGTAGAGGTCAGTTTTTGCGAGGGCGACCGCATTCGGGCCCAGACCAAAGATCTCGTAGTCGAGGTCGAGCCCCCGCCCGGCCGTGGCGGCAACCCCGACGCTTACGGACCGTTCGATATACTCCTTTGCGGCCTTGCCACCTGCACGGGCTTCACGGTCTGGGACTTCCTCCGAGAGCGTGGTTTCTCCAGAACCAAGAGCGGCCTACGCATAAGAGCCGAGCGTAACCAAGATACCCACCTGCTCGCCAATGTCGTCATAGAGATCCTTGTACCCGAGGGATTCCCAGCCAAGTATCACGATGCCGTCATCCGGGCGGCAGCCAGTTGTCCTGTCAAGGACCAACTCGGCCTCAAGCCGGAGTTCAGAGTGTCGGTCTATCGGGAGGACTGACGACTACAAGCAGTCGCCGGCGACTGCAAGGGCAGACTCGAAGCACTCCACCCTCTTCCCGCCGCGAAGCCGGGGTTCTAGGTTCCCGACGGGCCGCGCCCAGCAAGCCACCCCTACGGACGATGGCGGGCCGGGTTGCTACGGGCAGATGCGAGCTCAGACCTACTCGATGTCGATGCTCGGGCCCGCCCGCCCGCCGCGACGCAGCGCGCGGCGCCCCTGTCACAGATCATCCTCCGCCCTACGCTACTCCGTCCAAGTGTAAAGGACGAGAGGATTTCCTTCGTCGGCCCAAGCCTCCATCGATCCATCGTAGATCTTGACATTCGTGTACCCAAATGACTGGGTGAGGAGAAACCACCAGGCGCTCGCATATCCACCTGCCCCGCAGTAGCAAATGATCTCCTGGTCTTTGGCTTCACCGATCACTCCAGTCGCCATATCTCTGATCATCTCCATCGGGCGGTAGGTGCCGTCGGGTTCCCAGGCCCAGATCATAGGGAGGCAACGGGCCGTCGGGATGTGCCCCCTCATGTCGGCAAACGCGTCTATCTTGACCCCGAAGTAGTCGTCCGGGTCCCGGCCATCGAGGAGCACCGCTTTGCCTATCCGCTCTTTCACGTAGCCGGTCGAGACCCAGGAGTCGCTGTCGACGGCGCTCGCATAAGGCGTAGAGGTGACCGCAGGGACCTCAGTGGTCACCGGTCTGCCCTCCTCCTCCCACTTCGCGTGGCCGCCCGCCAGGACAGACGCGTTCTTAACACCCGCGTAGATCAAAGTAGCCGCCACCCTGACCGAGTCGGCCAGCGCGTACGGCGGCACGCCCGGTTCCGGCAGAGGGCCCACTATGACCACTCGTGAGTCTGCGTTCAGACCACAATCCCCGATAGTCTTAAGGAGACCCTCCGTTTCCGGCAATTCCAGGATCAACTCCCCCGAGTCCGCCCAAGCGGAGACGAGGCCAAAAGGCACCGAGAGGGCACCCGGGATATGTCCGACTTCATAATGTTCGGGGAATCTGACGTCGATTACAACCAAATTCTCGTCGTCCAGATGAGCTTCCAGCCAGTCGGTCGAGACGATCGGATCGATAGTGCGGGTCATCGTGTCGCTCCTCCGTCAGTTGCAAGGTACCGCTGGGCAGCAGCGTAGTGCCGCTCAGCGACAACGTGGCTCAGCACAGTTCATCGTACAACTCAAACCACTATCCGGACAGCCGCAAGCGAGAAGGTTGACGTTGATTCGTTGTTCCGTGAGACCAACGCCGCCGCTCCCACCACACTCCTTGGCGCACTGAGGTTCACAAGACTGATCCCGTCAAGCCCACGTGCTAATATCCGGCTCATGGAGCCGACGAACCCCACTATCTCCCTCGACGAATACCGTGAGCGACGCCTACGGGTACTGGAATCCTTGGAGGGCGCAGTGGCGGTAGTGCTGGCCGGCACTGAAGTTGCTTCCGGCCCGCCGACGTCGCGTTGGCGGACCAACCGCTTCTTCTCGTATCTCACCGGCATCGACCATGAGAGCGCTGCCGCGGTCCTATTCGATCCTACGACGGAGGACCCGGCCCGGACCATCACGCTTTTCCTGCGCCCCCGCGATCCCGAGACCGAGCGCTGGGATGGAGCCCGCGATCCCATCGACTCAACGCTCAAGACCAAGACCGGCTTTGCGGCCATTAGGCGCACCTCGTCTCTCCCGGGAATGCTCACCGAGGCAGCCCGGCGCGCAAAACGCTTGGCCTGCCTGCACCCCTTCGCCCCCTATACCGCTGACGTTTCCCCCGACTTGGCACTTTTCAAGAAGGTGAGCGAACGAGTGCCCGGTGTAGCCATCGAGGACCGCACTCAGTTGCTTCCCTCCATGCGCGCGCTCAAGTCGCCCGCGGAGTTGGCCCTCATCGAACGTGCCATCGTAGCGACGACGGCAGGCTTTGAGGCGGGACTACGAGCCCTTCGGCCGGGGCTCAGAGAGGCCGACGTCGAACGCGTTATCACTGCCGTCTTCAGGGAGCACGACTGCGAACCCGCTTTCGAACCCGTCGTTGGCGCGGGGGCAAATGGAACGGTGCTCCATTACCGAGATTCGAACACTGTGATCAAAGACGGCGACCTCGTCGTCATCGACTACGGGGCCGCCTATCGTGGATACGCTTCCGACGTCACCCGCACCTTCCCGGCCGGCGGCGTCTTCACCGCTGAGCAACGCGCAGTTTATGAGGTGGTTCTCGAGGCCAACTTGGCGGCCATCGAGGCTGCCCGCCCCGGCGCCACCTTCACCGACGTCGACGGTGTCGCCCGCACAATCATCGAGAAGGCGGGTTACGGCGATGCCTTCATCCACGGAACCAGCCACAATATCGGCCTGGATGTCCACGACGTCACCCCCGATGGTCCGCTGCAGGCCGGTATGGTCATCACCATCGAACCGGGCATCTATCTTCCCGACAGAGGGTTCGGCGTCCGCACCGAGGACGACATCCTCATCACCGAAACCGGCAGTCACAATCTCACCAGCGCCGTCCCAAAGACCGTAGCCGCCATCGAGGCGGTCCTGGCCGGTCGATAGTAGCGAGGCCATTGCAAAACAGCGCGCTCAGGTAGCCTCGAGAGCCGACCGATATAATAGAAGTGGATCTCACGGTCCGAGGACGTGGAATTTGGGGTCCACGCTTATATAAGAAAGCCACCGTGACACTGGGGGCACGACAACCGGCTCCGGCCGGGCCTGCAAAGGAGTCATTATGCGTAGAGCGCTTGCTGTTGGTTTGATAGCCGTAGCGTCGTTGTTCGTCATCGGCGCTACCGGTTGCGGAGAGGCAGCACCGGCAGGCCTTGCCGGTGGCGACAATTCACCGCAGGCTCTCGTGGCCGCAACCATATCCGCTTCAGAGACCATGACGGCAGCTACCGGTAGCTTCGAAGTGTCACTTTCGTTCGATGTTGACACCTCAGAGATGCCGGCCGAGGCGATGCCGTTGCTGAATGAGCCCATGACCCTCTCCGGAACCTTCGCTTACGCCGACGAGCCCCAAGCGGGTGACTTCACCATCTCTCTATCCGCGGGTGGAGAGGTCCTGGATGTAGGCGTCAAGATGGTCGACGACAAGTTCTGGCTCTCCCTCCTCGATCAATGGTATGAGGCCCCGGAGGAGATGGTAGAGATGATGGGCGACTCGTTCGGCCAACAAGCCAAGCTCAGTGAACTTAAGTCGCTTCTGAACGAGTTGGGCATCGACCCGGTAACTTGGTTCAAGGACCTGCGCCTTGTGGGCGAGGAGACCATCGCGGGCACCGATGTCTACCATCTCTCTGGCTCTCCCGATACGACGAAGATCATGACCGACTTACTCGCGCTGATG
Organism: Thermoleophilia bacterium; assembly: GCA_040768135.1. GTDB lineage: Bacteria > Actinomycetota > Thermoleophilia > RBG-16-64-13 > RBG-16-64-13 > RBG-16-64-13. The sequence continues at coordinate 693 of JAXGNF010000096.1, read as the reverse complement.
AACAGCGAGGAGTTCATGAGCCTAGTCGATCCTTCCAATTCAATGACCGACACGATGGGTGTGGAAGATCTGTTGCCGAGCATGGAAGACATACAGGAGATACAGGGGCAACTCAACCAGATGCTGCGTGACTTCACCATCGACCTGTGGGTCGGCAAGAAAGACTCCTTGCTGCGCAAGGTCGCGGTCGAGTTGAACATGGTGCCCCCGGCCGACGAGGAAGTGGATGGCCTCAACGGTATAGCCCTTAAGGCCTTGCTCAAGCTCGACGACCCGGGTAAGGTCGTGAAAGTGGTCGCACCCCCCTCCGCCCGCCCGTTCAGCGAACTCGAAAAGGCCATTGAAGATAACCCCGAGATGTTCATGGGACCGTTCATGGGCATCTTGGGTGGATTTGGCGGCTTCGGGGACATGGACGACCTTTCCTTCTAGCACCAACGGGCTCGAATATACGAGCGAACGCCGACGCGGCGCCCCGGCTACGGGGCGCCGCGGCGCATATCGGACTCTGTAGCCCCGCTTCACTCATGTCACTCACGGCGTTTCTGCGATCATCGGGCAATGGAACCGCTCCGTAGGCAGTCGAGTCTAACCCCCATCAAGTGAGAGGGGTCCATCATGGCACGCAAAAACCGGACAAATCCCGAATCGAGCCTGGTATCCCGCGCTGCTAAAGCAGGCGGGCTTTTGTTT